>JAFLBX010000002.1:0-316495 GCA_017303675.1 Ignavibacteria bacterium
AAGTACAGTTATTTATTACGGTTGAATATTCCGTTAAGCCGATTGAAGTTGGCTGAGTTATATTTACTCCGTTATAAGCATTCTGTATTACGCAGTTAATTAATGTATCATTTGCGTCATCAGATAGATAAATGCCATCCCAGGTTTCAGTCGAGTCAAGTGAGGTAATCTTAGCATTATTACAATTTATTCTTGAACCGTTCTGAAAAATTATTTTTGAATGTTTTCCCATTCTAAGTTCTGAATGCGGCATCATTGTAAAGACCGCAGTACTATCAAAAACTATTGTCGTACTGTCAGGAAATTCAACGATTGCGCTGTCTTCGATTGTAACATTTCCTCCAAAAAATGGTGAGTTTGCAGGTGAACAGGAATTCGCTACACCACGTCGTTCATAAATAATGTTTACATTCCCATTAACTTTACCATAGTTACAAAATTTTCCACCATTTTTAATGAACAAAGTGCTGTTCGGCTGGAATGTAAGTACAGCATTATCAGAAACTATAAACTTTGCTCCGTTTTCTATGTACATCGTTTCATTTTGCTTAATGAACGCATTATGACCTGATGCGACACTTAAATTCAAAAACAGACTTTTATAATCATTGTGCTGAGGGAAACCAAAATCTGTAGCATTTATTGGAAAGTTTAAGTACAAATTATTTCTTTCGTTGGTAGTTTTAAAATTACCTTTGTTGGGAGTTTTTGAAAAAGAATAAGTTAAAGGATTGACAGTGCCGACCTATTGATATATTTTTAGATTTCGATTAACATCCGAATGAGCGATACTTATCACATTACCATTAATAAACTGAAAAGTAATATTATGATCCGAGTTAAACCTTATCCATACATCATTGTGTTGGTAATTAGGTAAATCCCAATCACTGTAATCCATATTAATATAGTCTATAAGTTCTATCAGTTGATCAGAATCAGGGTCTACATCCCAACACTCAATTCTATACTTGCCAATTCCAAATAAACTATCACATAGGTCATGACTTGAAACATCCCAAGATAAAAAGAAACCTCGTAAACGATCGTTCTCACTACCGTTATTACTCTTCAATAGACGCTTATTACCGGCAAAAATATGATTGTCTACAAGATTTGTAATATCGTAATCAGCTTCAGCAGAATACCTATAGTCCCTCACAAAACCTGATAAATTATCATAATCTTCTACAGCTTCTAATGGTTTCATGTTAAAAACAAACCCAACGGGAATGACCTTTACAAAGATATCTTTTGTAACATCTCTATTCATAATGAAAATCTCTGCTCTAGGCGTTTGCTGAGCGAATAAAGTACTTACATTTGTCACTAAAAATAAAACAGCATATATTAAAGTTTTCATTCAAGGAATTCTCCTGTTTATTTTATTAAAACAATTTTGTTTGATTTAGAAAATGTTTTGTTATCTGTAAACTGTACAAAATAGATACCAGAAGCATAATTTGAAGCGTTAAGCAATACACTGTATATACCAGCTTGATGTTGCCTGTCGACTAATATCCCTACCTCCTTTCCTAAAGAATCAAAGATTTTAATAGTAATGTATGTCGATTTAGGTACTTCATATTTAATAATAGTTTTAGGATTAAAGGGATTGGGAAAATTTTGATGTAGTCTGTACTTTACAGGGGTTTCAATTTCATTATAATATATTCCTATTGGATCTGCTTTAGTAGTTTTTAAAACATAAAGAAATTGCGCATCCAGATCAAGCGGGGGGAAATTAAAAGCATCTCCGCAGACAACATAAGAACTGTCATTACATAAGTCGACGGATGATCCGGAAATTTCAAGTGTATCCATCGGATAGGTTTTCTCCCATATTTTATTGCCATAAGGGTCTATTGCCAATAAAAATGCTTCAGTGGATTTAACTCCTGTAATGACATACGTATTATTATAATCAACCTTAACAGCACAGTCCGAAGATCGCAAATTAAAATATGTATTTGTATCTCCATAAATTCTTGACCATTCCAAAGTTCCCGAACTGTCTGTTTTTGTGTAATACAACTTGATATGCTGATTATTATACCAAATCGTTCCAATAATTAAGTAATCATAATTTGATGTCTGAAATACAATATTTCCAGATTCATTAAATGAACTACCATAGTTCTTCGTCCATAAAGTATCTCCATTAATATTTGTTCTAATCAAAAGTTGTTGTACGTTATTGATTATTGTTATTCCGCCTGAAAGAATATATCCACCATCGTGCAATTGTTTGACATTTTGAAGGGTGCTTTGCGTATTTCCTGGCCTAATTATTTTCGACCACAATTTATTGCCATTAGTATCAATTTTTACCATGTAGCCTGACCTTATAGTAGGACTACCCGTTTCGCATTTACCAACTGCCACAATTTTCATATCAACAGTTTCTATCAAGTGATAGAAATACAGACTATATCCAGTTTCAGGAATGTTCTTCATCCAGATAATGCTTCCCAATGGACTCAATTTAACAACCAATCGGTTGTCTCCCACTGCAACAAAATCACCGGATGAAGTTTCAATTACTGATGTCATTCCAATAGTTGCTGGTAAGTATCTAACCCATAAAGTATCACCCAAGTTGTTTAATTTTGCCACGAAGCCCAAGTAACCGCTTCCGCCTCTTCTTCCTGCAATAACGTAATTTCCATCACTCGTTTGCTTAATGGAATTTCCTGTTGTCCAATTAGAGTATAATTCTGTCTTTTGCCAAACTACTTCTTGTCCAAACGTAATCTGGCTAAAAAAATATAACACCAAAGCAACATAAAATGCGTTAGCATTTAGAAATTCTATAAGTTTTTCAGGTTTTCTTCTCATTTTTCTTAAAATTTTAATCGGTTTGTATCAGTTTGGTCTGTTTCCCGTTTTAACGGTAAACGTGCAGGATTCGGGTTTTATAGTATAATTATATATTTCAAATTAATATAAAATCAAGCTATATTCAAGCGTAAAATTGTAAATTATTAATCAATTTAAGCTGTATATACCAAACAAAACAAACACCGGTAAATTAATTTCGGGATTATATTCATCAAGGCTCGGGTATCTAATAAATTTCTATAGGTAATTATAGTTTCATTACAAATATAATGCAGCTATTAAGGCAGAACAATGATTTGAGTCATAAAAAAGCCTGTTTACCTATCTAATAAAAACACACTACGATGCGCTCAGCTGCACGCCCTTGCAGTCAAAGTAAGCGGAATCATCATCATACTTTGCTTTCCATTTCCGGTTAGCTATCATCTTCAGATTTTCAACCACATCATCAACTTCACTTTCCGTGTTAAAAATGCCAAACGATATCCTCACCGCTCCGCCAATATCAAACTTCTCACCGCTGCGCAGCCGTGCTATAATTTGTTCGGAATCATCTCTCCCCAGCAAAAAGCTAAGATAGGGGTGCGCGCAGAACCTACCGTTCCTGGTTGCAATTGCCGCTTCGTGGTTCAAAATATCAGCTACAAGCCCGTTACTAAGCTCGCCTATATTAAATGTAATCACCCCAAGTCTTTTATTTGCGGGAATATCACCTAAAATATTTATCTCCGGCACTTCCTTTAATCTTTTCAGCGCATACTCCGTAAGTTCAACTTCATGCTGCCTTACGTTATCAAGTCCTGCAGCAGTTAAAAAGTTAAGCGATTCCGCAAGCGCTATCGCGCCGGCTATGTTGGGAGTCCCGCCCTGATGCCTGTCAGGTGAGCTTGCGTAAATGTAATCATGCTCGCTGACAAACAGCACAGTTCCGCCGCCCGGTGTGTATGGCTGAACCCTGTCAAGCACATCACGCGGACCGAATAAAAACGCTGACCCGAACGGCGCGTATGCTTTATGTCCCGCCGCCGCAAGAAAATCTATATGCTGCGGATCGTCATTCGGTTTTACGTCTATCTTCCTGTGTGCAAGAAGCTGCGCCGCGTCTACAAGTATCCGCGCTCCGTGTTTATGCGCAAGCTCCGCAATTTTATGTATATCGT
This sequence comes from Ignavibacteria bacterium, assembly GCA_017303675.1. Classification (NCBI taxonomy): domain Bacteria; kingdom Pseudomonadati; phylum Ignavibacteriota; class Ignavibacteria; species Ignavibacteria bacterium. Next base: position 4,002 of record JAFLBX010000002.1, read on the forward strand.
TTATATATCCCGTAACGTTAGATGCTCCCGTTACAGCTACAAGTTTAACTTTATTGTTTTTTAATTTTGTCTCAAGGTCATTCAGGTCTAGTGAGCCGTCTTTATTTACACCGAAGTGCAGTGTCTCGCCCCTGTGCCTGTGCGGCAGGTCATTGCTGTGATGCTCCATCAGCGAAACCAGCGTTATTCCTTCATGGTCCTTCATCAGCCATGCAGTCATATCAAGCGCGCTTGTTGTATTGGCAGTAAGCACTATCGCGTTATCAGGTTTGCTGGCATTTATAAATCTGAATATTGTATCATAAACTCTTTCGAACAGCTCCGTGGCTATCATGCTTAAATAATGTTTGCCGCGGTGAACATTTGAGTAGTAGTTCTTTATGAAATCGATATATTTATTTAATACTGTACTGCAGGGGTGAGTTGATGCGCCGTGATCAAGATAGATCAGATTTTTCGGCTCTGTGCTTCCGTAAACCTGGAAACATTTTTTTGTTATCGGAAATTCTTCCCTGATATATTTGATATCTAGCATTTTTGGATGGAGGTGGAAAACAATTATTTAACTTGAATTATTTCAAAATTACTAATAACCATATTCTATTGCAATGAAAACAAAGAAAAATCAACTGCAGGTTCAGATACTATGATCTTTCAAAAATTCTCCCCTCTCCTCTCAGGAGAGGGGCAGGGGGTGAGGTCAACCTTTACTGTTTGCCCGAAACACCAAATCACCCTCGCCCATACCAAAAGGGAGCAGGTTTACGACTCTTTCTACGAATCAAAGATTCGAAGAATCATTGATCAAGTCTTTATTTCGTAGAGAGGGGGTCAAACAGTATACCCATCAAAAGAGCATGTGCTATGACTTAGTAAATTATCAATTTATTCGGAAACTATTATTGCCTAACCTTAATTTTTTAATTATGTTATATTTTATTTAACCGGAATGAAAAAATACATACTAATATTATTGATTTTTGGCAGTATATCAGTATTCGCACAGCAATACTGGCTGCCGGTAAGCTCGCCGACAAACCAGAAGCTCAAAAAAGGATTTTTCACCGATACACTTAACGGCTGGCTGGCGGGTGATTCAGGTACAATACTCAGAACCACAAATTCAGGCAATAACTGGTTTTTGCAGAATTCTGGAACAACTGAAACAATTGATGATATTTTTTTCATCAACCAGAATACAGGGTGGGTTATTGCCAATGGATTTTTTTATGATGGCACAATTATACTTAGAACTACCAACGGAGGAACGAACTGGAATTTTTCCAGATTCGAAGATACCACAGTTGTGTTCAACCAGATCTATTTCAGGAATTTAACAACAGGTTACCTTACCGGTTACAGCGGCTACATACTTAAATCAACCAACGGCGGTATCAACTGGTTCAATACTTTTATTGATACTGCATATTGCCCCACACTTTATCTGTTTCCAAAAAATGATATTTATTTCATAAATGATCTTACCGGCTTTGCATGCGGCGGTCAAATTGATATACAGGGCATGACCTGGCGTACAACCGATGGTGGGCTAAACTGGAAAACTTATTGTGTCGCTTCTGAACCGCTTTATGAAATAAAGGCTATAAATCAGAATATCATTTTCGCAACAGGGGGAGATTTTGAGTATGGCCTGAGCAATGTATACTCTACCAATGGCGGGGTTGAATGGAAATACGATCCCGTAACACAGCTTTTGGGAAGGGGACAATCTCTCGGTATGAGAACCCCGAATGAATTCTGGGTTCCCCTTGACTATATAGATATTTTTGCTGTTAATACTGATTCAGGTTTTAATGCAGTTAACTGGCGTGAAGTGTCTTATCCGGGCAGCGGGGGAATAAACTATACATTTTTTGTTTCCCCAACAATGGGGTGGTCAATTGCTGATTCAGGAAGGATATATAAATACAATACTGCCATAATCGGAATATCAGGTAATAATAATCAATATATTCCTGAATCTTTTACTGTTGAGCAGAATTACCCCAATCCATTTAATCCCGAAACGAGAATAAATTATACATTAAATTATTCAACAGTTGTAAAAGCTGAAGTATTCAATATTCTTGGTGAGTCAATTGAAGTTCTCATGGATTATTTTCAGCCTGCAGGATACCACAGTATTACATGGAATGCTTCAAAATTTCCCAGCGGAATTTATTTCTGCAGAATAACTGCAGGGAAAACTGAAAAATCAGTTAAAATGCTTCTCGTCAAATAAAAATCCTGTCTTTATCTTAATGAAAATAATTCCTGTCATAATATTATTTATATTTACCCTGTTTTTTTCTGCTGTTAACACAAATGCGCAGGATTACTGGCTTCATGTTAACTCACCAACCGAAAGAATTCTCACCAAATGTATCTTTCCTGATTCAGTTTACGGGTGGGCGGCAGGCGATTCAGGCACTATTGTTCATACAACCAACAGCGGCAGCACATGGCAGCTTCAGAATTCCGGCGTTTTAAATTACAATATTGATGATATTTTTTTCCTCAACCGAAGGCTTGGCTGGGCGCTTGCAAACGATTACCTTTTCATTGGCTCTATTGTACTTACAACCACTAACGGCGGGCTTAACTGGTCACAATCCAGATTCCCTGATTCCAATTACGTTGTTACCAATATTTATTACACTGATTCACTTTCCGGCTATGCCACAGGTTTCAGCGGGAAAGTGTACCGGACAACAAATGGAGGAAGTAACTGGACTGAATGTGTCATAGATACAGCCGGCTGCCCTCTTCTATACGGCTTCCCGAAGAACCGGATAAATTTTATTAATGCAAATACCGGGTACCTTGCCGGCGGCAAGTATGATATTGTGGGTATTGTATGGCGTACCACAAATGCAGGTGTGAACTGGAGCACTTTCTGTTTAACTCCTGAGCCGCTTTTTGACGTTCAGCATATTAATGCAGATAAAATCGTAGCATGCGGGGGTGATTTTGAGTTCGGTGCAATTACTACAACCACCTACAATAATACTGCGTCATGGCGATATTTGAATACAGGACTCTTCGGCGTTGCACGCGATCTCGCCTTCAGAACAGAAAAGGAAGTATGGATGCCGCTCTCGTTTGCGCAGGCATGGGCAGTGCACCTTGATTCATGCAATCAGAACGTACCATGGATAAGCATTCCCGCACCGGATTCCACTGCCGTTTACGCGGCTAAATTCCTTTCACCTACATTAGGATTTGCTTTCGGCTCCTACGGAGCCATATTAAAATATAACACTGCCGTTATCGGAATTACCCCGGGCAATAGTATTGTTCCCCAAAGCTCATCATTGGGGCAGAACTACCCCAATCCATTTAACCCATCTACAAACATTTCATACTATCTTGCCAAAGGTGATTTTGTTAATATTACTATATATGATATAACCGGCAGGCGGGTTAAAGTATTTGTAGAAGGTTACCGTCCGGCTGGTACTAATCATTTCAGGTTCGTAAATCCCGGACTTGCTTCAGGTGTGTACATCTACAAGCTCAAAGCAGGAGACTATACCGAATCCAAAAAAATGGTTATTGTTAAATAACCAGAACAAAGTCCCCCTTGAAAAGGGGGATTAAGAGCTTCAGTATTACATCTCTCCACGATCTTTACAAAATCGAACCCCAAGGTAAATCTGCATTGGGGATTTTATAAACCAACTCTTTCTCCTCATTCTTAAACACCGATCTCTCTCTCTCTCTCTCTCTCATTCCCCCCGTAGGGGTAAAACAAACTCCGGTTAGGGAATGTTTAATTGTTTAACTATCCTGCAGTAGCCGACCCCTTAAGGGTTCGATCTCGATCAAACGATAAATCCTTTACGACCCTAAAAACCTAAGGTCAGGCTTTGAGAGTGGCTCGGCTGCAAAAAGCGAAAACCTGCAAGGTCTTTAAGACCTGGCAGGTTTAAGAAATTTCCATTCCGATAAATCGGAATTCAACTCGCTATTTAATTAGAACCATCTTCTTCGAATCTGAAAAAACACCTGAATTAATTTGATATATATACAACCCGCTCGCCAAATCACTTCCGTCAAACTCCATTTCATAACTCCCCGCTTGTTTGTATTCGTTAACACTGAATACCTCTCTGCCTAGAAGATCATATATCTTGATTGTAATAAACACACCCCGTCCTTCGGACACCCCTCTCAAGAGGGGAATTTCATAACGTATAGTTGTTGTTGGATTAAACGGATTTGGGTAATTCTGATGCAGTTTAAACGACCTTGGTGTATTTTTTGTATTGCTGCTGATGTTCTGGTTTAACGTTTTGCCACTGATAAGCGATAATACATTGATTTTGCTTTCTGTAGTTGAACCACTGTTCGGATTATCACCCCCAGACCCATACTTTAACAAACATAATTTGTTTAAAAGGGCGTGAGTGCCTTTGTGTGTATTCTGATTGTTCTGGTAAATATTGTCATAGTCGCTTACCGCTTCCATGATATTACCTTGCCTTACCTTGCTCTTAATGACAAAGTCTTCGGATATTTCCCTGGACTCCTTTGTATTATTGGTATCACTTTTGATATTTGCATAATAGCTCTGGATATTATTGTAATCTGTTACACTGCCGTTATTCTTTTCCAGGCAGTTGAATATCCTCGCAAGTGAAACTGTTGCGAAGGTTGATGTTTTATATTCTGAAACTACATCTTTGTACTTTGAAATTGCAGTTGAATAATTACCTGACATTTCATTTGAATATGCCTGCATGAATAATGAACCTGCAAACGGATTATCACCGTTATCTATTACAAATACACTGTCATACATTCCAAATCCTATAGAATTAAGCTCAAAATAATCCATATTTGGCAGACTTGTGCCATTGAATAACGGGTCATATATCACTTCTCCGCCTGATACATCAAAATATGCTGTTACAGGAGGACTATCGAACCAATAATTCATTGTTGCTTCAAGATCACCGTCTAATTCGCCTGATATATAATTATACCCGTTTACGCTTATTAAGTTATAGCCTGAATCCATCATCGGGTAACTTTCTTTTTCCAATACCATTGCGCCTGAAACGGGCATACCTGCTAAAATATTATTTCCGCCAAGCCATCTTGTTACTGTGCCGGAATTTACGGGTCTCATAACAGGTACAGAGGCCGAATAAAGCTGAACTATCATATCTGATGCATTGTTAAATGTATTTTTCAGTAAATATGGCGAAGAATAACTGCATTCAACTGATTTTTCGAAGTTATTTACAATATTGTATTCAATTGTGCCGTTGGAGTTATCCAGATACAGTCCAGTACCCGAACCTGTTAAGCCTGTTATTGTATTTCTGGCAATATATGGAGAGGATTGTATTGCTGTAATGCCGATATCGCAATTGCTGAAACTATTATCAGTAATTACAACGCTGCCTGAAGGGCAGTATTGCATTACTATACATGAAGCAAATCCTGATGAGATACCTGATTCAGTTGAGCAGTCTTTTATCAAAATATCATCAGCGCCATCGATATAAACCTGGTTAAGTAATTTTGTGCTTGTAGTGTTTTTGAATGTACAGTTATTTATTACGGTTGAATATTCCGTTAAGCCGATTGATGTTGGCTGAGTAATATTTATTCCGTTATAAGCATTCTGTATAACGCAGTTTATTAATGTATCGTTTGCGTCATCGGAAAGATAGATGCCGTCCCAGGTATCAGTTGAATCATAACTTGTAAACTTACAGCCATTTGCATTAATTCTTGCGCCATCTTCAAAAATAAGTTTCGATCCTTTTCCGAATTTGATTGTGGAACTGTCATTACAAATCAATGCAGTTTCATTCCCTTCGAAAATATAGGTCGTGCTATCTGGGATAACGAATTCTGCACCTGTTTCAAGTATTACATTTGCGCTATCCTGTAAATAATTACTTATCCTGGAGGGCGGGTCTGGTATGCAATACGTTACACCTCTGTCTATAATTATTTTTCCACCGCTTATAAATGCGCCTTTATTACAATAAGTGCTACCTGTTTTTATTCTTACTGCAGCACCAAAGTTGTTCATTGAAATATGGCTGTTTTTCTCCAGATATAATTGCGATCCATTTTCAACAAAAAATTGCGTGTTTCGTAAAAGATAGATATAACCTCCTGTCTGGTTAATAAAAACTGCATTACAGTTTGAAGTAGGATTATCACCAACAGTAAACTGTGCATAATTAAAACCATTATTAGTGCTATACAATAATAAGTAGGACCCGTTTTCTACTGAAAATATTTTCCCGCATTTTATCTTTGCATGATGATTAAAATTAATATAAAGAGGACTGTATAATTTACCTGGATTTTCTTGGTATGGAATAGTATATGGAGATGGGACGATCGAAGAATTTGTCCCATCAATAGGATAAAGTAGTTCGTCGCTTTTAGAAATGCCATGTATTCCTATATTAGGTGTAACTTCTGGCACTAACAAGTTACCATTTATATATTTATGATATTGTTTATAACACTTGATAATATTTTGCTCAAGTATTGGTAAATTTGGATCAAATAAACTAATTTCATCACAAGTGTAACCAGGGCCACCAAACCATCTGTATTTAATTGCATTTAAACCCGTAGTATTATAAATGTTTATGTCTAAATCTACTGCCATGGAATTTGCACCGCCATATGAATAATTCATATCTCTATAATCTAAAATTATTGGATTTGAATTAATAAGGTAAAACACTTCATCAACAACGTAGTACAAAGCTAATTTCCAAATACCATATCCAAATTCAGCATCAGCACTATTTGAACCTGAGGAATTTTCATCCAAAAGCATATTTCCACCTACGGGTATTTGATAATAGCCTTCATATGGTCCTCTATTATTTAAAGCATAACCGTCCAATCCAACTAGATATTTCAAATTAGGTCCGCCAGATCTCCTTGGTATTGCAGAAGTTCGTTGATCTAAAAAAGACAATCTCGGATAATGATTACCTAGAATTTTACCATTAAATACTGCACTTACCGGAAAAAATTGAGCATATATTGGAACACTTGAGAAATTACTTACGAAAATTTCTACATATTCTTCAACATCAGTCGAGTCATCATATTGAGAATATAATAAATGTATATGTAATATACATATTAAAACTAAACTGGTTATTGTTTTCATTATTTTAATAAGATTAATTTATTTGATTTTGAATATAAAATTGATTTATTGGTGAGAGAATTTACAGTAAGTTGATAAACATATATGCCAGAAGAATAACTATTACCATCAAAGTTCACAGTATATTTTGCTGGATTTAAGGTAGTGTTCAACAACGTATTTATTTCATTACCTAAGATATCAAAAATCCTTAATTGGACATTTGAGGAGTTTAGAATTTCGAAAGTAATAGTTGTTTTTGCATTAAATGGATTTGGGTAATTTTGATATAAACTAAATTTTGAAGTTATTTCCGTTGAAATTATATTAATGCCAATCGGATTGTACTCACCATTTTTATCAAGCTTTAATATATATCCATCATCCTGTTGAATATCTGTTCTACCTACAATAATTGCTCCACTATCTGTAGTCTGCTTAATATTCCAAGCCGAATTTGTATTGCCAAAGAATCCATACATTTTTTTCCATATATCAACCCCATTACTGTCAATTTTTCTTACCCTAATTGGATGGTTAGAAATTGAATCGTTAAAACCGCAAGTTAATACTCCACCATCGAAAGTTGGTGCAATACTATAATTTGTACTTGAAAAAGTTGTATCATATCCTTTAAGCCATAAAAATGAACCATCATTTGAAAATTTTGCTAAAAAGGCATCAAGATCATTATAATTTCCTCCAACAAAAAAACTACCACTTTTAATTTCTGTTAGACTCCTAACGTTTGGATAAAAAAATCCTGGGACACTTGTAAACCACAATTGGTTACCAGTAAGATTTAACTTAACAAGGAAAATCTCTGTTGGTTGCGAACCAGAAGGAAAATAATCACCAGTTAAAATTAAGTAACCATCTGAAAAAATCATATCAGCATAACCTCCCAAATAAAATGAGCTTGAATAAACTGAATCCCAAATTTTAGTTCCATCTGAATTATATTTGGATAAATATGGATAAAAATTCCCTGGGAAATATTGTCCGCACATAAAATAGCTACCGTCATTTACCTGTAATATTTTATTTATTCTTAGGTTTTCATCATAAAAATTACCAATAATTAGTATATTACCATTTATATCAAATTTTACAAAACTTCCATTTACTCCAGATAATGCATAATTATTATCATTTGTTTTTATTACGCTCGTAGCTTCATCACGGTCTAATTTTCTTGACCATAATGTATCACCATTCTCATTAAATCTAACAATATACATGTAATCATTTATAAAACTTTCTCGATCTCTGCCAACTGCAATATAACCGTTATCCGGGGTTTGTATTACTGAATGAAAATATTGTATTCCTGGTGCAATAATTGCTTTCTGCCATGTTATACTCTGTCCAAAACTTGTGCTGCACCCAATAACAATTAACATCACAGCAAAGTAAAATGCTTTAGCATTTATAAATTTTGTTGATTTTTTAGTTTTTTTAAGCATATTTTAATAATTCGGTTTGTATCAGTTTGGCTTGTTTCCCGTTTTCACAGTAAACTCAAAGGATTCGGGTTTTATATATAATTATATATTTCAAATTAATATAAAATCAAACTATAGTCAAGCGTAAAATTGTAAATTATTAATCAATTTAAGCTATTTTGGCAAACAAAACAAATACCGGTAAATTAATTTCGGAATTATATTCATCAAGGCTCGGGTATCGCATAAAATTCTATTGGTAATAATAGTTACATTGCAAATATCATACAGCAAATAAGGCAATACAATGATTTAGGTCATAAAAAACCTGCCAGGTTTTAATGATAAATGAAACCGTAACCGAACCCTTTTCCAACGGGACTCCGCTGGAGCAGGGTTCGTATAAGTTAAAGTAAAATCTAAACGAGCCCTTAAAACCTAAGGCCTGATTTTGAGAGTGGCTCGGCTGCAAAAAGCGAAAACCTGCAAGGTCTTTAAGACCTGGCAGGTTTTTAGAAACTTTCTGAAATTCACTCTTTGCTACTTCACCAATATCATCTTCTTGCTTTCCTTAAATCCCGCAGTCTCAAGAGTATAAAAATAAACTCCGCTTGGTTCATTCGCCGCATTCCACTTAGCGGAATATTTTCCCGGCTTCAGGTCCTGCTCAGCCAGTGTTTTAACCAATGCTCCAGCGGAATTATATATCTTAAGCGTTGTAAATCCTCCGCGCAGCACATTAAAATATATCTTTGTTTCGGGGTTAAACGGATTTGGATAGTTCTGCTCTAAACTGAAATTCTTCGGTACTTCGGTGCCAATCTGTTCTACGCCAATTGTAGTATAATCAATTATCGCGCTCCATATCCTGAACACCGCATCCGGCTGATTGCTCATCCACACTGGATAAAGCTTGCCGTTGCCCGATGTAAGCCCCAGGTTATCACCCATATTTCCCCCGCCTGCGCCTGAAACAGGGCTGGGTCTGAATCTTTGTGTGGTAACTTTATAATCTGTCCATGTATTTCCGCCGTTATCTGATCTTGAAAGATATACATCCACGGAGTCCGCGGAATTTCTGCTGTCATAATATATAATATTAAGCCCGCCGTTCTCATCAACTCTTACTGCTGGAAAGAACTGGTTGCGCCCGTTATTTATAGGGTCCTGGTTAACGCGTACACCGCTGCTCCATGAGTTGCCGTCATCTGTTGAGCGGAACATAACAATATCAGGGTCATTGCCGGCCGGCGCAAGATTTTTACTTGTTGTTGCGATATATATCCAGCCGTTGCGGCTGCCGCCTGATTTATCTATATCAATTACCGGGAAGCTGTTCGCTCTGATTGTCCACGGTGAAAGTGTTGAAGTCCTGATACCATTGATATCTATTGCGTTTTCATTTACAGTATAGCTCACTCCACCATTAGTTGAGCGTGATATTCCAATGTAATCTTCTGTGAAAGGGGAGTTGGGTATTGATGATGCCCATGTTATGAATAATGTGCCCTGGGAATTTACACCAATTGCGGGACCGTATGAACGGTTGCCACTAAAACCATTATTAACATTTATTATTGATGACCAGTTTGAACCGCTGTTAGTTGTGTATGACATTACTATCCTGAAAGGTGAAACAAAATAAGTCCACGCAAGATAGCTTCTGCCGTAAAAGGGACTTGCCGGCGCGTCGTCAGTTCCCGGGGAGCCTTTATCAACATCGACATTTGATTGTATTGTTATATTGGCAGACCAGTTCGCGCCTAAATTTGTTGAAGTGTTCGCAAACATTCCGGATTGGATATTGCCTAAATGTGTCAATATATAAATACCATTTTTATCTATTATAGTACCGGGGTCACCTCCGTGATTTTGAACAGGAATACCGGAGCAAACATCGCTTCCGAACCAGTTCAAACCGCCGTTGGTTGAAAAATACGTGCCTTCACTTCTTGAATTCAGGTTGATTGTATATGCGCTGGCAAAAAGTATCTGGGGGTTAGACTGGTGCCTTGAAATTGTAGGCTCTATCTGGTTAAATGCCGAAGGAAATATCTGGAAATTCGTCCATTGAGAGCTTGTTTTTTCTTCAGCAAAAAAAAGGCTGAATGAGAACACAAAAATTATTGTTGTTATGTTGAGCGGAAATGATAATATTTTCATGAAATTTTCCCTTCTGCAAATCATTATTGTAAATTTAGCCATTATGCATTTTTATAAAAATACTAAAACAAGATCAGTTAGATATTACTGCATGAGATTTTCTTCTCATCCTTTTGGGACCGAACCAAAGCCAGAATCCCGTTATTGTGAATAGTAACAACGATAAACCCATAATAGTTGTATAGATAAGCTTAAATATTTCATTTTTGGTCTCAAAAAAATAATCCAATAATGAGCCGTCATGAATATTTTCTATGAAATCAGAGCGCCTGCGCTCAATATGCAGCAGCTTTCCGGTTGCCGCATCAAGCTGAATTCCCCAATAGCCTTCAATGAATACAAATTTTACCATTCCCTTATCAGGTCGTGCGTCAATTCTTTCAAGCTCTGTAGAAAGTGCTGGCGAAATAGAATCTTTTGCAATTTTGCACGCAATTGTATGCAGACTGTCAAAGCTGATCCAGTTCTTAACGTCAGTTGAGCTCCCTTTGTAAGATTCCGGCAGAATATAACCTCCGCTGTTCTTTTTCCAGCCTAAAGTTAAACCTGTTAATGCAGTTAAGAAAAAGAATATAAAAAGCAGCGCGCCTGTTGTCCTGTGAACCTTCCTGAAAAGCCTTAATATTGATGCCTGTTGTTTCCTCTTGGAAATATCCTGCATTATTATAAAATCGAATTTATTATAAAGGCAGGGCTGATTTTCCCGCTGATTTTTTTTTCAGCTCAAAAGACCCTGCCTTATGTGATAATGTAAATATGATTACTACCTGAACATATATGCCAGTGTCAAGCCGCCAAAGAAGTTTCTCCCCGGACCTGACTCGTAATAATCTTTGTTTGCATCTGAATTGATATTGATAAATGCTACGTACTTTTTATCGGCAATATTATTCAAACCGCCGTATGCTACAAGCCTGAATTTATCAAAGTTCAGATCAAAGCCGATCTGTGCATTGATAAGTGAATATGATGCAGTTTTCAGACTGTCAACATTTGCGTCATTAACGAACATTTCACCTACATGCTGGAAGTTCGATTTAACATACACAGTATATTTTTTTGCGAAAGTATGCTGGTACATTATATCGCCTGAAAGAAACATCTTCGGGTTCGAAGGTTCGAAGTTCCCACTGTAATCTACGTTAGTTAATGTACCGGTTGAATCTATTGTTCCGGCTTCGTATTTATCGTATTTGAAATCCTGGTATGTAAATGCGCCTTTTAATGTCAGCCCTTTTACTACCTCTGAATTTACTCCTACTTCAATACCTGTTCTTTTTGATACAGCCGCATTCCTGAAATAAACATCGCCGTCAACAACAAATGGAACGATTACATCTTCTATCTTTGTGTTGTAGAATGATAGTTCAAAAAATGTGTTCTTGAAATATTTCTTCTTAAAGCTAGCTATTTCTCCCTTTATACCTGCCTCAAAGCTGGTTGATTTCTGAGGCTTAAGGTCAGGGTTAATGGTATGCTGTCCGTTATCAGATGAATATACATAGTTATCCAGCTCATTTCCGGCAGGGGAATCGAACCCTAAGCCAAATGATGTGTACAGCGCAATATGCGGTGTCAGCTTAAAGTTCAGTGCTGCCTTTGGTGTGAACTCTGCGAAGATCCTAGTCGTATCACGGAAGCCCGCAAGCTCATCCTGGAAATCGTAAATAACCCTGTCATACCTGCCGCTTACAAGCAATGATAGCTTTTGCGGAATGAGCTCAAACTGGTCTAAAGCGTAAGCTCCAACATTTGCAATCACTTCATTTGATACACCAATTAGGTCATCTCCTTTAACTCCGCCGGCGTTAGTGAATTCGCGTATCGGTCCATCCTGGTAGAACAGGTCAGTTCCGATTGTGAATTCATTTGTCCGCTGATTGGATTTAAGCTTGCCGCCAAATGTGTATTTGTTAACATACCTGAATGAACCCCCGATACCGTTTCTGGTGAAAAGCCGGTATGTTCTTGCGACCCTGTCAAATATTTTGATAGTTCCGTAACCGGTGGCTTCAAAGGTATGTTTCATGTTACCTTTTTCAAGGCTTGTAAGTAGTGTAACTCCAACTCTGCCTTTCCTGGAATATCTTTTCTCGTCACGATTAAGGGATCTTATATTGGCAGCGGTATCATTTGTATTATACTGCTCAAGCGTTAAAGCTCCCGGCAGCTTTATAAGTCCGTTGACGTAATAACCGTAAACAGAAAGTTTTGAGTTCGGTGCGAAATCTGCCTCGAACAGACTGTTCAGCCTGTGCTGGTATTCCTGGCTGTGCTGCCTGTAACCTGCATAGTTCTGGTAGCTGTACGAGGACATGAATCTTGAGTTTTTTGAATTTATTCCCATCTTGAACCCGTTCTTGCGGAGATCATATGAGCCGAATTCATTGTTAAGCTGGAAAAATGAAACCGGGAAGTATTTATCAGTAAGAAAGTTTATTACACCACCGGGTGCGTTTGTATACAATGATGATGAATAACCCCTTACCAGCTCGATCCTTCCTATTGCATCGAAATCAATAGCCTCTATCCTGGTCTGTCCGTCAGGTTCTGATTCCGGGATCCCGTCAAGCAGTATCCTTACGCCTCTGATACCTGTATTTGAACGGCTGCCGTATCCGCGGATAGTTATTCTGGTGTCGTGATTTCCATATCTTGGTTGTAGAAATAAACCTGGGATAGTTTGAAGTATATCCTGAACGCCAACCTTCCTGCTGGTTATCCAGTTTGTCTGGTTTATTCTCATAACCGGGTATGGTATATCTATGATTTTTTGCTCTACTCTTGTTCCGGTTATAATTATCTCATCTGTTTTGTATTCAAGTGAATCAACAGGGTCATCCTGTGAATACAACGTTGATGTATAAATTCCTAACAGGCATAGCAGAACAAGAAACCTATAATTTATGAACATTATATGCTCCTGTATTAATTTTTATTTTTTTCATTCTATAAATAAATATTCTGAAGGCAGGGTGAGATAATATCCATAACGCCTTTACCGGCGAAAATCGGTCAATACCTGCCTTCTTCTTATCACAAATGAAATATAGCTAAAATCTTTGCTGCAGGCAATCTTATAAAATAACCGCTATAAAAAGCACACTGAATCATTATGACCAAACGGAGGATGCAGATCATAACAATGTATTCAAGCGCCCTTTAAAAAAGAACGATTTTATTCAGATAACCTGAAGCAATTTTAAGCTGTGAAATTATGAAAATGAGGGTTTAGCCGGTGGAGCTCTTCCGCGGTATATTTCCGAGACGTCACTCTTTGGAGGAATAAAGTTTAAAATACAGATCAAGCCGATAACCGGCGGATCAATTTTTAATGAATCAATGATCTCGTTAAAATCAATTGTCTGGGTTTCTGTAAGTATGCAGGCAAAGAAGATGAATTCGCCCTTCGCCATTTCCTTGGTAAGATCAGCTCCGACCACAAAAAATGACACAAATAGTAAGATCAGAATATTGTCCACTATCTTTGAATTTTCACGAAATAGCGGAGTAGATTTGATCTTCCTTGCAATATTTCCTGCTGCTCTGAACAAATTTAATCTTAAAATTTTGGAAATATAAATACTTACTTCTGATATTATAATAAATTTATTCTGTATATAAAATGATATTATATTATCGATTTCTAATGATTTTGACTAATATTTTTATTGATATGCGGTAGTAATGGAATTTATACATAAAAAAAGGTATTGCCGTTATAATGCAATACCTTTAAAAGTTTGAATTTAAATTGTAGCTTTATACAGTATTCAATATCTGCTCGCGCTGGTCAAACATTTTTACAAGCTCATCTAAAAGCAGGCTGGTCTTTTCCATATCTGCCTTTATATCAACATTGGCTTTTGAATTGTTCTCCATATCAGTGCATGCTGCTGAAATTACATCCACGTTGTTAAGCAGGCCGGCATCAAACTGGTATAGCTGGTTTAGCTTATCTTCTTTTACCTTTACAACATCAAATGCTCCGCTGTAGCCTCTGGCGGCTGCTTTGAACTTGCCCGTGCAAAGTTGCAGCTTTTTATCGAGTTTATCAATACCATCTGATTCGAACAGCTTGCCGCGTTGTGAAAGGTTGATCGTCACATTTTTCAGCTTTACCTGGTTTGCATCAAGCCTCTGCGCCAGGGTATTCCTTAATATTGTATCAAGTTCACGGGAATTATCCCTGTTTACATAACCGTCATATCCCGGTATTATCCTGGTTATCTTTTCTAAAAAATTCTCTTTTGATTTTACAGCGTCAAGCTGCTGGTTTAAGTCTGCCATAATATTATTATTTTAATTTATTAATTTTCAATTGAACAAAAATACTATTTCCTCCCGTTAAATCAAATAGTTTGTTCACTTGCATTTACTGAAATCTTATTGCAATTTAGAAACATTCTCTCATTAAATTCTGAAATTATATGCAAAATTTCTCTAAATTATTAGTTTTATCGCTGATCTTTATTTCTGCTGTAAATGCTGAACCCAAACAATTAACAAATTTTATCCAGATCTTTGATGCGCTTAAATCAGGTTACAGGGTAAATGCTGTAATTCATTATAAGGATTGTTTGCTTGTTTCAGAAGGTGATACGCTCAAAGCCCCCGATGCTGTTGGCGGTATGGATATCATGCCGTATGAATATTTTGCGGCCGGTGTCATAGGCAAGAATATAGCTTTTATTTCAACCTCTGAAACAGTTATGATATATCTTAAAGGTTTCGGAGGCTATCTTAACAACTATGTTAAGCTCCGCATTTATGAAGATAACAAAGTGGAAATTACTGCAAGGTATCTTACGATTGATAAGCAGGAAGTGAAAATGGATGAAACCTTCTATGGTGAAATTAATGACGGCACCAATGGTAAAGCAGTCTATTTTTATGCAAATTAAATTCAACCCCAATGGGGTGAAGTTATAATGTTTACTAAAGCCATAAATTTAAAAATTTCCTAAATGAAAAATGAGACTAATTACTATATTCCTTTTGATATTTTCATTTAATTTAAATAATCATGTATTCACTCAATCTGGCTGGGTCCAGCAATATACTGGAATTAACAGTTTATTGTACAATACTCATTTTGTTGATTTAAACACCGGTTTTGCCTGTGGCGGTTTTCCTTCAGTTATTTTAAAAACTACGAATTCCGGAATTAATTGGACAATCCAAAATTTTCCGGCAATTTCATCTTTTGAAGCAATATATTTTATTTCTTCAAGTGTTGGTTTTGTATCAAGTAATTATGGCCAGATTTTGAAAACAACCGATAGCGGACTAAACTGGGTATTGAGTTATACTGATTCAACTGCCGCATTTAGATGTTTTAGTTTTATCAACACTTCAACAGGCTATTCATCTGGTTATAACGGAAAATTAATTAAAACTACAAATGCCGGGATTAATTGGTTAGCTTTAAATACAAATTCTCAGTTTGATTTGGAGTCCGTTGAATTTGTTACACAAAATGAAGGGTTCCTTGCAAGTGACTCTGGGACTATTTATAAATCAACAAATTCAGGTACTAATTGGCAAATTGTCAGAACTATTCAAGGTGAACAGTTTTATACAATTGATTTTCTGAATTCAAATACTGGTTATGTAGCAGGAGCTAACGGATTAATTTTGAAAACAACTAATTCCGGTTTTAACTGGTCTCAGCAAAATTCAGGATTTGTTGGAACAATTTACATGATAAATTTAACTTCAACAGATACAGGTTATGTAATAGGTAGCAGTGGGACAATTAAAAAAACACTCAACGGAGGATTAACTTGGAATTTGCAAGTCAGTGGGGTCTCAATTGTTTTAAGTGGTTTGTACATGCTAAATAATAACACAGGTTTTGCAGTAGGGGGAAATGGATTAATTCTGAAAACAACTGATGGAGGAGGAGCTTTTGTTGGTATTACAAATATAACTGGTGAAATTCCGAAATATTTTCATTTATTCCAGAACTACCCCAACCCTTTCAACCCATCAACAACTATTCGTTTTAATATTCCAGCCACTTCATCTGTGGTACATACATTCCTTTCTGTGTATGATTTACTCGGCCGGAAAGTCGCAACTCTCGTTAACCAACAACTCGCCCCGGGTACATATTCTGCCAACTGGAATGCTACAAACCATCCAAGCGGTGTGTATTTATACAGACTTACTTCGGGAGAGTTTACAGCAACAAACAAAATGGTTTTGATTAAATAATTTTAGATTATCTTTTTTAATTTCAAAGCGGTTATATAATTATTGTCATAATCAATCGTCCATAAACCAAACCGCGAAGCGGTGATATTATTGTAATTAACAATACACTATAAATCAAAACCCCGAAGGGGTGATATTATATAAATTAAATATGGCAGGAACTTATACACAGCTTTATGTCCAAATTGTTTTCTCTGTACAGGGCAGACAAAATCTTATTTCAAAAGAACATAAGGAAGAAATTAATCGTTATTTATCCGGAATTATATCAGGGAAAGGGTGTAAATCAATTATAGTAAACGGAATGGCGGATCATATCCATGCATTCGTAGGATTAAAACCGGTATTGGCGATTTCAGATCTTGTACGTGAAATGAAAAATAACTCATCAAACTTCATAAATGATAATCATATGGTTAATGGTAAGTTTAATTGGCAGGCGGGGTATGGTGCTTTCACATATTCAAGGTCTCAAATTGAAAAAGTATATAATTATATTCTGAACCAGGAAAAACATCATAAGAAAAAATCATTTAAGGAAGAATATACAGATTTACTGAAAAAGTTCGAAGTTGAATACGATAAAAAATATTTATTTGAATGGTATGAATGAATAGTGTCACCCCTTCGGGGTTGTAAATAAATTTTATAATCAAAGCTACAATCATTACATCCCTTCGGGATTAATTTTATCAATTAGAGAAATTTTTGATTTTATTAATTCTTTGTACTTTTGCTTTTAAAAACCGCGAAGCGGTGGCATTATTGTAATACATAAATTATCATTTTACCATAACCACGAAGCAGTGGGATTATTGTAATAAAATATCATTTTACCATAACCGCGAAGCAGTGAAATTATTGTAATAAAATATCATTTTACCATAACCGCGAAGCAGTGGGATTATAGTAATAAAATATCATTTTACCATAACCGCGAAGCAGTGGGATTATAGTAATAAAATATCATTTTACCATAACCGCGAAGCAGTGGGATTATTGTAATAAAATATCATTTTACCATAACCGCGAAGCGGTGAAATTATTGTAATAATCTAAATAACTTAAAACCCGAACCCCGAAGGGGTGACATTATAAAGAATAAAACACTGCACTTTTTACGGAACTTTAAACATATAAAATCGTTATATTTGTTGTATAAGTATGGGTAAATTATTGAAAAATATTACAAAATTAATTCTTTCTGTGTTAACGGCATTTTCCGTTTTTACACTTAATTTTTCATCTTTTGTTCATTGTTCAGCACTTAATACAAGCGATGAATGCTGCCATGTTACCCACACTGTTAAAAAATGCTGCGCTAAAAATCTGAAGATCACTCTTAATGAACGTATTACATCACATTGCGGCTGCTCTGTAAAACAGGCTCCGCCTGCGGCTGATCTTTATAACGATCTCAAGAATTCAGGACAGTTCTCAAACCAAAAAGTTCTGCTGAACACTTCAGCTTCAAATGCGGAAATATTGAATGTTATTCACAGCAACAAAATTATATTTTATTCACCCCCGCAAAAATATCAAACCGATACTTATCTCACTAATCTAGCCATACGGATTTAGATAATATTTATTTCAAGCGCAACTTTTTTTGAAATAACCGAATATCTAAATTAATCAGAATATAAAAAATGAAAACCAAATTATTTTTAGCATCAATATTTGTTGTATTATTTGCTCTTACTGTTTCAAATACTTACAGCCAGGAAAAAGAATGCTGCAAAGATAAATCTTCAAGCCATTGCGGCGATATGAAGTCATCAAATGAAAATAAAGATGGCCAGTGCTGCGATAAACACGGCAATGCCGGCGGTGATTCCACAGTTTCTTCAGGCATGACATGCCCGGTTTCAGGTGAAGCTATCGGCGAAGGCCAGGGAGTTAAAGTAAGCTATTATGGTAAAGATTATACTTTCTGCTGCGAAGGGTGCGTTGCTAAATTCAAGAAAGAACCTATGAATTACATCAAAGAAGAAATGACATGCCCGGTTATGGGTGAGGCAGTTGTTAAAGATGTATTTGTAATGCATGAAGGCACCAAGTATTACCTTTGCTGCAAATCATGCGTAAAGAAATTCGAAAGCGACCCGGATAAATATAAAAACGGTCCGAAGAATTAATAAAATATATCTTTTTAAATTATGAATCCCGTTCTAATCAGCGGGATTTTTTATTTTCAGAAATATTTTAGTAAATTACAGGAAATAAAACATAACAATGAATAGAATAATTGCCGTTTTATTCCTGGCAGTTTGCTCCGTTTTACACTCTCAATGGATTCAGCTTGGCTCAAATACTTCTGCTGATCTTAAGTCGGTTTTTTTCATCAATATCAGTACCGGGTATGTAAGCGGTGCTTCCGGCACTATGCTCAAAACCACTAACGGGGGACTGAACTGGGTTTCACAGGTCACCGGAATTTCTGAAAATATTAATTCCGTTTATTTCCTTACACCGCAAACTGGTTATGCCTGCGCCAATAACGGCAAAATTATCTATACCTCCACTGGCGGCAGTAGCTGGCTTACTGCGCAAAGTAACGTAACTGATAACCTTCTTTCGGTCAGCGGGAATTTCTGCTCTGGCTCAGAAGGAACTTTGCTATATACAACAAACGGCGGGTTAAACTGGGTGGTCGCATCCGGCGGATTTTTCTCAACGAATTATTACGGTATAAATTCACTTTCCGCATCAATTGCAATTGCATGCGGCGTGAATGCCATTTTTCAGCCGCTCGTCGCAAGAACCACGAACGGGGGAGTGAACTGGAGCTACTCGACATTTTATCTCAACAGCAATGAAGGCAATCTGCGGGATGTGATCTTTTTAAATTCAAATAACGTACTTTGTGTTTCCAATGTTTGGGATGGAACAGGCGGAATATCCCGTTCAGTTAACAGCGGCGTTAACTGGACAACGCAGATATTTCCATCAGCGCTTAACAGCATTGATATGGCAGGTGCATTCGGTTTTGCTGCCGGCCACCAGGGATATGTACTTAAAACCATCGATTCAGGGTTAGTTTGGCATCAGTCACAAACCGGATTAAATACTATCTTCAGGTCTGCCGATATTATAGATGAACTCAATGCCTATATATGCGGTGATGGCGGTGTGATAATAAAAACTACAAATGGTGGAGTAACACTTGTTCAATCGATTACATCTGATATTCCAGTAATTTTTTCCCTTTCTCAAAACTATCCAAACCCCTTCAACCCTTCAACAACAATAAATTTCAGCATTCCGTCTGTAGAGACTACCCGCAGGGTCGTATCTTTAAAGGTTTACA
The DNA here is from genome assembly GCA_017303675.1 of Ignavibacteria bacterium. Lineage (NCBI taxonomy): Bacteria > Pseudomonadati > Ignavibacteriota > Ignavibacteria > Ignavibacteria bacterium. The sequence goes on from JAFLBX010000002.1 coordinate 24,280, forward strand.
ATATTTCCGGAAGCGAAATCGCAACCCTGGTTAACCAACAGCTCACTCCTGGTACATATTCTGCAACTTGGGATGCTTCAAACTTCCCAAGCGGTATGTATTTTTACAGGTTAAGCTCAGGTGGTTTTACTCAAACAAATAAAATGGTTTTAATAAAGTAAAATATATGCGAAAATACTTTTTTATAGCTTATGTGTTTATTTGCAGCCAATGCTTCGCTCAGTCAGGGTGGATTGTTACTCAACTAAATCCGCAAAATGATCTTGTTGATGTTGTATTCGTAAATGCGCAAATCGGTTTTATGGTTGAAAAATGGACATTTACACCGCCCGGGTCAAGGATCCTCAAAACAACTAATGGCGGAGTAAATTGGTTCAATAATTACGAACCTTCAAACTCCGGTGTTGCGGATATTTTTTTTCTGAATTCTCAAACCGGCTTTGCAGCCGGCGGCAGGCTTCATAAAACCACTAATGCCGGGATAAACTGGGTACTTGTTCCCGGTGGTAATTTGCTTGGCTCAGTAAGTGAAATTTTCTTTATAAATGAACTTACAGGATGGAGCGCAAACTATGCAACATCTCAGAGTAATATTTATGGTACAACAAACGGGGGATTAGACTGGGTACTCCAGCATTCGTCATCCGGATTTGGTATGCGCTCTGTTTGGTTTACTTCATCACAAAACGGCTTCGCCGTTGAATACGGAATTAATAATACTAAAATTTTCAAAACTACTAACGGTTCTGTGTGGAGCAGTCAAAGTAATAATATAAAAGGGGAGTCAGTGTTTTTTGTAAATGGGGCAACCGGTTATATTTCAGGCTCTGATACCGATTTTTACGGCTCAATTCTTAAAACAACAGATAGCGGAAACAGTTGGTCACTTGCTTTTAAAGGCGATCTGTTTAATGAGATCCTGTCAGTCCATTTTCCCTCAGTTAATACAGGGTATGCTGCCGGAGGAACGGGTATATATAAAACCACAAATGCCGGAGGAAACTGGATCTATCATTCATTACCCGGAATTTTTACCGTTGAATCTGTTTTTTTCCTTAATGATACACTGGGCTTTGCCTGCGGAACGCGAGGTACATTTATAAGAACTACAACGGGAGGAGTAATATCCGTTAACCAGATTAGCAGCGAAATACCAAAACATTTTTCACTTCAACAAAATTACCCTAACCCATTTAATCCATCTACAATTATAAAATTCAGCATACCTCAAACTCCCCTCTCCTTTGGGGAGGGGCTGGGGGTGGGGTTAAATATATATAACTCACTTGGTCAGAAAATCGCAACTCTCGTCAATCAATCCCTCACTCCCGGTACATATTCTGTCAACTGGGATGCATCAAACTACTCGGGCGGTGTGTATTTTTACAGGTTAAGCTCAGGTGAATTCACTCAGACAAATAAAATGATATTGATAAAATAATTCAGACAATTACGGTTCATCTTGTTTCCTTTTCTTTGGGTGAGTTCTGTCATCCTGAGCGCAGCGAAGGATCCAGGCAACAAATTGCAAAGATAACTTGAGCAATACATGACTACAATTTTTCACAATTCTTGAATAACAGACTTCAAAAGTCCCTTTTTCTTTTTTCCACCCTCTAATCATACCGTTAACATTTAAAGAAACTATCTGCCACAAACATCCGTTCTAACCATTGCATAAATTGACTTGTTACAAAATTCATTCTTTATTAATATTGCAGCACATTGAATAAATTCCGCAAATACTCTGCTTCAATTCTTCTCATTTTTGCATTTTTTGCAATAAATGGGGCGGAATTCCTCCATCACCATGAGCATTGTGAAAGCACCCCAAAGCAATCAAAATGCGAAGCATGTATTTTTAATAATTCACTTCATCAGGTTGTTGTTGAATGCATCCGCCCATTCACCCCGGTATTTGAAGCTGAATTTACTATCCGTTTATTCTCCACTCCGATAAATCATAATTATTCATTACAGGATCTAAAATCACGCGCACCTCCCGCTGCATAGTATTACCCCGTATTTTCATGTTTAATAACTAAAATTATTCATAAGAGGTATTACTATGCGCTTTATCAAAAAGCAATTTGCTTTATTGGTTTTGTTTTCTATTATATTTGTACCCGCTTTAATTATCAATGGCTGCGGTGAAGATAATGTTACTACTCCCCAAAGCGAACATTTTGAACCTGCAGGACTCTTCATTTTGTCGGAAGGCAGCACATCTGATACACTGCTTTCAGTTTTTAATGCAGTTGTAAGGGCAGGTGATACACTTAAAGCTCCCTATAATATACTATCAGCTCATTGGGAAGTTTTTTTCTGGGATGAGAACAGAAATGTTATTACTCCTCCCTCAGATGGCAGCCATACTCTTGGCTTTACTATACGCGATGCCTCTGTAATTGAAACCGTAATGGATAACCCGAATGACTGGGCATTTCATCTCAAAGGGCTTTCACTTTCAACTGATACAACTTCAATGCAGGTCAAAATTCTGCATCAGGGGCACTCTGATTTTACCATCCCATTTGTTCCCGTTAAAGTTGACCCGTGTGAAATACCTGCTCCTGCCGGCTTTGTTATCATAGATACAATATCCAATATTATAATTGCCCGTGATTCTGCCGGAATTCAGACAGGTGATACCCTAGTTATAAACGCAGGCTCATCAACAAACAGGCTAAAAATATACTGGCTTGATAAAGATGGTGAACGCTTTCAGCCATGTGATTCTTATACACTATCTGCCAATGCAAATCCAACCGGTATAGCAAACTTTACCAATAAGCCCGGTGAGTTCTCGTTTAAGATAGAAGGTATTGCTGCAGGAAATACACTAATCTCTATAAGGCTTTTCAGGGATGCAAACCTGGTTTACGGAACAAGAAATATTCCTGTAAGGGTAAACTAAATGCATGTAAGGCTTTTACATAAATACCTCCTGCTGCTGGCAGCAGGGGGTATGATGTTTTTTGCTGCATCTGATTTATTTGGTGCAAATGCTATTTTACAGGCTGGTGATTCATTGCTTGTAAATGGTTTTATTACTGATGCTGAAGATAATGAACCGCTTTCCAACGTTCTGGTAAAGCTGAAAAATATCAGCGGCAGCGTTTTTACAAATACTTCAGGTGAATTCAGCCTGAGTGTTTCATCACCGGGTAATTATTCAATCGAGCTTTCACTTGCTGGATTTAAAACCATTTCTACTGAGATCAATATCTCACCCGGCAGCGGCAATATATTTTATTTCCGTATGTTCCCGCTCGGATTTTCTACTGAAGTAATAACAGTTACCGATGACCACCCGCGCTCAAAATACGATAACCTGCTGGAGCTTTCTGCAGTGCTTAAAGAAAAAGAACTTATGAGGGATCTTGGCCAAACTCTTGCGCTTACGCTTAAAAATCAAACCGGAATTTCAATTCGCTCTATGGGACCCGCACCATCTCGTCCTGTTTACAGGGGGTTAAGCGGGGATAGAGTCATGGTCACCGAAGACGGCATAAAAACCGTTGACCTTTCAGCAACTTCACCTGATCACTCAGTAACTGTTGAACCGTTCACAATTGAACGAATTGAAGTTCAGCGCGGACCCAAGATACTGATGAAAACACCTTCTGCAATTGGCGGGGTTATAAATGTTATCAGGTATGAAATACCGCACTTTGTGCCCTCGCAAATTCATCTTAAGATGGGCGGATTCGGTGAAACATCAAACTCCGGTTACTTAGGCTCAGGTGTAATGGAGCTGCCTTATAAAAGCTTCGCTGCAAGATTTGAAGGTAGTTACAGAAGGACAGGCGATCTTAAAACTCTCGAAGGCAAACTGAAAAATTCCGATATTAAAACCATTAATCTTGCCGGGGGAATAAGCTTTGTAAAACCGTGGGGATTCACAGGTATTTCAATCCGCGAATATCAGACAGATTACGGCATTCCAGGCGGTTTTGTCGGAGCGCATCCCAACGGAGTCGATATTTCAATGCTGAAAAGGCAGTACAGCTTTAAGCTTCATTATAAAGTTGAATCAAAATTTCTCGATCATATTGATCTTGATCTTGCCCGTACATATTACAAACATACTGAATATGAACGCGCCGATATTATCGGCGCAGAGTTCAGGATATTGAACTATAACGGTTACCTGAACTTTATTCATAATAAAACCGGGTTATTCACCCGCGGCACCTTTGGTGCATCAATTGATCACCGTGATTTCAATATCGGCGGCTTCGTTTTTTCGCCGCCTACTAAGTCTTTTAATGCCGCAATTTATTTAAGCGAAGAGCTCCGCGCTTCTGAAAAATTAAGCATAGAGCTTGCCGCAAGATATGACAGGAACAACATCGATCCTAAGCAGGTGACGCAGCTTGCCAATCTTGATTCAGTTTTTGCACGCAGATTTAATACTTTCGCTGTATCGTTTTCGGGGATTTACAGCTTTTCGAAATATCTTAATTCAGGTGTAAGCATCAGCCGCTCCTCCCGTGTGCCAACAATTGAAGAGTTGTATTCCGATGGTCCGCATCTTGCGGCTTATTCATATGAGATCGGCAATCCTGCACTGGAGCCTGAAACAGCGCTTGGTACAGAACTTTTCATTTATTATAAGGATGAAACAAAATACGCAATGCTAACAGCTTTTTATAATGATATTAACGGCTACATTATCCCCCGGAATACAGGAAAGATAAATGTTGCTACACTGCTTCCCGTTTATCAAACAACAGGTGTAAATGCATTGCTCGCGGGATTCGAAGCACAGCTTGAGCTTAAGCTCAGCAAGAAATTTGAGTTTACTTCATCGCTCTGTTACACCTACGGCCAGATCAAAAATACTTCAACACCGCTGCCGCAGATTCCGCCAATGAAAGGGGAGAGCGAATTAAATTACAACACAGGAAATTTTTCATTCGGCGTAAGCTCTGAATATGCATCAAGCCAGCAAAGGCTTGATGACTTTGAAGAACGGACTGCAGGTTATATAATATTCGGGGCATTCGGGCAATACACCTTGCAAAGCGGTAAGCTTACGCACAGTATTTCTTTAAATGCGGAAAATTTAACTAACCGGATTTACCGTAACCATCTATCCCGCATAAAATCCATCCTGCCTGAACCCGGCTTCAATCTCCGCTTAACCTATAAGTTATTTTTTTCATCCTGAGCGCAGCGAAGGATCCAGACGTCCATCTGCAAAACATGCTTAATTATCACATAACAATATGTCTTAAAGAAATAATCCACTGGACTTCAACCTTCATCTTATATATAAATTAATTTTGTCATCCTGAGCGCAGCGAAGGATCCAGACGTCCATCAGAAAAAATACCCTCAATAGACACATTCCAAGAATCTCTAAGAAATAAAACACCAACTATGGCGATTTAAAATCTTCGTCTGGATCCTTCACTCACTTCGTTCGTTCAGGATGACAAAAACTAAATCTAGTGTCTCACGCACCCCTTTGGGCTGAAAGACTTGTTTCTAAGGGAGTGTAGTGTGGGGTCGTTTTTAAAGACTCCCCGAAGACTTAAAAGGAAATCACTCTCCCCCTGTAAGGTCGTAGAACTGTCGAAGACACGTGGGAGCTGGAGGGGGGTTTCAAACCGTTTGCCTTCAAAACGACCCCCCTCGGGCTGAAGCCCACTCCTCCTTGTTAAGGGGGAGATGATGTTTTTAAGTACCCTCCTTCACAAGGAGGGGATTTAGGCCGAAGGACTGCCACTGCATGTGGAGGTCTGAATAAATTATTTAAGTCCCCGCAGAGTCCTCCTTCGGTGAGACTCCGCGAATACTTAAACTCGTAACCTGCAACTTGTAACCTGCAATTTGTAACGTGGACACCAATCCGCAACCCGCTACCTTTAACCCGCAGCCCCAATCCGCCAAGATAAATTATTCAATTGTATTTTTGCAGTTTATACGCTAAATTATTGGTTTACTAACAGAAAATTGCACGGCTTTTCAGCCGGATTTAATCATTTATAATGGCTTTTAACGAACCAACCGGTTCAGATAAAAAAGTTCAGGACCAGCTTAAAGAGCGCGGTGAAATTCCGCAGCATATTGCTATAATTATGGATGGCAACGGGCGCTGGGCTCAGGATAAAAAACAGCCCCGAACTTTCGGCCACCGCCAGGGAGTGCATTCAGTACGTGATATTGTAGAATCATGCGGACAGATCGGCGTTAAATACTTGACTTTATATACATTTTCAACTGAAAACTGGCGCAGGCCCAAAACCGAGGTAGCTATATTAATGAAGCTCCTTATCCGCTCGCTTCGCAGTGAAACCGATAAGCTCCATGAAAATAATGTGCGGCTTATGGCTATTGGCGATATGTCATCTATGCCTCCACAGGTATTAAATGAGCTTAACGAGGCTATTGAAAAAACAAGGAACAATAAGACCATGACTTTGGTTTTAGCTTTAAGCTACAGCGGCCGGTGGGATATTTTAAATGCTGTAAAAAACATCACTGCAGATGTTAAATCAGGCAAACTAAGTAAAGCTGATATTGACGAAAAAACATTTTCTTCATACCTTGTAACTAATGATATACCCGATCCTGACCTGCTTATAAGGACAGGCGGCGATTACAGAATAAGTAACTTTTTGCTATGGGAATCTGCTTATACTGAATTCTATTTCGATAAAACATTCTGGCCTGAATTCAGAAGGCAGCAGCTTTATGATGCTATACGCGAATACCAGAACAGGGAGCGCAGGTTCGGAATGACTACTAAACAAATTCAAACAAAGAAAAAAGCTTAATGAGAGATATAAAGAAAGTTCTTTTTTTATTTTTTGCCCTCATATTCACACTTCAATTCAGCATCCTCAGCCAGGATGAAGGTCCCAGAACATATAAAATACTTTCCATCAACGCAGACGGAAATAAATTTTATGATTCCAGGATAATCGTATCCAACAGCGGTTTAAAAGTGGGTGATGAAATTATGATCCCCTCAGAAGCTACGCAGGCTGCTATTATGAACCTGTGGAACATGAAGCTTTTCAGTGATGTCGAGATCCTTGTCGATAAAAAAGTAGGCGATGGAGCATATCTTGTCATTAAGGTTAAAGAGCTTCCCAAGCTGGATAATATAAAATTTTCAGGAAATGATGAGTTCAGCGATAACGACCTCAAAGATAAAATTCCCCTCGAAACCGGGCAGGTTATAACACCCCAGACTATTAAAGATATAGAATACAACATCACCAAGCTGTATGAAACCGAAGGTTACCCGCTTGCTACTGTGCAGGTTGACCAGTTCGTGAACTCATACAACGAAGCGCAGCTTCGCGTTAAGATAAACGAAGGCTCTAAAATAAGTGTACGCAATATCCGCTTTACAGGCAACAGCAAAGTATCATCCGGCGATCTCCGCGGCGCGATGGAAGAAACCTCCGAACGCGTTTGGTGGAAGTTCTGGGATAAAGCACGCTTCAACCGCGCTGATTATGAAAAAGATAAGGAATTTATTATCGACTATTACAGGCAGAACGGTTATAAAGATGCTACAATTGTTGAAGATAAGCTTGATTACAAAAACAATAAAGAAGATGTTGATATTACCATAAAAGTGACTGAAGGCCCGAAATACAAAATGGGAAACATCACATTTGACGGTAATACTGTTTACAAGGATTCCACTTTGTATGAACGCCTTGATATGAAACGCGGCGATGTGTACAACTACATGAAATTCAACCAGAACCTTCGCGGCAACGAAAGCCAGTCTGATATTGCTTCATTGTATCTCGATAACGGATACCTTGGCTTCAGCGCTGATGTTGATGAAACTGTAAGAGAGAACAATTATGTTGATGTAAAAATTAATATCAGCGAGAACCGCCAGTACAGGATTGGCCTCGTGGAGTTTTCAGGTAATTCCAAAACCCAGGATAAAGTTATCCGCAGAGAGCTTTTCACACTGCCCGGGCAGTACTTCAACAAAACTGCAATGATAAGAAGTATGCAGCAGCTTTCACAGCTGAATTACTTCAACCCTGAAGCGCTTAATTATGATTTTGTTCAGAGAAATGACAGTACTGTTGACCTGGTTTACCTGGTTGAAGAACGCTCATCTGACCAGCTTAACGCTTCTGTTGGCTACAGCCAAACATTCGGTTTTTCAGGCAGCCTTGGATTAACATTCAATAACTTCGATATTCTCGATCCGTTTTCGGGCGGCGCCGGTCAGATACTTTCACTGCAATGGGATTTCGGTACCGAAGGTACTTACCGTACTTTCCGTATTGGTTTCACGGAACCCTGGCTGTTCAATACGCCAACCTCTGCAGGTATAGATCTATACGATACAAAACAGAACTATACTTACGAAATACAGGAAACCGGGGCTTCGCTTAATGTCGGTAGGCGTTTCCGCTTCCCCGATGATTATTTCCGCGGTGATTGGTTCCTGAAGTTCCAGCGTACAAACGTTATTAACGGTGCTGGTATTTATGAAACAGGCTTAAGGACACAGATTAGTATAGGGCAGGTTATTTCAAGGAATTCTACCAATAGTCCGATATTCCCGTCTGTCGGCTCAAAGATCTCGCTTTCTGCGGAAGTAGCAGGTGCGAATATAATAGGTACTACAAATTTCTATAAGCTTGGCTTCAAAAGCGAAGCTTATAAGAGCCTCGATAACTCCGGAAAGCTTGTTCTTGCTTCACTGTTTGATATTGAAAGCATATCAAGCCTTTCAAGCGATAACTACGTTCCGCCAAATGAGCTTTTCTTTATGGGCGGCAGCGGACTTTCATACAATACAGTTGCACTTCGCGGATATGATGACAGGACAGTCGGACCCGTAAATTCAGTACGTTCACCTGTTGGCGGCCGTTTTCTTATGAAATACGGTGTTGAGCTCAGATATTCGCTTTCACAGGATCCTATCCCGATCTTTTTAATGGTATTCGCAGAAGCGGGCAACCTGTGGTCATCGTTCAAGGCAGCAGATATTTTTGATCTCAAGCGTTCTGTGGGATTTGGCGCAAGGCTTATGCTGCCCGCAGTCGGTATAATCGGTTTTGATCTTGGCTACGGCTTTGACAGGAAGATAGTTGATAATGAAGACCCATCATGGCTCTTCCACTTCCAGTTCGGCAGGGGATTCTAAGTTACAAGGCAGCATAACTGCCATGCAGTAAAACTGCCGGACAGTACATTTTTTTAAAAGAAAAATAAATTTAACATATATATTTAAGGAGAAACAATTGAAAAACATTTTAATAGCATTATTTATGATCGCTGTTGTGGCAGCATCAGCATCAAGCCAGGTAAAGATTGCCTTTGTTGACAGCGAAGTGATTATTGCTCAGCTGCCCGAAGCGCAGGATGTAAAAAAGAAGCTCGAAGAGCTTCAGAAGCAGTATGTTGATACTATCACAGTAAAAGAAAATGATATCAAAGCAAAAGCTGATGCTTTTAAAGCTAAATATGAAGATGCGCAGAAACAGATAGAAGCAGGAAAGCTGAATGCTGACCAGATAAAAGCTCTTGAAGGCGAGCTAGGAATGATGCAGGAAGAAGTTCAGGCTCTCGACCAGGACCTTTCCATCTATAAACAGAACGTTCAGAAAAATTTATACGACGTTCAGCTTGAGCTCTTTAAACCCGTAAAAGAAAAGATCACCAAAGCTATTGAAAATCTTGCTAAAGAATTAAAGTATAATATGGTGCTTGATAAAGCCAGCGATGCACTCATTTACGGCGATAAAGAAATAGATATAACATTCAAAGTTTTAGATAAACTGAAGTAAGAATACCTCACCCCCAAACCCCTCTCCTTAATAAGGAGAGGGGAGTAAACACCCAAAAATTAAGGGTAATTCCCCCTCTCCCTTTGGGAGAGGGGACTGGGGGTGAGGGTTAAAAGAATAATATCTACCAAATAAAATAAACCAATTAGCTCTGTCATCCTGAGGAGCGGCAGCGACGAAGGATCCAGACGTAAATCTGAAATCTGAGTTAAAAACCTCATCGTCATAAAGGGCATTCCCCCTGAATAAGGAGATTTTTTAAAGATCAAAGTCGAATCACAAAAGCAAAAAATCTTGTCGTGCTGAGCGGAGTCGAAGCAAAAAAGCAAAAAATTGTCACACAAACTAAAATCAAAGCATCAAATTAACAAAAAGTATTGAATTTCAAATCAAATTAAGTCATATTTCATAAAACTATACGCTTTAATTCAAGCATTTACTATTAAAACCAAATACTAAAGCGATGAAACTATCATTTGCCGTAATTTTTTCTCTTATTTTTCTTGCCGGCACTGCAATTAGCCAGCAAAAAATAGGCTATGTTGATTCTAAAGTAATACTCGAAACTCTGCAGGATGCGCGTGATGCGCAGACAAACCTGGATAACCTTGTCCAGAAATGGAAGATCGAAATGCAGGCAATTAATGACAGTCTTATTATTATGAAAGATGACTATGAAAAGAAAAAGCTTATCCTGACGGAAAAGATCAAAACCCAGAAGGAAGAAGAGATCAAATTGCAGGAACAGAAGCTTGCTGATTTTAAACAGAATAAATTCGGCGAGAGCGGGGAGTACTTCCAGAAACAGCAGGAGCTAATGAAGCCGGTTCAGGACAGGGTATTTAAAGCTATCCAGGATGTTGCAAAAGAAGGCGGGTACGATTTTATAATTGACCGCTCAACTCAGCTTATGCTGCTGTATATGAATGACCGTTATGACCTGACACAAAAGGTCATAAAGAAGCTTGAATCGCAATAAAAAATTTGATATAAAGACGGCTTAATGCCGTCTTTTTTTTATTTGAATTTTATTAAAATTAATTTAAAATTATTTTAATAAACGCTTTTGCCTTTAAGGCCTCTCCTTATCAAGTAGGGGATTTAAAGGAGGTCTTAAAAATATTATTTTACAAAATGAAACTTCACGAAATAGCAGAGCTGATAGCAGGTGAGCTTACCGTAACTGAGCTTGGCGATAAAGAAATTACCGGGATCGGCAAAATTGAAACTGCAGGTGAAAACGAAATTACATTCATTGCTAACCCTGTATATGAAAAATATTTTTCTGGCACATCAGCAGGCTGTGTAATTGTTTCCAAAAGATTTAACGATGCTCTTTACCAGAGGCTTGATGACAGGAAAGTTCCGCTCATAAGGGTCGATGACCCGTACCTCTCTTTTTTAACCCTGCTTGATATAATGTCTCCCCAAACAGAGCTTCAGAAGATAGGCATTGATGAAAATGCTGTTATCAGCGAGACTGCTGAAATTTCTTCAGAGGAAGTCAGAATTGGCGCAAATTGTTTTATCGGCGAAAAAGTTAAAATAGGCGCGCGTGTTTCAATCCTCCCGAACACTGTAATTCTTGCAGGTGCTGAAATTGCAGATGATGTGCTGATATACCCCAATGTTACAGTTTACCAGGGAACAAAGATCGGTGCACGGGTTATAATCCATTCCGGCACAGTGATCGGTTCTGACGGATTCGGACAGGCTAAAAATCCTGACGGAACTTTTCAGAAAATTCCGCAAAAGGGGATTGTTGTAATTGAAGAAGATGTTGAAATTGGCTCTAATTGTTCTATTGATAGAGCCACTATGGGAGAAACAATTATCCGCAAAGGTGTTAAGCTTGATAACATGATCCAGATAGCCCATAATGTCGAGATCGGTGAAAATACAGTCATTGCTGCGCAAACAGGCATTGCCGGTTCAACAAAGATAGGCAGGAACTGCATGATTGGCGGTAAGGTGGGAATCGTGGGCCATATCACTGTTTGTGATAATGTGATCCTCACTGCGGCAACCAATGTTTCAAAATCCATAACGGAACCCGGAATGTATTCCGGCTATCGCTCCCAGCCAATGCGCGCAGAGCTTCGCCAGGAAGCAGCCATCCGAAACCTCAATAAAAAAAAATGATATTATATCCCTCCCCCTATGAGGGGGAGCAGGAGGGGGTCACAAATAAACATTTCACCGGCCCCATATTACCGCGCAATTTTGTCTCTCTGAGTCCCGCAAAAAAATATTAAGAAATCGAAGGGAATAAAAAAAAATAGCTTTGTCATCCTGAGCGCAGCGAAGGATCCAGACGAAAATTGTTGTATAAACGTCACACCTTGTGTAGACAATAGCTTGATAGAACATCAGCTTTTAATAAAGGTTTTACTTTTGTAGAGACGTTCCGCTGGAACGTCTGCTTTTGATGAATTAATAACACTAAGCGAGCAAGCCGCGTCTGCTGGAGAAGCAAAATATAAATTTTGCCAGCGAAGGGCTAATTTAGTCACTCTCCCCCTGACAGGGGGAGCAGGAGGGGGTCACTAGAAAAATATAAATTTTGCGAGCGAAGTGAAGCAATCTCATCAATTTTGTATGCATTCTATTAATGAGACTGCTTCGTCGTTACACTCCTCGCAGAATATGAAGATGATTGTCATCCTGAGTCTCACAAAAAATTTTGCAATATAAACTCTATCGATGTTTTTGTCGCCCTGAGCGGAGTCGAAGGGCATATAAACTCGATCGTAGGTTCTTCATCCTGAGCTCTTGCCTGCTTATGGCATGTTGTCGAAGGGTTAAAGCAATAATCCTGCACCTGTCAAAAAACTACCACCAAAATAGTTATTGCATTGATTGATATATTAATATATGTTTGTATTGACCAATAGGGGGTCTCACTTTCTGCATTCCTGCAGGGAGGAGACTCCTTTTTGTTTAAAAAGGGGTAATTAAACATATATAAAACTATGCAGATCAAATTCACAAAGTACAACGGACCTGACGGAATGTTCTACATTAAAATGCATGATGAGAACGGAAGTACTCTGCTTCAGTGTACGGGCTGCAGGGCAGAATCTGATAACATCACCTGCCAAAGCGATATACGCCGCGCAGCGGCAAATGAAGCAAGTTATGAACGCAGCTCAACATCAGGTGGCATCTGGTTCTTCAGCCTCCGCTCACCCGATGGCAGAACAATTGCAATCAGCCGTCACTTCCAGAGCCAGCAGGATATGGAGCGCTCTATTTCGGAAATTAAAAGCAGTATGTGATTCAAAGATTCCCAAACTGAATTGCTTCGCCAATAATTAGATTTTATCTTCCCTTCGCTTCTAAGAAGGGGGGAGTATCCCTGTAGATATAAAAAAACGATAATTGATCTTAAAACCGGAATTAGCTATGAACATCGATGGGGGTTCCGCTTTAAAATCAAAAGCAACCCACCATCCCAGTTATTGATGCTTGACTGTAATTGCAGTTTCATCGCAGCGTCACCAACCACAAATGCACATTTCATAACAGTCAGAGCTTGTCTGTTATCCTAACCGGATTAATTATGAGCAATAAAAAAACCTCTTTGTGTACCTTTGTCTCTTCGTGCCTTTGTGGCGATTTTTTGTTTTGTTTCTAAGTTTCATAATGTCACCCTTTCAGGGTTCTTTTATCTAAGGAAATCTAAGATCTACAAAATTCCACCCTTCGGGGATACATTCTTTTAAAAACGGGATTATATACATTTCACCCCATTCGGTTACGCATAACCTCGAAGTGGTGCTATAATTGTAGCCTTTGATTCAATAATAATATTCAAAACCGGTACTGGTGACATTAATAACCGTCATCGATCGGAAATTTTGCAGCGGCAATAACTATAATGCTTTGCTGCATTGCGACCAATTTTTGTAGCTCGAATCGCTGATTCGAGTAAGCGAAACGGCGTTTCGCTTTACAAAAAATCCTGCCAACGATGGCATTAAAAAATATAGTCACCCTGAACTTGCCTGACTTATTATTAAGTTTTCAGGGTCTTCTGCCAAACCTATAAATTATTGAGTAGGAGTGGAGATGCTGAAACGAGTTCAGCATGACAAAAAATAATGTTTAATGTTACTCTCTATCAATCTGCCCATTTTTCCCCCTTGACATATATCATGCGCATATATTATATTTACCATATATGCAATACGCATATATACAGTAAAATTTACCCTTCTTATAATGAAAAAAACATATTATGCTTTTTTTGCTTAAAAATTATCGGTATTTAATAGGTACCTTGGATTTTTGCCAGTTCGTGTCTCAAATGTCTCATTTATACTCAAAAACCACCATTGGTGAGAAACATTACAGTTTCATACCGCAATCAAACAATATGCAGAAAAAAATAATATTAAGTTAATTTATGAGACAAATGAGACAAGAGCTAAATTTTCTAATAAATTTTTCAGGGAAATCAATAAGTATTAACACTGGCAGCAGGGGTAATACAAAGGCTTAAATCTTTACATAAAAATCTGTATTTTCGTGGATTATTAAAACAATATGCTGACAAAACAAAGAACTATTTCAAAAGCTGTCTCAATATCAGGTATCGGACTGCATACCGGAAATAACTCAAACATGCGCTTTGTACCCGCCCCTGAAGATTACGGCATTCGTTTCAAAAGGATCGATCTGCCTGATTCACCCGAAATACCGGCTGATATCGATCACGTTACCGATATCTCACGCGGAACCACTATTGCAGTCGGTGATGCTGAAGTTAAAACTACAGAACACGTTTTAGCGGCAATTATGGGTGCTGAAATTGATAACCTGATAGTTGAGCTTGATACCAATGAACCGCCTGTTATAGATGGCAGCGCAAAGCCGTTCATTGACCTGCTTATTTCTGCGGGATTCACAGAGCAGAGCCAGCCAAAGGATTACCTTGTCATTGAAAATACACTTCACTACCGTGCGCCTGACGGAACTGTAGATATCGTTGCCTTTCCACTTGATGATTTTAAAGTAACAGTAATGATAGATTACCGCAATCCCGCACTTGGCTCACAATACACAAGCATGTTCAATATGAGTGAATTCCCAACTGAATTCGCTCCATCACGCACATTCTGTTTCCTGCATGAAGTTGAAAATCTGTATGAGCAGGGCCTGATACAGGGCGGCAAATTCGAAAACGCTGTTGTTATTGTTGACCGCGAGTTATCGCCAGACCAGCTTACCGGTCTGATGAACAAGCTGGGCATAAATGAAAGTGTAGTGCTGGGGCAAAATGGTATCCTGAACAACACACAGCTTCGTTTCAGTAATGAACCGGCTCGCCACAAACTGCTTGACCTGATTGGTGATATGGCGCTCATAGGTGCTCCTATAAAAGGGCATATTATGGCTGCCCGCCCGGGTCATAAGCATAATATCGAGTTTGTAAAGATGCTCCGAAATCTTTACAAGCAGAATAAGCTTAAAATGAAGTACCAGGCAAAAACTTCAAGCGATGTTATATTTGATATTAACGCTATCAAGAAGATGCTGCCGCATCGTTACCCGTTTTTGCTTGTTGATAAGGTAGTTGATATAGATATTGGTAAGCGAATTGTTGGTGTAAAAAATGTAACTATTAACGAACCTTTCTTCCAGGGCCACTTTCCGCAAAAACCGGTAATGCCCGGTGTACTTATTATAGAAGCAATGGCACAGACCGGCGGACTTCTGATACTTAACTTCTTTGATAGCTATGAAGGCAAGCTCGCTTACTTCACTTCCATCGATAAGGCGAAGTTCCGTAAGCAGGTGATACCCGGTGACCAGCTCTTTTTTGATGTAGAAGTAACTGACCGCAAGCGGAATATTTTCAAGCTGAAAGCCAAGGCATATAAAAACAGTATCAATGGCGAGCTTGCCGCCGAAGCTGAGCTTATGTGCGCAATTGTCGATGAATGATATAAGAAGTTAGTATTAACTGAATTCACTAATTAAAAAAATCTCATATGAAACAATCTCTTATGATTTGCCGAAACTTTCGGCAATGTTTACCGGTTAATTTTTTTATACTTAATTTTTTAATGAGTAACGGGAATTTATAACACAATCACGTTATTATATTCTGAAAAGATATATTTATATTTGCAGAACTAATCGGGGGACTAGTATTATGCAGAACATCCGTGAACGCGAATCACTCCAAAATCTAATTGAAGTCCTTAACCTTAAGAATAAGGAGCTTCGGCTTCTCTACGAAACATCCAGGTTTTTTTCTTCAACCCTTGATATCAATGAATTATATGACAAGCTTTTTGATGTACTAAGGAACATTGTTGATATGCAGGATATGTTTGTTGCCCGCTTTGATGATAAAGAGCGAAAGATAAAATATATCTACCTGCGCAGCGTGCTGGAGGAAAAACACATTGATGTTTCAAGCATTCCCGAAATTCCGCTTGCGCCTGAAGGCAAAGGAATCCTAAGCGAAGCTATACGCAAAAATGATACAGTTATAATCAATGATTACCAGAAGCGTCTTGCGCAATCCAGTGTTAAATACCATATTACCAATGAGGGAAATCTCTCGGAAAAGGATATGGGTAAGGAGTATGTCATAGAAACAGCTATGATAGTACCTATCAAGCTTAACGGCAAGATACTTGGTTTTATCACTCTGATGAGCAAGAATAAAAATGAGTTCGGAGAAGATAACCGTCCGTGGATAGAAACAATGGTTAACCAGGCGGCTATTGCGAACAAGAACGCTATTCTGTACACTGAAGTAACTTCAGATGCGAAAGAAAAAGTAAAGCTTGAAAGCTCGCTTGAAAAGCTTTCAAAAGAGCGTGAGCTTCTGGCATATGAAGCTTCGCACAGGGTGAAGGAAAATATGAAGATTATATCTTCACTGCTTCAGTTCCAGGCAGATTATGTAAAAGACCCGGTTCATCTTGAATATTTTAAAATTGCGCGCTCGCGCGCACAGGTACTGGCAATGGTACAGGATAAGCTTTACTCAGCAGA
Organism: Ignavibacteria bacterium; assembly: GCA_017303675.1. Classification (NCBI taxonomy): domain Bacteria; kingdom Pseudomonadati; phylum Ignavibacteriota; class Ignavibacteria; species Ignavibacteria bacterium. Next base: position 41,082 of record JAFLBX010000002.1, read on the forward strand.
AAATGTAAACGATATCGATCTCGAAGGATTCCTGTATACGCTCATTCCGTTTCTCTATTCATCCTTCGATATCAGCCTCTCCCGTGTATCTACATATGTGAATGTTAAGCATATTTACCTGCCAGTAGATAAAGCCATAACCTGCGCTATGATAATTAATGAATTGCTGAGCAATTCATTGCTGCATTCCTTCCCGAATAAAAAGAAAGGTAATATCACAATTGATATGCATGAAGACAAGGAAGGGAAGTATTACCTTTCTGTTCGTGATAACGGCATCGGGGTAATTTCTCCAAAAGGCAGGCCCCATACTTTCAGTATGGTGCTGGTTGGAATGTATGTAAAAAATCTTGGCGGCACTTTTGAGATCAACAGGAAAACCGGAACTAAAGTTGAGATACGGTTTTAAATTATCCAAACTATTGAAATGAAAAGAGCAGGTTATTTATAACCTGCTCTGTAATTTAACCCAACAACCTTGCGAAAAAATAATGAACTATTTCATCATCCTTGCCTGAGAGCTGTAAAGATCGTTAATGATATCCTCAGGTATCGGGTCACCGTCTTCAATTTTATAATAAGCAATATGTATATGCGTTTTCCCGTAGATAGCTTTTCTGCCAGTGCGCCCTATATATCCAATTTCATCACCGGCTTTTACAAGGTCGCCGGGCTTCACAAAAACACTGTCAAGGTGAGAGTAATAGAAAATTGCTTCGCTTTCGGGATCGAACAGCTTTATATAATTCCCGCTGCGCAGGTAATCAGCCCTGAACCAGGTGGAATAAGTGGAAAGAACAATTCCCGTTACCATTGCAACAGCAGGCACATGCCTGCCTGTGGAATCTTCGATACTGTTGGTATCTTTATCAATAATGAAAATATCATGAGCAGGATGGCCTTTAAACTCACCCCCCTGGAAGTAGCTGAAGAACTCATCTTTGTAATCTTTACCGCCAGTGCGGTAGGAATACCACGTAAAATCCTTCATCGGGAAAACCCAGTCGCTTCGCTTTGTGCCCGGAATTCCGTATGTTTTGAATTCCTTTTTGCCCAGCTTTACATACAGCATAATGGAATCCATAGCAGCATCTTCATCAATTTTCCGGTCACGGATAAGCTGGTCGGTTTTGTGCCATCGTTCAAACACGCTTTGTGAAAATGTGAATGTTTCAATGGCAAAAAGTGCAAAAACAAATAGTATTATTATTTTCATGCTGATGAATTTATTGATTAATTATCGTTCTTTCTCAAACTTAATCCAAAACGCCCGCTGCGATTTCTTCAGTAATTGTTGATTTATCTTTTTCTGATATTTTGACCTTATCTTTTGGCTTATCTGTAAGCTTAAAGTAGGCAAGAATGCTGCTTGCTGCAAGTATAACACCGCTTAAAATGAACATAAAGTCAATACTTGTTACCGAAGCTATAAAACCACTTGATAAAGGTCCAAGTAAGTTACCAAGCATAGTAAAGCTGGATGCGATTCCCATTACGCCTCCTTTTTTCTTATCAGGTATACATTTGTTAATGAAGGAAAATAGTGAAGGCATAACTCCGCCTATACATAGACCGAGCAGAGCGCGAATCGGGACTAACTCCCAAATTCCGGTTGTAACAACATGCAGTGCGTATCCGGCACCTGCTCCAATTAGCGCCCAGAGAAGGTTCCTTCGTATTTCGCGCCTGTCATTCAGTTTACCCCAGAAGGAAGATGAGATAACCTGGAATAATCCAACAACACCGAATATCGAGCCTGTTATTGTAGCGAGGTATGGGGTAGTTCCAACGCGGTTTTCTATGAACAAAGCGAATAAAGGCTGTATCATAGAAATTGCTGCAGCTGATATAATAAGAAGCAATAAAGCGTATTTAAGCCTGGTGTTGCTGAAAACAAATTTATAATTATCCCAGATTGCGCTTTCTTTATTTCTTGAAGTATTTATTTCCTTTACAAAGGCAAATACAAGAACTCCGCTTACAGCACACATAATGGATGTTATAAAGAACACATTCCTGTAGCCGAAAGCATCTGCCATCATTCCGCCTATGAAGGGTCCCAATAGGTTACCGGCGGCAGTTGAGCTTGCCAGAAAGCCGATCGCGTATCCTGATTTTTCCTTTGGAGTGTTGGAAGATACCAGCGCAAGCGCTGCGGCTATAAAGCCGCTGAGAGCTCCCTGTACCATTCTGAATATAAAAAGCTGGGTTACATCCTGGGAAAAACCAATAAGTAATTGCGATACAGCTAGACCGAAAATGGCGCGAAGCACCATTTTCTTTTTACCGACTCGGTCGCCAAGCCATCCCCAAACAGGTGTGGCAATTACTGCAGTGATGAATACTCCAGAAACGACAAGACCGCTCCAGCGCTTAACTTCTGATATTTCTGTAACTCCAAGATCTTTTACGAATAAGGGAAGAAAAGGTATTACCATGCTCATACCTATCATTGCAAGTAACTGCGCTGACCAGATAATGTAAAGATTTTTACGCCAGCTTACTTCCAACTTATATCCTGTTCTTTGCTAATATCATCATTATTTATAACTTATTTACAAAAATAATAATTCCTAAAATGGTTTTAAATGTTTAAATTTTGCATACTTTTTTATTAACTTTGCTATAAATTTGTAATTAAATAAATAAAATATAGATTATTTGTCCAAACAGAGAAAATATTTCGTATTTATCCTGCTATTTTTCATGTTGTATTGCTTTTTCCTCAGCTGGAGCTTTCTGTTCCAGAATGTAGATGATGCCTATATTTCTTACAGGTACGGTAAGAACCTGATGGAAGGAAAAGGTTTAGTCTATAATCAGGGTGAGTATGTAGAAGGTTATACTAATTTTTTATGGACAATAATTACTGCCCCTTTTACCCAGATAAAATCTGTTGATGTATCTATTTTTTCCAGTACCCTTGGACTGTTAATTTCAATGGTGAATATCTTAATGGTATCATTGATTGCCAAAATGTTTAACGGAAATTTGACAAAATACCTTAAATACCTTGTGCTTTTGCCGGCTTTATTTATGGCACTGGATGATTCGATAGCATTTTGGGCAATCGGCGGTATGGAGTTTCCGTTATATACATTATTTATTTTGGGTATCACTTATAATTATTTCAGGATTAATGACGGCAAAAAATACCTGTTCTATCTGATAGTTCTGCTGATGCTGTGTACACTCAGCAGACCCGAAGGAAATATGATCATTGTCGTAACACTTGCTCATATGTTCCTTTTCAGAAAACGAATAAATAATTTTAGTAAAGTATTTTTTACTATCGTTGCTGCATATGCATTATTTTGTATTGGCTATTATGGCTTCAAATATCTCTTCTACGGACAATTGATACCCAACACATTTTATGCAAAAGGTGTTACTGATTTTAAAATGAATCTTGTTTTGGGGACAAAATACCTGGCTTTATGTGTTGGTACGAGAATTTATATATTTTTATTTATTCTTTTCATTCCATTTAAAAAAGCATTTACTGATCTCAGGCAATCATACCTGGTAAGTTTTGTCCTTATCTATATCATATATATTGTGGCTGTTGGTGGGGACTGGATGATAGCAAACAGGTTCTTCGTACCTATAATTCCAATGCTTTATATACTCAGTGTAATTGGTTTCCTTAATGTATTAAATAAGATCAGTGAATATTATAAAAGTGAAATAAAAAGTATTAAAATAGCAAAAGTCACCTCAGCAGTACTGGCAATAGCTTTATTTTTATCTACCTTAAGTCTTTTGGAATATAAACAGCTCATTATTAAAGATAATAACGCCAGGTATGAAATGCAGTGGTCAATGTTCGGAAAGTGGCTTAAAATGAATGTCGATCCTAATACTGTAATAGCTGTTGGACCGGCTGGAAAAATACCATACTACTCTGAATTATACACTATAGATATGTGGGGTTTGAATAATGATTATATAGCTAAAACTAATTCAAAAAGGCTGCAGGCTGGTCATAAAAAATTTGATATTGATTATGTTTTATCTTTGAATCCGGAATATATTATTGGTTATGCCGGATTTACTGATGCAGATATTTCCGAAAAATATGAAAAATTCAATGCACCTGAAGATAAATATAAATGCGATGATGTAGTATTCAGACTTAAGCCTGAATTCAATAAAAAGAAATGATTAATGAAAAAATAACAGCAGCATTTATACTTGCAGCGGGCTTTGGTACCCGTTTAAAACCATTTACTGATACTTTACCTAAAGCTCTTGTCCCTTATAAAGGTACACCAATGATAGAAAATGTAATTTCTGTTTTAAAAAAATTTGGCGTAACTGATTTTTATATCAATACTCATCATTTTGCCGATAAGATGGAAAAGTACTTTTCTGATAGAATAGGAAGTGAAAAAATCACTTTGATTCATGAAGAAAATATACTCGGTACAGGCGGTGCTCTGAAAAATGCTGAAAAATTTCTTGAAAAAAATGAAAATTTTTATGTGTATAATACAGATGTAGATTGTGATGCAGATTTGAATGAATTAAGCTCGTTTCATTTACAAACTAAATCTATTGCCTCATTATGTGTTCAGAAACGGAAAACATCTAGATACCTTCTATGTGATGAACAAAACCGCCTTATCGGCAGAACAGAAGATGGAATAGATAAAATCTATGCTTCTGAAAAGCATAATATCACATTTTCAAAAAAAGCTTTTTGCGGAATCCATGTTGTAAGTTCTAAAATTTTCAAATATTTAAAATCCGAAAGTAATAGATTTGATATCATACCACTATATATGAAATTATTGACGAATAATGAAAAAATAAAAGTTTTTGATATCTCTGATAAAAATTGGAAAGACCTGGGAATACCCGAAAATCTTTAAAATAACCGCAACAATATTAATTATATAACACTTACAAGTATAAAAACATTCGTTTAAATTTTTCCGTGAAATTTAGGGCAGGTTTATTTGCATAAAATCGGGTTTTAGTATATATTTGTAACAATTGGGGGAATCAAAAATTAAAAGGAGAACAAAATGAAACTATTCAAACTGTTTGCAGTTTTGACTGCAATTATGTTTACCGGTGTTTTATCAGCTCAGGATAACATCGGATCCACACCGAGCACAAACACACCAACAGCTATAGAACAGCAGCGCGGTCAGTATAATGAAAGCGATGCATTCTATCCATCATCACTTGATGATCAGCTGAAAGCTGCACAGGTTTCAGGAAATGTTATGGAAATTAACAGGATCAGACAGGAAATGGACAGCAAAATTCCAGCTCAAAATAAATTTGAATCAAAATTTAACGTTACAGATGACAGGCGCGTAACAGAAGTGCCAGCTCCGTATAATCCTGACTGGTATACATCTGATGCAACTGTTCATTCTGGAAATATCAGATTTGGTGACCCGTATTTCCGTCAGATCGATATGAAAATGGGTGAAGACGGTAATATGTACATTGCTTTAAATAGAGCAGCAGTATCAGGTACAAATGGAAGAATTGATGTTTACAGATCATCAAATGGAGGCGCTACCTGGACATACGTTAATGGTGTTACATCAGCATCAGCATACTATGGTACTGTAAGTCTGTTGGTTGAAAGTAGAAACAATTCAATTGGTGACTCAACAAGAGTTTTTGTTTTCTACACAAGAAGCAATACAACAAACAATGATGATGCAACAATGAATTTTGCAAGCTTTAGAAGAGACGGTAATGGCTGGTATTCAGCTCAGATAGCTGCTCCGCCATCCGGCCAGGAATATTCATTTGCGTCTGCAGTAAGTGACGGAGCATTTTATTCATCTGCTACATGGGTTGGCGTTATGTGCACAGAATCAAATAATGCTTTATCTACAACAAATGCATTCAGATATTACAGAAGTGTTGACTGGGGCGCAACATGGACAGGTGTTACATTCTCTTCAGGATGGGATGATTTTTATCCAAGCGCAGAATTAAGACCCGGATCCAGTTCGTCAAATGATTCAGTTTGGATTGCAGTTGAAAGAAGATTTTCATCAACAAATTATGAAATAAGGATAATCAGAACTCCCTGGACACCTACTGCTTCAAACAATACTTATTTCGTTACTTCAGGGGGAGCAAATGTTAAATACGAAAAACCTGCATTAACAGTAAAGCAGAACAGGTCATGCGATTCAGCTTTGTTTACAGTAACCAGGAACGGAATTTCCTATTATTGCCCGACTGTTAATGGCGGTGGTTCATGGGATGTTGACTTTACATTAGGCGGTTCAGGTAATGGTAATAATAAATCATTTACATGGTGTTCTTCTAATCCAAATGGTAATGAGCCTTTTAACGGTATTTGGATCTCAAGTGACGGTGACTCACTCAACTTAAGAGTTGGCGGAAGAATTGGAAGCCTTGGTGCTACTGTTTACAAAAGAAACAGTAACTCAGCTTCAACTTCAGTTTCACCAACATGTATTGTTTATTCTCCAATATCTACAACCAGCTTATGTGCATTTTCTTATGCAGGCTTAGGACCTACGAATATTTATGCTAATCAGGAAGGTTTAATAACAGGTATCAACCAGAACGGAACAACAATTCCTGATAATTTCTCATTATCACAGAACTATCCTAACCCGTTCAACCCTGTTACAAACATCAAGTTTAACCTTCCTAAATCAGGTTATGTAAAGCTTGTTGTATTTGATGTAATGGGCAGAGAAGTTGCAACAATGCTGAATGAAAACCTGAATGCAGGTTCATATACCGCTGATTTTGACGCTTCAAATCTTTCAAGCGGAATATATTTCTATAAGCTTGTTACAGCTGATTTCACAGATACAAAGAAAATGATGCTAGTTAAGTAATCAAGTTCAGTATAATACAAGCCTCCGCAGAAATGCGGGGGCTTTTTTAATGGGAAAAACGGAAAATTTGAATTGAAATACTTAACAATTACAGGTATATTTATTCAATAATTTAAAAGAAAATTACATAAATCTATGAAACCATGGGCTTTAGTTTTAGGCGCATCCAGCGGGTTTGGCGGTGCTGTTTCTCTTGAACTTGCGAAGCACGGTTATAATATATTCGGTGTTCACCTTGACAGGGCTATAACCTTACCCGATGTAAAAAGCCTGATGAGAAAAATTGAACACACTAAACAGCATGCTGTTTTTTTTAATATTAATGCTGCAGATGCCATTAAACGAAATGAAGTTTTAGATGAAATTACTGAGAGATTAAAAGGGCATGAAAAAGGAAGTATAAAAGTTCTTGTACATTCACTTGCTTTCGGCACACTAAAACCATTTATTGCCAAAACACAGACAAACTGTATTTCTCAGGCTCAGATGGAAATGACACTTGATGTTATGGCTCACTCACTTGTTTACTGGACCCAGGGATTAATTTTCCGCAACCTGCTTGCAGAACATGGAAGAATTTTCAGTTTAACAAGCGCAGGTTCGCACTCAGTTATTCCGTTTTATGGCGCTGTTTCAGCAGCTAAAGCTGCCCTGGAAGCGCATACAAGACAGCTTGCATATGAACTGGCTCCAATGAAAATTACAGCTAATTCTATAATGGCGGGAGTAACCGATACCCCGGCACTGCAAAAAATACCCGGTGCTAAAAATATGATAGAAGCTACAAAGCTTAAAAATCCGCAGGGCAGATTAACACACCCTGAAGATGTTGCCAAAGCTATTTTAATGCTGTGTTCTGAAGAAGCAGGATGGATATCCGGTAACATGATTGGAGTTGATGGAGCAGAAGATATAATCAACTTCACGGGTGAAAAAGTAGCACATCATATAAAATAACGATTTTTGTTTACTTTTATATAAATATCTAAATTATACAGGTTATGTTCGAATTTGGATTTACTGAGGAGCAGATTATGCTCCGTGAAATGGTTCGTGATTTTGCTGTAAATGAGCTTAAACCTATAGCTCAAAAAATTGATGAAAATGAAAAAATTCCACCTGAAATTATTAAAAAACTTGGTGAATTAGGACTTCTTGGAGCGTCTATTCCGGAACAATATGGCGGAGGGGGATTTGGTGAAGTAGGCTATTGTATTATGCAGGAAGAAATATCCCGTGCATGTCTTTCAACTGCTACATTTATCGGTGCACATCAATCAATAGGTACTAATGCAATTTTGATTGGCGGTACTGAAGAATTAAAACAAAAATATGTTGTACCACTGGCTAAAGGTGAAAAAATTGGCGCTTTTTGCTTAACCGAAGTTCAGGCTGGCTCAGATTCTTTTAACGTAAAAACTACAGCTTCACTAGATGGCGACCATTGGGTTATTAACGGCGATAAAATGTGGATCACAAACGGAGGAATAGCAGATATTATTTCGGTTTTTGCAAGAACTCCGAAAGGTGTAACCGCATTTGTTGTAGAGACCAGTATGCCTGGATTTTCTGCCGGACCTCCGGAAAAGAAAATGGGTATAAGAGGAAGCACTACAAATGCCATTACTTTTGATAATGTTAGAGTTCCCAAAGAAAATATGATAGGTACAGAAGGCCGGGGGTTTTTAATTGCGATGAAAACTCTGGATGCCGGCAGACTGGGTCTTGGTGCAGCTACGCTTGGTGCTGCCAAGGAAATGCTGGAAATGTCTGCCCGTTACGCAAAAGAACGTGTACAGTTTGATCATCCTATAAGCCATTTCCAGGCTATTCAGTTCATGCTAGCTGAAATGGCTACAACAATTTACGCAATGGAATCTTTGATATACAGGACAGCAGTTGATTATGACCTAAAAAAGAATATCAGTATGCATTCCGCAATGGTTAAGCTATTTTGCTCTGAAGGCCTGGATAAAGTAGTTGATTATGCTGTGCAGATACATGGCGGTATGGGCTATTCCAGGGATTATCCTATTGAAAGGTTCTACAGGGATTCCAGAATAAATAAAATTTTTGAAGGAACTAATGAAATTCAAAAAGGTATAATTGCACGTGATGTTCTCAAACATAATGGTGTACTCTAGATTCCGGAAAATTAATAACTAATACAAAATATGATAAAAAAATCTGTCTTCTATATTTTTTTCTTTATGTTAACAGTAAGCCTTATAGGCTGTCTTACGGTTGAAACAAAGGAATATTCATTTAAGCTTAAAGACGGCAAATCAGGCAGCGGTAAGATAAAATATATAAATATTATGCATACTATGGATTCTGCTTCGACTGTTGAGGCTGAATATGAGGACCTGATGACTAATTATCTCAACGGCAGTAAACCGGAAGATGAAATGCAGGGTGTAAAAAATGTAAAGAAAAGACTGTTTGAAGAAGATAATCAGCTTTGCGGAGAGATCACATTTGATTTTGATGATATTACAACCCTGAAGTTCTTTAATTATAATCAGAAGGTGTGGACATACTCACTCGGCGGCGGCAGCCTGTTTGGAGGCAGTGAAAATTATTTTAATTCAAACGGAACATTTGGCGGTGAAAATATGCCGGTTATCTTCTGGGATGGTGATAATAAACAGTTTGAGTTTAAAACAACTGTCGCTCAGAATGATAAAAAGAATGAGAGTATGCTTGATATATGGAAAAAGAAACAAGATAAGTAATATTAAATTATCCTTCAAGCAGTAAAAGTATTTTTAAAAAGAGACCCGATTACCGGGTCTCTTTTTAATGGATGTAACTGATCTATCTGCTGCCTTCTAGGTGCATTGTTAACCGTTAATATTATTTGGCAATAATGTTTCCAGCTTTTCTATTCTTCGCCTCAGATCAACACTCCTGTTTACCAATTGAAATATTACAGCAGTAAGAAATAATATCAAACTAATAAAGAAAAACCCGATCCTGTAAAATACAATCAATAATTCGTTTAATGGATTATAAATATTCTTTACAAAAACTTCGCTTTTTGTTTTTTGATATTTACTCTCATCAATTTGATCACTTGAAAATATATTTTTAATTTTTTCTATCTGTAATTGCACTTTTTTTACATTATAAAGCATGTCATCAATTCTGCTGTCAATTGAATCCATGGATGCTTTTTTAACTCCGGCAGTTTCAAGCGTCCTAACTGAATAATTATTAAACACCGGTTTAGTTATTGAACCGCCTAAAATGACTATCATAAGCAATAAACCGGATACTCCATATAAAATTTGATAAAAATGCTTCATTTTTATAATATTTTTTATTTTTACAGCACTTTATATAACAAAATTTTAATCTGATTTTATCCAATTTAATTCAATTGAATAACTCATAAAATTTAGGTAAATTTGTATAAATAATGGAAAATTACTGTTTTTTCCTTGAAATGCACCCGTAGCTCAACTGGATAGAGCATCTGACTACGGATCAGAAGGTTTGGGGTTCGACTCCCTACGGGTGTACAAAAACAACAATCCCCGTGTATCTGCGGGGTTTGCTTTATTTAAAAATCTACAGCAGATTTATCCACTACCCAAAACAACTTCCCAAAAACAGGTTTTACATAATTCGCAGGATATTTATCAGCAGTTTCGCCGCCATTCATAATTACATTTATGACATTCTTTTTCTCAATACCGCTTACCAAAACATAAATAAATTTCGCATTGTTTATTAAATTGCCTGTCATGGAAATTCGTTTATTCCCGGTTTTAGGGTGTATCGCAGTATCGTATAATTTTTCTGATGTAAATAAACTTATTTGATCAGGAAAAATTGAAGCAGTATGCCCGTCATCTCCTAAGCCAAGGAGAATTATATCAAAAGAGGGGAGAGAGCCAAAAGCCGGAACATTATACTTCACTATTTCAGAATATCTTTGAGCTTCCTTTACAGGATCAGCTTCCCCTTTTATTCTGTGAAGCCTTGCCGGCGAAATATTAATATTTCTGAACAGGGTATTATACGCATTCCCGAAATTGCTCTCCGGTGAGCCTGGCTCTACACATCTTTCATCAACCCAGTAAAAATTTAGCCTGTTCCAATCTATTTTATCTTTATAATCAGATGCCAATAACTTATAGAATTCAACCGGGGTGTTGCCCCCTGATAGTGCTATGTTCAGTTCAGATTTTTCTTTAAGCAGCTCACTAATTTTATCAGCAAAGATTTCGGCAAATCCTTTAGCCAGGGATTCAGGTGTTTCGAATATTTTAACGTTATCTCTTTCCAGTTCTTTTGTGTTCATTCCTTAATTCAAATTGTTATAATTCACAATATACACCGTCATCAGCAAGATTTTTGCATGGATATCTCCATGTGATCTTTTCGCCGCCTTCAATTAGCTGGTCTGCAACATTAGGCCCCCATGTTCCTGCCGGATATCCATATATTTTTACATTTTCATCATTTGCCCATGCTTTTTGAATGGGTTCAACAAACCGCCAGGCTTCTTCAACAGCATCAGCTCTCAGAAATAATGTAGTATCGCCTGTCATACAGTCATATATCAGCCTTTCGTATGCTTCTGCAATATGAACATTTGTAATATCTTTATAGTGAAAATCCATATTCACACTGTGAACTTTGAACCCGGAACCAGGTTCTTTCATCCCTATCTTAAGCAAAATCCCTTCATCAGGCTGTATCCTGAGAATAAGCTGGTTATCACCGGCTTCTTTTCCTTCTTTAAAAAGGTAATGCGGTGTTTTCCTGAAGTGAATTACAGCTTCAGTAACACGCGTCGGCATATGTTTCCCTGTGCGGATATAAAAAGGTACTCCCCCCCATCGCCAGTTATCAATATAAAACTTAATTGCCGCATATGTTTCTGTCCTTGAATCGGGCGCGACATTTTTTTCATCCCTGTAGCCTTTGATCTCTTTTCCGTTTATTTTTGATGCTGTATATTGGCCGCGGATAACACTTTTTTCAATTTCTTCGGGCTTAAGCCTGCGAAGTGACTGTAGCACCTTGAGCTGTTCATTCCTTACCGCATCAGGATCGAATGATGAAGGAGGTTCCATTGCTATAAGTGTTACCAGCCTTAAAAGGTGGCTTTGTACCATATCCCTTAATGCACCTGAAGATTCATAATAACCTCCGCGGTTCTCTATTCCCATGTTCTCAGCTGATGTTACTTCGATATGATGAATGTAGTTGCGGTTCCAGATGGGTTCGAATATCCCGTTGGAGAACCTGGTGACCATTATATTCTGAACTGTTTCTTTTCCCAGGTAATGGTCAATTCGGTATATCTGGCTTTCATCAAAGTTTTCATGCATTATCCTGTTCAGCTCTATGGCAGAATTCAGGTCATACCCGAATGGTTTTTCTACTATGATCCTCGAGTACCCGCCATCATTTTTATTCAGCCCTGCTTTTCCAAGGTTTACTGAAATATCAGGAAACAATGCCGGTAATGTAGCCAGGTAAAAAATGTAATTCCTGCTTTTACCGCAGGCATGACCCAGGTTATTAATTTTTACTGAAAGCTCATTATATGAGCTGCTGTCCTTGAAATCCATTGAAAAATAGCTAAGCCTGGAAATAAATTCATTAATTGTTTTTTCACCGGCTTTTTTATCAGCAGCCCGGATAGCTTCTGACATTGATACCCTGAAATCTTCATCAGTTAGAGAGGAGCCGGCAGTACCTAGGACTGCGAATTTTTCAGGCAGTTCATTATTTTTAAACAGCTCGAATATTGCAGGAATCAGCTTTCTTTTTGTCAGGTCTCCGGATGCACCGAAGATTATGATCACACAATTATCAGGTTTTTCCAAATTTATTTACTGTTTATTTTTCTTTAATTACTTTATGACCGCCGAACTGGTTCCTTAAAGCGGCTAAAACCTTCATTGCAAAGGAATCCTGCTGCCTTGACTCAAACCTTGTATAAAGTGATGATGTGATAACATGGGCAGGAACGTTCTGTTCAATTGCCGCTTCAATGGTCCACCTGCCTTCGCCTGAATCTTCAACATAACCTTTAATGGAATCAAGGCCCGGGTCTTCTTTGAACGCTTTCACGGCAAGCTCAAGCAGCCATGACTGAATTACACTGCCGTGCATCCAGCCGCTTGATACTTTTTCCACATCAATATTAAATTGTGATGTCTTTAGTATTTCAAATCCTTCTGCGTAAGCCTGCATCATTCCGTATTCTATTCCGTTATGAATCATTTTAACATAATGCCCGGCACCGCTTTTACCGCAATAAGTATAGCCGCCTTCAGGAGCTAAAGCTTTAAACAATGGGTAAACGTACTCTACAGCTTCTTTATTACCTCCGCTCATAAGGCTGTATCCGTTTTTTAATCCCCATACGCCGCCGCTGGTCCCGCAATCAATAAAATTTATACCAAGCTTCGCAAGATCCACTCCACGTGCGCGTGTCTGTTTCCAGTATGAATTTCCACCATCGATGATAATATCACCGCTCTTAAGCAGATGTGAGAGGCTGTTTATGCTTTCATCGACCGGTTTACCTGATGGAACCATAAGCCATATCACTTTTTTCTCAGGCAGCAAGCCGGTCAATTCTGAAAGTGAGGATGAGCCAATTGCTCCCTTATTTACAGCCGCATCAATTTCGGGCTTAGTTAAATTGTAAACAACAACTTCATGTCCGTGCTGTAACAGGCGTTCAACCATGTTTGCGCCCATTTTTCCGAGTCCGACAAATCCAATTTTCATTAATTTTACTCCTTAATATATTAACATATAATATAAAATAACATTATTAACCATAAAAGTCACAGAAGCATATTAAAAACTGTTACTTTAAAAAGCTATTTTTAATTTTCAGATATTTATCAACACGAAAATTGATAAAAATCATAAAAATCAGTAAGGTTCCGTTTTATATTTGAATATTCAATTTATTTCAGGCTTAAAACAGACTTAATTTTCAGAAAGGGGGATAATTCCATGCCAATGAAGATCAACTCTAACTGTGAAAACTGCGGTATTTGTGAAATCCTTTGTCCCTACAATGCTATTTATCCGGGAGGAGTAAACTGGCGGAAAATTCATAACCGCTACTTTATTTTCTGCGATGAAGAGCTTGTGCATGATGACTTCTGGTCAAAAGTCCATTATTATGTTGTTCCTGATAAATGCACGGAATGCGTCGGAAAATATCCTGTCCCGATCTGCAAGACAGGCTGCACCAAAAATGCAGTTGTTAGCGATAGGGAACACTGGGAAAGTGAAGAGCATCTGTATGCAAAGAAAGAATACCTTGAAACGATGCCGGGGTGGATGTAATATGGACACTCATAGTTATAACAGCCATTTGTCCTCCGGTTTACAGCACCAGGGTAAAAACTATCATGTAAAGGCAGTTATGCACAAGAACACAAAAAATATACTTTCAATATTATTTGATGAAGTGAATTTCAGTGAAGATAAGTTCAATAAACTCAAGGAAGACCTGCACGTTAAGCATCTGTTCAGTCAGCATAATCATAAAGAATCACAAAATGATATATTCAGCAGGTTTACATAATTAAAAAATGCTTAAGATACTTTCATTTTAATAATATCCCAAATATTTTCTGAATATTCCTTTATAGCCCTGTCACTTGAGAACTTTTCCATCCGTGCTGAATTTATTATTGACATTTTAGTCCACATATCAGAATTCATATACGCAAGCTCAACTCTTTTCTGAGCTGTTGAATACGCTTCAAAATCTTCCATAACAAAATAATAATCGCGGTAAAGCAGCTCGTTAACTATTGGATCAAAAATACCCGGTTCTGATTTATTGAAATAGTTGGTTTTAAGCATATCAACAATAAGCTTAAGCTCCGGGTTCGTTTCGTAGAATTTTATAGGTGTATAACCGGCCTTCCTGGCATCCATTATTTCATCAGCCGTTAACCCGAAGATAAAAATATTATCATCGCCAACTTCGTTTTTTATCTCAACATTAGCACCATCAAGTGTGCCTATTGTTAATGCGCCGTTTAAAGCAAATTTCATATTGCCTGTTCCGGATGCTTCAAATCCAGCAGTTGAAATCTGTTCTGAAAGGTCACTTGCGGGGATAATCCTTTCAGCAAGTGTAACACCGTAATTTTTGATAAAAAGAATTTTTAATTTATCGCCAATAGCAGGATCGTTGTTTACATGCTCAGCAACAGAATTAATCAGCTTTATGATCAGCTTTGCCATAAAATAACTTGGCGCGGCTTTGCCGCCGAAAATAACTGTTCGTGGAACATAGAACTCAGAGGGGTTCGTTTTTATCCTGTTATAAAGTGAAATTACATGCAGAATATTCA
The DNA here is from genome assembly GCA_017303675.1 of Ignavibacteria bacterium. Lineage (NCBI taxonomy): Bacteria > Pseudomonadati > Ignavibacteriota > Ignavibacteria > Ignavibacteria bacterium. The sequence continues at coordinate 56,287 of JAFLBX010000002.1, forward strand.
GCAGCTGCCTTTTATATTCATGAAAACGTTTAACGTGTGAATCAAATATAGAATCCGGGTTTATTTTTACGTCATGATTTCTGCTGATAAAATCAATTAACCTTAACTTGTTATTATGTTTTATTTCCCGCCATTTTTTCCTGAACATTTCATCTTCTGTAAATGCTTCGATTTTTCTAAGCTCAGCAAGATCTGTTACCCAATTACTTCCGATCCTTGAAGTTATCAGTTCGCTAAGTTCAGGATTAGCCTGTAAAAGGAAACGGCGTATTGATATACCGTTTGTTTTATTGTTGAATTTACCGGGCTGGTAATTGTTCAGGTCTGTGAAAATATATTTTTTCAGAATATCTGTATGCAGTTCCGCTACACCGTTTGTTGAATGGCTGCCTATAATTGCCAGATTCGCCATTTTAACGCTGTTGCCTGATGAACTTTCGCGAATGATAGCCATTTTTCCTGTAACTGAATCATCGGTGGAATATTTTTCCTTAACTTCAGCGGTAAACCTGCGGTTAATTTCTGTTATTATCTGCATATGGCGCGGCAGAAGAGTATGTAACAGGCTTTCTGACCATTCTTCAAGCGCTTCGGGAACAATAGTATGATTTGTATATGCGAAGACTTTTTGTGTTATATCCCATGCATCGTTCCATTCCAGACCCTCATCATCCATCAGTATCCTCATAAGGTCCGGGATAGCAATTGCCGGATGGGTATCGTTAAGCTGAATAGCAGCTTTTTCCGGCAGGAGCTTAAAATCAGTATTATTAAGCTTAAAATTATAAATAATATCCTGCAGAGTCGCTGATACAAAAAAATACTGCTGGCGCAGCCTTAATATTTTGCCCTGCGGTATAGAATCGTTTGGATATAATACTTTTGAAATTGTTTCCGAGAGGTTTTTATTTTCTACTGCTGAAAGATAATTGCCCTGGTTGAAATTGTTCAGGTTGAATTCATCGGTTGATTTCGCCTGCCACAGCCTCAAAGTGTTTACAGTACGATTCTGGTAGCCGGGTACCGGCACATCATTTGCAATTGCAAGAACGTCATCTGTGTTTACCCAGTTATATCTTGTCCTGCCGGTTTCATCAAAATATGTTGAAACAGAGCCGTTGAACTTTACCGTGTAAGTGAATTCCGGCCTTACTACTTTCCACGGGTTGCCGTATCGTAACCAGTGATCCGGCTTTTCAATCTGGTAGCCGTTTTCTATATCCTGTTCAAATATTCCGTATTCGTATAAAATCCCGTAGCCATAAGCAGGCAATTCCAGGGTTGCAAGTGATTCCATGTAACATGCTGCAAGCCTGCCTAAACCTCCGTTACCCAGACCCATATCAGGTTCTTCACGCATAATTTTATCAAGATCGTATCCAAAACTTTCAAGCAGCTTTCGGGTTTCTTCATACAGCCCAAGATTGATCAAAGAATTGCCCAGCAAACTGCCCATCAGAAATTCCAGCGAAAGGTAATGTACTTTTTTTACATTGTTTTCATTGTATTCATGCTGAGTTTTAAGCCAATTTCTTGTAAGCCTATCCCTGATAGCCATTGAAATAGCTTCAAGTATATCGTGATCAGTAACAGTAGTTCTGTCTTTTACAAGATCAAATTCCAAACGTTCGGCAAACTGGGTCACAAGAGAGCTTTGTTTTACTTTAGCGCCATCTGTGAAAAATATTGAGTTAGTATTGTTTTTCATTTTAGAATAATTGTTGGAAAAATTTTTAAGGGAAGGAAATGATTAAGCTCAGAAGACAAAATCTTGTGAACTGTTATTAAACATCGGAGCTTCCAGATCTTTTTGTGAAACAAGCGGTTCTGTCACATTCCAGTCTATATTTAAAGTTTTATCACTGAAAAGAATTGCCCGTTCACTGGCTTTATCGTAATAATTGGTACATTTATAATGAAATGTTGCCGTTTCTGAAAGAACAGAAAAACCGTGGGCAAATCCCGGCGGTATCCATAATTGTTCGTGATTTTCAGAAGAAAGGACTGTTGCTACATATTTCCCGAAAGTTGGTGATCCAAACCTAATATCAACTGCTACATCAAGTACCCTGCCATAAACCACTTGACATAATTTACCCTGGGCAAATTCGCCAACCTGGTAATGCAGCCCGCGTACAGTATTTTTTTTCGAATGCGAAATATTATCCTGTACGAATTTTACATTGATACCATTTTCGGCAAAGATCTTTTCTCTGTATGATTCAAAAAAGTACCCGCGTTCATCCCCAAATACTTTAGGGGTAAAGATCAAAACGCCGTTTAACTTAGTTTCCTGGATATCCATTGCTTATTCTTGTTCACTTTTTTTTATCATGTAGTATTTTATTCAGATACTCTCTGTATGCACATTTGGGCATAGATGATACAGCTTTTTCAAACTGTTCAAGATTTACAAATCCCATATGCAGAGATATTTCTTCTAAACATGCAACTTTTAAACCCTGGCGGTCTTCGATTGCCCCGAAAAAGTTAGATGCCTGCAGAAGTGATTCAGGTGTTCCGGTATCCAGCCATGCTACTCCGCGGCTTATCTTTTCTACATTAAGCTCACCGCGATTCATGTATTCTACATTTACATCAGTAATTTCAAGTTCACCGCGGGGAGAGGGTTTTAGATTTTTGGAAATTTCCACTACTTTATTATCATAAACATATAAGCCGGGGACTGCAAAATCCGATTTTGGCTTAGCCGGTTTTTCTTCAATTGAAATAGCTTTGCCATTTTCATCAAATTCTACTATTCCGTATCTCTCAGGGTCAGTTACCCTGTAGCCAAAAACAGTTGCTCCGCTTTTTCTTTCAAGCGCTCTGTGAAAGAAATCCAGCTTACCGTAGAAAATATTATCCCCAAGTATCAACGTAACACTGTCATTTCCAATGAATTTATCACCCAGAATGAAAGACTCTGCAATTCCATTTGGGGCGGATTGCAGGGTATATTCTATATTTAACCCCAGGTGTTTACCATCACTGAATAATTTTTTATAAAACGGTATGGTTTCTTCATTAGATATTATTAATATATCTTTTATCCCACCAAGCATTAAAATTGAAAGAGGATAGTAAATTAGTGGTTTATCATATATTAAGGTCAATTGTTTACTGTATAGCTGGCTTATGGGGTACATCCTTGAACCTGCACCGCCTGCTAGAATAATTCCCTTCATTGTGGACTCTGAATTCTGTAATTTATTTAATTTTAATACGTAAGATAATTTTTGTAATTAATTATTACAATGAAATAAAATCATGCAGTTTATGATATTAAAACTCAGAAACCTGCTGAATTTCAAGTTTTTTGGAACTATCAAGGGTATCTACATTATCAAGTAAGTAAGAAGGGTCTCCTTCAATAAACTCCATAGCTTCTTCAGGAAGTAATATGTAGGGACACCGGTGATGCGGGATCTTTTTCAGATCTTTATGCGGAGGTGTGGTTATCATGCTGCAGTAGTTCATATCTTTGTTCCATACATAAATTCCGCCTATAAAAAAGAAATCTGCATCCTTTACTGAAATACTGAACTTGGTTTTGCGTTTGATCTTGTTATCTTTTTTTAACTTTGTTATTTCCGGTGGATCGTTTTCAAACGGCCTGTATTCATAAAATGCTGTTGCAGGAATAAGGCAGCGTGATTTAGTAAAGATACTTTTCCAGCGAGCCTGCTCGCGGATAGTTTCTATGCGGCTGTTATAAATTGGCATTTTTGGATTCCAATTTATTGACCACTTCATTATTGTAAATACAGGAGTGTTTTCCTTCATCGCAACAGAAAGTATATCAGATGTTAACCTAATATCTTTTTGCTTCAGGTTTTCGTAATCTTCATCTGTAAAATCATCATCGTTCTTAACGGGATATTTTAGAGATTTCATCTTTTTTTTGATTTCTTTATCTGTAATATACCGGTCGTAATTTGTACACATAACTTTTTCTTTTACTTGATGCTAAAATAAATAAATATTCACTAATGTAAAAGTGAGTAGCGGAATTACAGAATTTTTAACAACTTTGATCCAAAAAATCATTTTTTCATACCTGCCAAATGCACTTAAATTAAAAATTCTATTGCATATTTTTATAATATATGAAAACAGTAGATGTACAATTTAAAAACACCCGCGGATTCAATCTTGCAGGGAAAATTGATATGCCGTTTAATGAACATATTAAACATTTTGCAGTTTTTGCTCATTGTTTTACGTGTTCAATGGAGCTTAAAGCAATATCAAATATCAATAAAATACTGACAAAACACGGTATAGCAGTCTTAAGGTTTGATATGACAGGGATTGGCGAAAGTGAAGGCAGATTTCCGGACAGCAATTTTACTACCCAAATTGATGATCTATACTCAGCTGCAGAATTTTTAGGTAAAAATTATTCATATCCTGAATTGCTAATTGGTCATTCACTTGGCGGAGCTGCTGTATTATTTGCCACGAATCAAATAGGATCAGCTAAAGCGCTTGTTACAATCGCATCACCTGAAGAGCCGGCAAATCTTGCTGTTAAGCTTAAGAGAACAAAAGACCGCTGTATAAAAATGGGTGTTGCTGAAACTGAAATAGGAGGAGTCAAATTCAACTTTAAGCCGCAGTTCTTTAAGGATATTGAAAGCTATAACGCAGCAGAGCTGCAAAAAGGAATTCACCTGCCATACCTCGTATTGCATTCAACAGTTGATACTTATTCAGATATAAGTAATGCATATACTTTATATAAACGGGCTAATGAGCCAAAGAGTATAGTTTCACTTGATGATATTGATCATTTAATGCTTAAAAAAGAGGATGCATCTTATGTGGGTGAAATTATTGCCGCCTGGGCAGGCAAATACCTTAATGCAAATAACAAATAACAAATAGCAAATTGTAATCAAGTATACATTTAATTTGGCAATTGATCCTTCCTTTTCGTACTTCGCATTCTAAAGTAGGATTCCCGTTCAGGATTGGGCAGCAATAAAAAACCCGGAAGCAATAAATTACTTCCGGGTTCAGCATGAAAAAAATCGGCAAACTGCGGGTTTCTAAAGGAGAAAACAATACAGGAGGAAATCTGCAAGAAGCCAGACTTCGCGTGCTGTATACCAGGAGGCAGTTTAGGTACACAGCGATTTGTTTCTTTTGGTGAAACGAACCTGCAGCCTGCCAATTATAATAACACAGTGTGAACTAAAATAATTTCAACCCTTCAATTTTTTTTCCAATTTCAGCGATTTGTTTTGAATATCTAATGAAATTTCGGTATATTTAGCAAAATTATGCAGGAAAATGAATTTTTTAAAGATAAAGATAAGTTTTCTGAAGCCGAAAAACAAAGGGCTTCTCATAGCTTATGGTATTATTCCTGGATAAGATTTAAAAGAAATAAGCTTGCAATGGCGGGTTTATTTACCCTGATTTTTTTGATATTAGTGGCGATTTCAGCAGGAATTTTAGCTCCATTTGACCCTAATGATCAGACACTTGAATATGCCACAAAACCTTCCGGCTTTAAAGGAAATGTTCTTGTAAAAAAAGCGCTGGATGGTACTGATTTTATCCCTATAAAAAACATCAAAAATGTTACTAATGATTCAGTTTTTTATTCAGATTATACCGGATCTGAAAGATCAATAGCTAAAAATGAGTTAATTGAAGGAACTGAAAAAGACTGGCATATTGAACCGGAATATCTGCTTGGTACTGATAGATACGGCAGGGATATTTTAAGCAGGCTTATCTACGGAAGCAGGATCAGTTTATCAGTTGGTGTAATTTCCGAAAGTATTGCAATTTTTATTGGTGTTTTCCTCGGAGCGCTGGCAGGTTATTTCCGCGGTAAAACCGATGCTGTAATAATGTGGTTTATAAATGTAGTCTGGTCTTTCCCTTCGATATTATTTATTATTGCATTATCTGTTGTGCTTGGTAAAGGTTTTTGGCAGTCTTTTGTTGCGATCGGATTAACAGGTTGGGTTGATATTGCCAGGATCGTACGCGGACAGTTTTTTTCTCTGCGTGAAACTGAATACGTAGAAGCAACACGCGCACTGGGCTACAGGCCTACCAGGATAATTTTCAGGCATATTCTGCCTAATACTATTGGACCGATCATAGTAACGGGTACTGCGGGATTGGCAACATCAATAATTTTTGAAGCAAGCTTAAGCTTCCTTGGTCTCGGAGTTCAGCCGCCAACAGCCAGCTGGGGGCAGATGGTTTTCGACGGGTATAAATATATTGTTGCAGGAACAAACTACGGACTGGCTCTTTATCCTTCACTTGCAATAATGATCACAGTTTTTGCTGTCAACCTGATAGGTGACGGTTTAAGGGATGCATTTGATCCTAAGATGAGAAGATAAAATTTTTCCGGCTTTAAACCCTGAATACAAATTATCAGCACATATTTTTCTTTTTTAACAGATGAATGAATTAAAACACTTATTATTCTTAACTCAAATTGAAGGACTTGGCGCAATCCGCACCAAAAGGCTGATAGATAAGTTCGGCAGCGCAGAAAATGTGTTTAATGCTGCGCCATCGGAGCTAGCCGAAATTGAGAATATAAGTGATAAAACAGCAATGCTTATTCTTAATTCTTATTCAGGCTTTAAGCAGTTTGATGATACGTTTGATGAATATATTTCAAAAGCCGATAAGCTGAACATCAGCATTTTACCGCTTTCAAGTCCGGAATATCCTGATCTGTTAAAAAGAATTTACGATCCGCCGGTTTTGCTTTACCTGCGCGGCAAACAATCACCTGATAAGCTCATCAATTCAATTGGTATTGTTGGCACCAGGAAACCAACTGATTACGGGAAAAAAATGGCTGAAAAATTTGCTGAAGAGCTTTCCTCAGCAGGAATTGCTGTTGTAAGCGGTTTTGCCAGAGGAGTGGATACTTACGCTCATAAAGCTGTACTGAAAAATAAAAATGCTTCAGCAATTACTGCAGCGGTTTTTGGCTGCGGTGTAGATATGATCTATCCACCGGAAAATAAAGCTTTGTATGATGAAATGCTGGAAAAAGGATTGTTGATATCCGAATACGAAATATCAGCATTTCCTGATGCAGTGAACTTCCCCAAGCGAAACAGGATAATAAGCGGCCTTTCATTTGGAACAATTGTTATTGAAAGTGATATTGATGGAGGCGCGTTGATAACAGCGCGTACCGCTCTGGACCAATCGAGAGAGGTGTTCGCAGTACCGGGCTATATTACTTCTAAAGTAAGCCATGGCACAAATGCTTTGATAAAAAATGGACAGGCTAAGCTGGTTGAAAATCTTGATGACATTTTAGTCGAGATATCCAATAAGCTGGTTGGCTTGAAACTTAACAGCGTAAATGGTAATTCAATATCTGTAAACGAAGTACCGGAGCTAAACGGCAATGAAAAGCTGGTTTATGACACATTTTTGATGAATCTGGAGCCAATTCATATTGATCTTATATCAGAGAAATCGGGATTGAATATATCAGATTCATTGGTCACATTGCTTAATATGGAATTCAAAGGTATTGTGGAGCAGCTTCCGGGAAAACGATTTAAGCTGAGCTAAATAAGGAAAAATGTTAAAAAATTCACAGGGACAGGTATTACAGCAAAAACTTTCACCGCAGGCAATACAGGCGCAGCTTCTGCTTGCTATACCTACTATTGCGCTTGAGCAGGAAATTAAAAAACAGCTTGAAGATAATCCCGTACTCGAAGACGGAATCGATTCAGATGATAAAGCAGAAACTTTGCCTGAAGATAGTTACGAAACCGAAAGCTGGAATTCATATCCTGAGCGAAGCAGCTACAACAGCAGCTTTTCAGGAACTGATGAAGAAAGAACCGATTACCTGTTAAATAAACAGGGCAAGCAGAAGGAAACACCTCTTGAGCAGGTTTACAGAATGGGATTAAGCAGCGGAGAACTTATCATAGCTGAAGAGATTCTTGGCAACCTGGAAGATGACGGTTATTTGAGAATTTCACTGGAAGAAATAAAGGAAGATATTGCAGAAAAGTATTCAGCTGAAACAGACATTGCTGAAATAGAGCACGTTCTGAATATTGTACAGAATCTTGACCCGCCCGGGATAGCAGCAAGAAATCTGCAGGAATGCCTTTCTATACAATTAAAAGATCTCTCAAACGGCTTAGATGATAATGACCGGGAATTGTGTCTCAAAATGATAAATGAGCATTTTGAAGAATTTAAGCTGAAGCATTTTGAAAAGCTTGCCAAGCTGCTGAATGTAAACCTTGAAAAAATTAACGAGCTTTTTGAAATTATCCACAGGCTGAATCCCGCACCGGGCAAACAGGATACAGCTGCAGATTATATTATTCCTGATTTTATTGTAAGGGAAGTGGACGGAAATTTAATTGTAGAGCTAACCGGAAGCTCTAAACCGGGGATAAAGATCAGCAAGAAATACATGGAAATGCTTAAAGATAAATCGACAGGCAAGGATACCAGGGATTTTCTTAAAAATAAGGTTGAATCAGCGCGTTGGTTCATTAATGCTATTGAATCAAGAAGAGAAACCATGCTTAAGATCATGAATGCAATTGTGAACAGGCAAATGGAATTTTTCACTTCACACGGCGAAAATTTAAAGCCAATGTTTGAAAAAGATATCGCAGAAGATATCAATATGGATATTTCAACCGTTAGCAGAGTAGTGCGCGGCAAATATGTTCAAACAGATTTCGGAATTTTTGATCTGAAATACTTTTTTTCTGCAGCAATGAAAACCGAGAGCGGTGAAGATGTTTCAAACAGGATATATATGGATAAAATAAGGGAATTGGTTGAAAAAGAAGATAAATCTAAACCGCTAAGCGATGAAAAAATAGCTGAATTAATGAATAATGAAGGGTTTAATCTGGCTAGAAGAACAGTTGCTAAATACAGGGAAAATATGAAAATACCGAAAGCTACTTTAAGAAGAAAAATCATATTGAACTAATAATAATATCTGTGAATATTAGCAGGGTTCACCGGAATTTTTTAAATAAATATATGTTTTTATAATTACAGAACACAGGATTTTTACAGAAATAAGGAGCATAATTGAAGAATAAAATATTAAGCACTACAGTTGTTGGATTGATCAAAGACGGCAAAGCAGCAATGGGCAGTGACGGACAGGTAACAGTTTCAAATACAGTATTAAAGCATAACACGAAAAAAGTCCGCAAAATTTATAATAATAAGGTGCTGGCCGGATTTGCCGGCTCAACTGCTGATGCATTAACCCTATTTGAAAAGTTTGAAGCCAAGCTGGAGCAGTATAAAGGCAACCTGCCAAGAGCCGCAGTTGAGCTAGCAAAGGACTGGCGGACAGACAGGTATTTGCGCAGGCTTGAAGCATTACTGGCTGTTATGGATAGCAAGCATGCATTCATTATTTCCGGTAACGGCGATGTTATTGAACCTGATGACGGAATTGTAGCCATCGGCTCAGGCGGCAGCTTTGCTACTGCAGCTGCAAGAATGCTTGTTAAATATTCAGACCTGCCTTCAGTTGAAATTGTTAAAGAAGCACTTAATACAGCTGCCGATATTTGCATATATACGAACCACAGTGTGACTATTGAAGAACTTTAAAATCAGAATCATAACCCTTTTTAAATTTAAAATTTCTTAGAAAGAACAATTTATAAACATGTCAGAAAATACGGAAGATAAAATAATATCAGAAGATAATTTATTACCCGAAGAAGAAAAAAACACAGCAAAACCTGTGAACGGGAAAACCGAAAAAAAACCAAGAGCAAAAAAAGAGCAAAAGCATGAAGAGAATCTGCTTCTGAAAGAATTAACTCCTTCTCAAATAGTTGGCGAGCTTGATAAATATATAATAGGGCAGAATAATGCTAAAAAATCGGTTGCAATTGCACTTAGAAACAGGTGGAGAAGAAAACAGATATCAGACGGCCTTCGTGAAGAAATTATGCCTAATAATATCATTCTAATAGGACCCACCGGTGTAGGTAAAACTGAAATTGCGCGCAGGCTTGCAAAGCTTTCGAACGCACCGTTCATAAAAGTAGAAGCTTCAAAATTCACTGAAGTTGGTTATGTTGGCAGGGATGTTGAATCAATAGTGCGTGAGCTTACTGATCTTGGTGTAACAATGGTTAAATCAGAAAAGAGCATAGAGGTTCAGAAGAAAGCGGAATATCTTGCAGAAGAAAGGCTGCTTGATATTCTTATACCTCCGGTAAAGAAAAAACATGATGATGCCTCAGCAGCCCAGGCTACGCTGGGATTTACAGCCACATCAACTGCGCCCGTTGGGGAAGAAGATAAAGAAGATAATTTCAAAACACGCGAAAAATTCCGTGAAAAGCTGCAAAAAGGTGAGCTTGATGAAAGAGTTATAGAAATTGATATAAGCGGTGATGGTATGCCTATGATGCAGGTAATGGGTCCGATCGGGCTTGATGACCTTGGTGTAAACCTGCAGGATCTTTTCAGCAGTGTAATGCCAAAGAAGATGAAAAAACGCAAGATGACAGTTAAAGAAGCGCGTGTAGTGCTTGTGCAGGAAGAGGCTCATAAGCTTATTGATATGGATTCAGTGATTAAAGAGGCAATTACAAGGGTTCAGGAATATGGAATAGTATTTATTGATGAAATAGATAAGATTGCCGGACCTCAGGGAAAAGGGCAGGGACCCGATGTTTCACGGGAAGGTGTTCAGCGTGACCTTCTGCCTATTGTTGAAGGTTCAAGTGTAACTACTAAATACGGCTCAGTTAAAACAGACCATGTCCTTTTCATTGCAAGCGGAGCTTTTCATGTGGCAAAACCAAGTGACCTTATCCCGGAGCTTCAGGGTAGATTCCCCATAAGAGTTGAGCTTAACAGCTTAACTGAAGAAGACTTCGTTAAGATTTTAACCCAGCCGCAGAATGCATTACTTAAGCAATACGAAGCGCTCCTGAGATCAGAAGGTGTTGAGCTGGTATTTGAAGAGGACGGAATATTTGAAGTGGCTAAAATTGCTGCAGAAGTAAATGAACAGGTCGAAAATATCGGTGCAAGAAGGCTGCATACTATTCTTTCAACTGTTCTTGAAGAGATATTATACAATACACCGGATAAAAATGCTGAAAAGAAGATAGTTGTAGATAAAGATCTGGTAAATGAAAAGCTTAAGGATATTGTTAAGAACAGAGACTTAAGCAGGTATATTCTGTAATTAATTATTATCTTTGTATTGTTGGTTTAATAAGAATTCAAAAAGGAGAAAACATAATGAGATTTTCCGTAAAATTACTGCTTATTCTTGCTTTTTTATCAGGTAACCTTTTTGCGCAATTTTCACCTGAGCTAAAGCTTTCTGAAAATAAAAGCTTGCTGAAAAATAAGGAATTTGTTCCTGAACACAAAAAACTTGATCTGAATAAGGAGTATAAAGAGAGTTACCAGCTTAAAAAAAGAAAAACCGTCTCTTCGTATTTCGGGGCAGGGTATTCATTTATGATTTTTACAAATTCTTATATGAGCTCAGCTTTCCCGATTCTGGATACCAGGAACGGAACATTTTTAACTAACATAAATCTGTTTTTTGGATTTTCAATAGCCCAGGCAGTTACTCTCGAATTTTCTCCAACCATACTATTTACAAGCAATAATAAACAGGTAGATTATGCATTATCATCACCAATGGTAATTAACGGCACTTCTTATAATTACGCGCATACGAGCACAAACGGAATTATAGCACTGCCATTGGCTATTAATGTTAGGTTCTTCCCGCTGTTCAAACAAAAAAGCTTTGCAAGGCTGTTTTTCATTGGCGGTGGTGCAGGTGCGGTTTGGGTAAGAGAAGAAAATGATGTGACTTATAATAATTCACCAAATACATTTTATTATTATAGTGAACCCGGCCAGAACGGGTTATCAACCAGCCAATGGGCGCCTTTGTTCAGGGTAATTTCAGGGTTTACCGGTACCGGCGGTCAGTTCGGATTCGGTGGTGAGCTTAGTTACAACTTTATTCCTTTAAAACAGGACCAGACAAAACCATTTGCTACAAAGTTCGCGAAAGATATGAACAGTGTAGATATAACTTTAAGATTTTACTTCAGCCTGTAATAAACAATTACTTTTAAAAAAAAGCAGCTTAAACAGCTGCTTTTTTTATGTTTATTGATATTAGTTGCCAATAGCGACAAATGTCATAGGAATGCCCCTGCCTTATTTTGTATATTTGTATTCAACCTCCCGAAAGCTCAATTTTTTAACCAAATTCAAAAGGAGTATATATGTTTGGAAAATTGAGATTCATATCATCATTTTTACTGTTTTTTATCCTTTTGCCCGGATTAATTTCACAGGAATATATTGTTCTTGGGTGGAATGACCTTGGAATGCATTGTTCTAACCGGGACTTTTCTAAAATGGCTGTGCTGCCGCCATACAATAATGTGTTTGCGCAGGTGATAAAAAAACAGCAGGGTTTGTCTCCGCAAATTGTTACATCTGGCTTTACACTGGAGTATTCCATTCCGGGAAATACTTATTCCATCGGCAAGACCAACTTCTGGAGCTATGCTCAGGTACTGTTCGGCTTGCCAAACCCGCTGCCTGATAATATCGGGCTGACAGGTAAAGGATTAACCGGAACGATGGATGTTTCCACAAATTATTTCAAGGTGCTTGGAATTCCAAACACACCGTTTGCAGATGCTGACCTGGTTAATGAAAGGCCGTTCCAGACATTTCACTTAAATGCCAAGCTGAACGGTAATACTGTCGCATTTACAGATAATGTGATACCTGTAAGCAATGAAATAGGCTGCTTTCAAAGCGGCTGTCATACAAGCGAGCAGTCCATAAAAGATAACCATGAAAATGTTCCGGGTTTCAGGCAGAACTCCCCGGAGCTTTGCGCAAGATGCCATGCATCAAATGCATTGGGAACAGTTGGCGACCCTGAGGCGAAACCATTTTCCTTCAGAATTCATGATAAGCATAAATTCATTCAGCCGGTAAACAGCATTAATACATGTTATAAATGCCATCCCGGACCCAATACTCAATGTTTCAGGGATGTGATGAGATCCGGCAATATGACATGCCAGGATTGCCACGGAACTATGTCAACCATTGCCAATACAATTGAAACAGGCAGAAGACCCTGGCTTGATGAGCCAAAATGCGGAAGTTCCGGTTGCCACGGCAGCAATTACGCTGAAGAGCCTAATAAATTATACAGGGAGTCAAAAGGGCACGGAGGGCTGTTATGTTCATCCTGCCACGGGAGTCCGCATGCGATTTATCCAACAACCCAGCCAAATGATAATCTACAGAGCATCAGGCTGCAGGGACATGCAGGCGCTATTAATGACTGTATGGTATGTCATACAGTACCGCCATCAGGTCCGGGTCCCCACGGTATCACATATATCGGCATAATCAAGATCAACGAAGAAATTCCAACAAAGTACAGCCTGTATCAGAATTATCCTAACCCGTTCAACCCGAAAACAAATATTAAATTTGATATTTCGGAAAGAACTTTCCTTACATTAAAAGTTTATGATGCATTGGGCAGGGAAGTTGAAACACTTGCCGAAGGCGATATTTCACCGGGTTCATACAGTGCCAAATGGGATGCTGAAAGATACAATTCAGGCATTTATTTCTATATCTTAAAGACAAGTAAATATACTTTAACTAAAAAAATGATCCTCCTTAAATAGTTAAAATGTAATCACAAATTAAAAAAGACAGGCTGTTTCAGTCCTGTCTTTTTTATTGTTACAAAAAAAAATTGAAATTTAATCTTTCAGCATTGCCCTGGAAATAACCACTTTCTGGATCTCTGAGGTCCCTTCGTATATTTCAGTGATCTTTGCATCCCTTAAGTATCTTTCTACCTGGTACTCTCTAACGTAACCATAGCCGCCGTGAACCTGTATCGCTTCAAGAGCATTGTTTACTGCAACCTTGCTTGCAAGCAGCTTACCCATAGCTGCTTCTTTTGCGTAAGGCATATTCTGATCTTTCAGCCAGGCAGCTTCAAGTACAATATTCCTAGCTGCTTCTACATTGGTAGCCATATCCGCAATTTTAAACTGTATAGCCTGCAGATTTGCAATCGGATTGCCGAATGCCTTCCTGGTTTTTGCATATCTCACAGATGCTTCCAGTGATGCCTGCGCTATACCAAGTGCCTGTGACGCTATTCCTATTCTGCCGCCGTTTAGCGTTTCCATAGCTATCTTGAATCCCAGACCTTCTGAGCCTAAGAGCTGATCTTTATGAACCCGGCAGTTATTAAAGCTTACAGTGCAAGTATCACTGCTCCTGATGCCAAGCTTATCTTCCTTAATGCCGGTTTCAAGGCCTTCAGTACCTTTATCTACAAGGAAAGTTGAAATACCCTTGTGTCCCTTTTCCTTATCTGTCATTGCCATAACAAAATATGTATCAGCATTCTTGCCGTTGGTTATCCAGTTCTTGATCCCGTTAAGGATATAATGATCGCCGTCTTTTACAGCTTCAGTCTTTTGCTGGGTAGCATCACTGCCTGCTTCAGGCTCGCTTAAACAGAAGCAGCCTAATTTTTGACCGGATGCCAGCGGCTTTAAAAAGCGTTCCTTCTGCTCATCGGTTCCCCAGTGATTTATTCCGTAACAGACAAGTGAGTTATTCACTGACATTATTACTCCTACTGATGCATCCACTTTGGATATTTCTTCCATGGCGAGAACGTAGCTTACTGCGTCAAATCCTGCGCCGCCCCATTCCGGGGGTACCATCATACCCATAAACCCGAATTCACCAAGCTTTTTTACTATATCAAACGGAAATTCCGCCTTAATATCACGTTCTATAGCTGATGGAGCAATTTCGTTTTGAGCAAAATCTCTTGCTGTATCCCTGATCGCAATTTGCTCTTCTGTAAAGTTAAAATCCATTTTATTTTTTATTTAGTTGAATTTTTATTTTTTTGAATAATCATAAAAACCTTTGCCTGATTTTCTGCCTAAATAACCGGCTGCCACCATTTTCTTCAGCAGGGGACATGGGCGGTATTTTGAATCACCCAGACCGTTGTGCAGTACTTCCATTATCGAAAGGCAGACATCAAGCCCGATGAAATCAGCTAGTGTTAACGGACCCATTGGATGAGCCATGCCTAGCTTCATTACATTATCAATAGCTTCAGGTGTTGCTACGCCTTCCATTACACAATACATGGCTTCATTCAGCATAGGCAGCAGTACACGGTTAGAAACAAATCCCGGGTAATCGTTCACTTCTACCGGAACCTTATCTATTTTTTCTGAAAGCTCTTTAATTATGCTGTAAGTTTCATCACTGGTGGCAAGTCCGCGGATAACTTCTATCAGCTTCATTACCGGAACGGGATTCATAAAATGCATGCCGATCACCTTATCAGCGCGCTTTGTTATAGCAGCAATTTCAGTAATTGAAATTGATGATGTATTGCTTGCAAGTATTGCTTCAGGCTTGCAGCTTTCATCCAGGGTCCTGAAAATATTTTTTTTGATCTCGAAATTTTCAGTGGCTGCTTCTATAACCAGCTCGGAATCTTTGGCGTCAACCAGGTTTGTTGAAGTTTTAATATTAGCTAAGGCGGAATCCATTTTTTCTTTCGTAATGGCTTCTTTTTTTAGCTGGCGCTCAAGGTTTCCTGTGATGGTTTTGATTGATCTTTCAAGAAATTCCTGCTTGATATCAATTAAAGTTACCTTGTAACCGTACAATGCAAATACATGGGCAATTCCATTGCCCATTGTTCCTGAACCTATGACTGAAATGTTTTGAATATTCATTATGAATTTGATCTCCGAAAATTTGATCACCTGAACTCGTTTCAGGGTCTGTATTAAATATGCAATAGATGCTGAAACGAGTTCAGCATGACATAAATATTAACCTTAGATCTTTTCTATTATAATTGCAGTAGCTTCGCCGCCGCCATTGCAAAGTGTAACAAGGCCGTAACGCTTATTGAGCCTGTGCAGGTTGTACAGCAATGTAATAAGCAGTCTTGCTCCTGATGCGCCGATAGGGTGTCCTATTGCTATTGCGCCGCCGGTTACATTAACCTTTGCGGGGTCAATTCCGGCTATCTGGTTAACTGCGCAGCTTACAACAGCGAACGCTTCGTTGATCTCAAACAGGTCAATATCGTCCTTAGTTAAGCCGGCTTTTTTGCAAACCTTATCTATCACGTATCCCGGAGCTGTTGTGAACCAGTCCGGCGCGTGTGAATGGGTTGCCTGGGCAACTATTCTTGCCATTGGTTTTGAACCTGAGCTCTCAGCATGCTCTTTTGACATCAATACAACAGCGCCTGCTCCATCATTTATATTTGATGCATTAAAAGCTGTGATAGTACCTTCTTTTGCGAATACAGGCTTCAGCGAGAAAGCTTTTTCAAAGTTCACTTTCCCAGGGTCTTCATCTGTATCAAATAAGGTGACATTTCCTTTCCTGTCCTTCATCTCAACTGGTACAATAGCATCTTTAAAATACCCGTTCTTTATGGCATCGAGCGCTTTTTCATATGAGCCCTTTGCGAATTCATCCTGCATTTCACGTGATACTTTATGTTCTGCCGCGCAAAGCTCTCCAAGCATTCCCATATGTTTATTGCCGTAGGGATCCCAAAGCCCATCGTGTATCATCAGGTCAAAGATCTCGCCATTACCCATCCTGTAACCATTGCGCGCTTTTTTTAATATGTACGGAGCATTGGTCATGGATTCCATACCCCCAGCAACAACAATTTCTGCATCGCCGGCTTTGATAGCCTGCTCGCCCAGCATCACAGATTTTAAGCCGGAACCGCACACTTTATTTATTGTTGTTGCAGAAACAGAATCAGGTATTCCCGCACCAAGTGATGCCTGCCTTGCAGGCGCCTGTCCAAGGCCGCCCTGCAGAACGTTACCCATCAATACTTCATCTATTTCTTCGGGTTTAATGCCCGCTCTTTTTACTGCTTCTTTAATTGCAAATGCGCCAAGCTGGGGAGCTGAAAAACCGCTTAAGCTTCCATTGAATGCTCCAACCGCTGTCCGCGCTGCTGATACTATTACTACTTCCTTCATTTTACCGTTGCTTTATATTGTTAAATTTATTTTTTATTTATTGATGTTTGAGCTTGCTGAATTTATTATCTTGATGAATTTTTCAGCTTCCAGCGAAGCCCCTCCAATTAAGCCACCGTTCACTGTCTGTGAAGCAAACAGCTCCTTAGCATTATCGGGGGTCACACTGCCGCCGTAAATAATCCTGGTATTCTTCGAAATATCCTCATTGTACATTTTTTTCAGCTTCTTCCTCAGGAAATTATGCGCTGTTTCCACCTGGTGGGCAGTTGCATTTTTGCCTGTGCCTATAGCCCAAACAGGTTCATATGCTATAGTTACATTTACAATGCCTTCTTCGCTAACATGAGTAAGGCAGGCTGTAAGCTGCTCTTCAATCACAGATTCAGTGAGCTTATCTTCATGTTCCTGCAGATTTTCACCCAGGCAAACAATAGGTTTCAAGCCTTCATCAAGTGCTTTCAGCACTTTTTTATTTATGATAGTGTTGGTTTCGTGGAAATACTGCCTGCGTTCTGAATGGCCTAAGATAACGTATTCACATCCGCATGATTTAAGCATGCCTGCAGAAATTTCACCGGTGTAAGCGCCGATTGTTTCGAAATGCATATTCTGCGCGCCAAGCTTAATGTTTGTTCCGCTGAGTTTTTTGTTAACTGCGTCAAGTGATGTGAAAGGCGGGCATAAAACCACTTCAGCGTCAATTGATTTGTGTTTTTCGGTATATTGTTTCAGCTCATCAGCAAACTGCTGAGATTGCACGAGCCCTTTGTTCATTTTCCAGTTCGCAACTATTAGCTTCTTTTGTGACATAAGTTATACTCCGTTCGCCTACGGTTTGTTAGCCGTATCAGTTATTGCTTAAATTCTTTATTATAAGTTCATTTACAGTTTTGGGGTTAGCCTTACCCTTTGATTCTTTCATTACTTTACCAACAAATAACCCAAGAAGCTTTGTCTCACCGGCTTTATAACGCTCTACTTCTTTCGGGCTATCGGTCAGTATCTTTATTATGATCGCTTCTATTTCATTACTATCAGTTACCTGCATAAGATTTTTATCAGTTACGATCTTTTCCGGGTCCTGGTTCGCGTCATCTCTGCCTGAAGTTTTCAGCATTTCTGCGTAAACTTCTTTTGCAATATTGTTAGAAATCTTTCCATCTGCAATCAAATTAATCAATTTTGCTAAATTTGAAGGGTGTATTATATATTCATTAATGCTGATTTTATTTTCATTAAGCACCCGCATTACTTCTGTCATAACCCAGTTACTTGCAGTTTTGTAGCTTTTTTTATCTGTAGAACTGCAGATATCTTCAAAATATCCAGCAAGCTCCCTGTTTTGTGTTAACACCTCTGCATCGTATTGAGGGAGCATATATTCATTGATAAATCTAGCTGATTTAACATGAGGCAGCTCCGGTAAATTACTGCTTATTCTATTTTTCCATTCTTCATCTACATATACTGTAACAAGATCCGGTTCCGGGAAGTAGCGGTAATCATGTGCTTCTTCCTTTGAACGCATAGGGATAGTTGCTTTAGCCTTTGCATCGAATGTCATTGTCTGGTGTATAACAGTGCCGCCGTTTTCAATCAGTTCTGCCTGGCGCTTAATTTCATAATCAAGCGCATCAGCAACATTACGGAATGAGTTTAGATTTTTAACTTCACACTTTGTGCCGAATTTTTCAGCGCCCTTAAGCCTGACGGATACATTGGCGTCACACCTTAAGCTGCCTTCTTCCATATTGCCGTCGCAAATATCAAGATATATAACAAGCTGCTTAAGCATTGTGAGGTAATCATAAGCTTCCTTGGAGCTGCGCATATCAGGTTCGCTTACTATTTCTATTAGCGGAACGCCGCAGCGGTTTAGATCAACCAGTGATTCATCAGAAGAGAGATCGTGTATGGATTTACCTGCATCTTCTTCCATGTGAATTCGCGTTATGCCGATAGTTTTTTCGCCAATTGTAACTTTGCCGTGTTCGCATATTGGCTGATCGAACTGTGATATTTGATATCCTTTCGGGAGATCAGGGTAAAAATAATTTTTTCTTGCGAAAATAGAGCGCTCTCTTATGCTGCATTTTGTTGCAGTCCCCAGCTTTAAAATAAATTCTACCAGATTCCTGTTGAGAACAGGTAAAGTCCCGGGATGCCCGAGACAAACAGGGCAAATGTTGGTATTCGGTGGAGCGTTGAATTCAGTTGAGCATGAACAAAAAGCTTTGCTTTTTGTTTTAAGCTGTGCGTGAACTTCAAGCCCTATAACCGCTTCGTATTTTGAGTAGTGTGAATCCAATAATTTTTCTCAGGGCTAAAGCCCCTGTTATATAGTTTTAAATTAACCACGACCTAAAGGTAGTGACAATAACGATAACTAAGTATTAAAGCAGCTTTTTGATTTTTAATATTTGCTCTTTGTTATTTGTTAAGAACCTGAGTTATCTTCTCAGCAGCATCTTTAAAGCCATCAGCGGCTATTATTGCAAGTCCTGATTCATCGAGCATCTTTTTCGCGATATCTGCGTTTGTTCCGGCAAGCCTTACTACTACCGGTACCTGAATGTTGATGTTTTTAGCCGCTTCTATGATACCGCCTGCTACACGGTCGCACCTAACAATACCGCCGAATATATTCACAAGTATAGCTTTAACATTGGGGTCAGAAAGAATAATCCTGAAACCGTTCTCAACGGTTTCTTTTGAAGCTCCGCCGCCAACATCAAGAAAGTTTGCCGGCTCGCCGCCTGCAAGCTTAATGATATCCATTGTTGCCATTGCAAGTCCCGCGCCGTTTACCATACATCCAACATTGCCGTCAAGCTTTACATAGTTCAGGCTGTATTTTGAAGCTTCAACTTCAAGCGGGTCTTCTTCATTGGTATCTCTAAGCTCAGGATAATCTTTATGCCTGAACATCGCGTTATCATCAAGAGTCATTTTAGCATCCAGTGCAACTATCTTTTTATCGTTCAAAATAGCCATTGGATTTACTTCAATAAGCGAAGCGTCGCTTTCTTCATATGCCTTGTAAAGTGTCTTTATGAACGGAACAAAATTCTTGAATACTTCGCCTTCCAAACCAAGCCCGAAAGCTAGCCTTCTTATCTGGAAAGGCTGTAAGCCTATATTTGGGTCAATCCATTCTTTAATGATCTTCTCCGGGGTTTCTTCTGCTACTTTTTCAATTTCTACTCCGCCTTCTGTTGATGCCATAATTACATTTTTACCAACTGATCTATCAAGCAGAATACCAATATAGAACTCATGAGTGTAATCCAGACCTTCTGTAATAAAAAGGGTCTGAACAATTTTACCTTCTTCACCGGTCTGGTGTGTTACCAGCAGGTTGCCAAGTATTTTTTCGGCGTATTCCTTTGCTTTAGCGGCATCGGTTGTGAACTTCACGCCGCCATCCATGATAAGCTCGTCGCGGTTATTTGGGTTGTAAACTTTACCTTTTCCTCTTCCGCCTGCATGTATCTGTGATTTTACCACATACTGGTTTATACCGTGAGACTGCAGAGTGCTTATTGCAGCATCAAACTCAGATATTTCTTTTATCGGGATACCGTTTTGTACGGGAACTCCGTATTTTAACAAGATCTGTTTTGCCTGGTATTCGTGTAATTTCATTTTAAAATTTATTTATAGTTTATTAATATTATAAAATTTTTTATTTTTTGCTGTTCTTCAGGTTCTGTATGCTCTTTTCGAGCTCTTTTTCAAGTGAATCTGTGCTTCGCTTAAGTGAATCAAGCTTTTTCTTGAAGCTGTTATTTACTGTATCGTTGAGCTGCTTAAAGTTTTCTCTTCTGATGGAATCAAGCTTTTTATCTGTTTCTTCCTGTATCCGAATCATTTCTTTATATGTATCAGTATCTTCAAACTTTTTCTTTCCGAACATTCCGCATCCGGATACAGCAAGGGCAAGAAATAAAATTGTAATTTTCAATTAATTATTTTACAGGTTATTTTGATTTTTTTGACTGCTTGTCAGTTTCTTCCTGCATCAATGAATCAGCTTTTGATTTAAGTGTGTCAAGCCTTTTCATCAGAGAGTCCAGTGATTTTCTGTCAATGGACGAATCTATTTTTTTAAGGTTCTCATCTATCTTTTCGTTCACCTTCTCATTAACTTTTTCTTCAACTTTTTCGGTTATCCTGCTGCAGTTCAATACAAGTCCTAAAACCAGTAATGCGGACAGATATTTAATAATTTTCATAATACTATAATTTTGATTTAATAATTCCAGCTATGGTTTTGCCTATTGAAAGGCTTGATGTTGCAGCAGGCGAGGGGGCATTTAAAACATTTATGATGTTTTCCTTTTCGAGAATAAGAAAATCATCTATCAGCCTTCCATCCCTGCTGATTGCCTGGGCTCTCACCCCGGCACCGCCGGGTATCAGATCATTACCGGTAATTTCAGGCATCAGTTTCTGTAAAGCCTTGACAAAGGCTTTTTTGCTGTATGACCTTTTGAACTCACCCAAACCGGTTTTGAAATACTTCGATGCAATTGTATAAAATCCTTTCCATGTGAATGTCCTGAAGCTATCTTTAAAGCTGAATGAAGTTCTTGTGTAACCTTCCTTTCTGAAGGAAAGAACTGCATTCGGACCCGCTTCAACATCCCCGCCTGTCATCCTCGTAAAATGCACACCCAAAAAGGGGAATGCCGGATCTGGAACAGGGTAGATCAGATTCTTTACCAGGTATCTTTTTTCAGGTCTAAGCTTATAATACTCACCCCTGAAAGGGATAATCCTTGTATCAATGCCTGATTCACTGAGCGCAGCAACTTCGTCAGACTGCAGGCCGCAGCAATTTACAAATATTTTTGTGCTGAATGAACTGTTACCGGTTTCGATCTTAACTTGACCTGATTCCGATATTACATTTTTAACTTTCTGATGAAACCTGATCTCACCGCCGGAGCTTAAAATTAATTCAGCGTATTTTTTAGAAACAGCCTTATAATCAATTATGCCTGTATACGGAACGTGTATAGCTTTGATCCCGGCAGCATGCGGCTCAATTTCTTTAAGCTCATTTTTATCAAGGAACCTGATTTTACTGAGTCCGTTGGCTATACCGCGTTCATAAATATTATTAAGCGCTGCAAGCTCGTTTTCATCAACAGCAACAATAACCTTTCCGCAGATATCATAATAGATATTATGTTTATCGCAGAAATCAAGCAGCATTTTGTAGCCGTTGATGCAGTTAAGCGCTTTCAGGCTGCCGGGCTTGTAATATATTCCGGAGTGTATAACTCCGCTGTTATTGCCGGTCTGATGTTTTGCGGCTTCTGCTTCTTTTTCAAGAACCAGTACCTTAGTCCCGGGTGTTTCTTCAAGGACTTTCAATGCAGCTGCAAGTCCGACAATACCGGCACCGGCTATTATTACATCATATCCAGACAAACCGTATTATTTAAAGATCTTTTCAGCTATGACCTTTGTCTGCATGAAAAGCAGCAGGTAATCAAATCCGCCGGCTTTAGAGCATGTTCCGCTCATATTATAACCGCCGAACGGATGAACACCTACCAGCGCACCAGTGCATTTCCTGTTGAGATACAGGTTACCAACAAAGATCTCTTCAGCAGCTTTTTTAATTTTCTTTTTATCCTTTGAATAAGCTGCCCCGGTTAAGCCGTATTCAGTATTGTTTGCAATCTTTATGCCTTCTTCAAAATCACTTGCCTTTATAACTGCAAGTACCGGTCCGAATATCTCTTCCTGTGCAATTGTATCGTTAGGCTTTACATCTGCAATAATAGTAGGCTGTATAAAATATCCGGCTTCATTTGCTTTTGCTCCTCCGAATACTATTCTGCCGCCTTCACTTACTGCCTTTTGGATATAGTTTAATATGCTGTCTTCTGATTTTTTATTTATAACTGCAGCCATACCCGGGTTATCCTCTGCGGGTCCGACTTTAATTGTGGAAGCTTTATCAACTAACAGGTCTATGAACTTATCGTAGATCTTTTCGTGAACTATAACTCTTGAACATGCTGAACATTTCTGGCCCTGGAATCCGAAAGCTGATGCAATTACTCCCGCAGCAGCATCATCAATTGATCTTAATTCGCTATCAACAACAATCGAATCCTTTCCGCCCATTTCAGCAGTAACACGTTTGATCCATTTCTGTCCGGGCTGCGCTTTTGCTGCGAGCTGGTTGATGTGCAGGCCTACTTCACGTGAGCCTGTAAATGATACAAATCGTGTAAGCGGGTGCTCAACAAGCATATCGCCGATTAAACCGCCTGAGCCGGGAAGGAAATTAACAACGCCTGCCGGAAGCTTTATTTCTTCAAGAAGCTCCATGAACTTCCAGGCTATTACGGGTGAATCGCTGGAAGGCTTTAGTACAACTGTATTCCCTGTTACAAAAGCTGCTGTTGTCATGCCAACCAATATTGCCAGCGGGAAATTCCATGGCGGAATCACTACGCCAACCCCGAGAGGAATATATTTCTGGTTATTTTCTTCACCTTTTATTTTAACAAGCTTAATGCTTTTTTCATACCTCAGCATTTCCCTGCCGTAGAATTCCATAAAATCTATTGCTTCAGCTACATCACCGTCAGCCTCAGCCCAGTTCTTGCCTACTTCATATACCATCCAGGCAGCAAATTCAAATTTGCGCTTACGCATCAGCTTGGCAGCTTTAAATAAATAATCAGCGCGTTTTTTAGCCGGGACCCTTTTCCATTCATCGAATTTAGCGTAAGCGGTTTCTATAGCGCGGTCAGCCATTTCCGGGGTTGCTTTTGATACTCTTCCGATTATCTCATTGGTGTTTGAAGGGTTGATAGATGTAATTTTATCTTCTGTTACGATTTTTTCTCCGCCTATTACAAGCGGGTATTCATAGCTTAATTCATTGCGGACTTTTTCCAAAGCTGCGCGGAATTTTGCTGCATTTTTGGAATTTGTAAAATCTGTAAACGGTTCGTTCTTAAAAGCTTTCATGTTATTTTATATACTTTAAAATGATTTATATTATTTGTGAAAAAATTTTAATATCCTAAAATTTTGCAGATTTCATCATGCAGCTTTGGCCTGATACTTCTGACTTCTTCACTTGAACGGTTCGGGTAAACCCTGTTTGTAAGAAATATTACAATCAGGTCTTTTTCCCTGTCACACCAAACCGAAGTGCCGGTATAGCCTGTATGGCCAAAACAGTTAGATGAAAACCTGTTGCCGCATGCAGGCGGGTATTTTGTCGGCTCAGGTTTGGTTTCCCATCCCAAAGCGCGTGTGTTAGCGTAACCAAGTCCCGTTGCTTTGGCAGTAAACAGCTCAACTGCAGATGCAGTGAACATTGTATCCTGCAGCGGCTGCGGTGACATTCTGCGTTCATCTGTAAACCTGCCATTATTAAGCATCATCTGCATGAATTTGAACAGGTCAGGTCCGGTGGAAAAAAGTCCTGCATTACCTGATACACCTTCAAGGATCGCAGCAAGCTCATCATGTACATAGCCAACAAGCAGCTGATTGCGCCAGTATGTATCAAGCTCAGTCGGTGCAATCCTGTAATCTTCACTCATCGGAACGAGGAAGTATGTATCTGTCATATTAAGCCTGCTGAAAATATTTTCTTTGCAGAAAATATCAAGCTTTGTTCCGCTGATGCGTTCAACAATTTCACCAAGAAGAAATGCATTGTAGTCGCTGTATAAAGTCCTCGTGCCAGTTTCATATTCTTTGGAACAGTTGTAAATGGCATCCTTAACTTTCTGAGGTGAATCCATATTTGGATCCTGGTAAAAAGGAGTCCATGCAGTTAAGCCTGAATTATGCACGAGCAGATTATAAACTGTAATATCGTTCTTACCATTTGTTCCGAATTCCGGAATATACTGAACTACCGGGGCATTGAGATCAAGTTTACCCTGGTCATAAAGATACATTACGGCTGCAGTTGTTGCTATTACTTTTGTAACAGAAGCAAGGTCATAAATGGTTTTTAATGTAGTAATTGGCGAATCTTCGCCGTAAGTCAGCCTGCCGTAAGCATTTTGGTAAATAATGCCTTTGGAATTTCCCACAACAAGTACCGCAGAGGGAAAAGCATTAGACCTGATACCATCTTCAATTAATTGGTCAACAGCAGAAAAATCTGTGTAAGTTTGACCGGCAGAAATCCTATATATTGAATTAGAAAGAACAACAAATAAAAGTATTACAAATATCCGGCAAAAAGAGACAAATATCCTTTGAAAAAGGGGAAATAATTGTTGTTTTTGCCTATTCATTTGAAATTTTAATTATTTACAAATATACCTATTAACCAAATAAACCTCAATGAAATACGGCATAATTAATGATTTTTAAAGGATTTGTAAATTCACTTTAAATGGTTATATATAATTGTTTCAAGCATATATATATTTAACCCCGGTGACTGATTTTTCAACAAAATTATTAACAAATGATAAATAATCCTGCCTTTACTGAAAATATTTCAAAAATACTGATTCATGACCTGCAAACCGGCTCTATGAACGGATTGCTGCAAAACCTTATCGATTCAATTCCGACAAATATTTCAATTTGGGAAAGCGGAAAAGTAATATATGCGAACCCTGCATTTTATAAATCTCTCGGGCTTTCACCAGGTGACTTGGATGAGCTTAATGTTTTGGTTGAAAGTGAAGGTTACTACACAGTGCATCCCGATGATTTCGATTTTTCAGTTGAAAATACTACAATGCTTAAATCTGAAATTGAAAATGGAATAGTGTTTCATAAAGAGATCAGGATGAAGAACCGTATGAACCCGGATTATAGGTGGTACAACACTTATATCGTAAAAGGGGCAGACCCTAACAGCAATATCGTTATAGAAATTGATGAAGATATTCATGATAAAAAAACAGCTTCAGAAGAGCTTAAAAAAGCATTAGCTGATAAAGAACAGCTTATCATGGAAAAAGAGCTGCTTCTTAAGGAAATTCACCACAGAGTTAAAAATAATTTCCAGGTTATTTCAAGCCTGTTAAATCTGCAATCGGTTAAAACCAGGGATGATGAAGCTAAAAAAGCGCTTGATGAATCGAGATCAAGAATTGTATCTATATCTAAAATTCATGAAAGGCTTTACCGAACAAATAATCTTAAGCTTGTTGATGTTAACGAGATAATAAAAGAGATCGTTATCGGGCTGGTGAACCTGTACAATTGTAATACAAGGCTTGTTAAGTTCATTTATAACTGCCATGATATCCATCTTTCGATTGATAAAGCAATTCCCGTTATGCTGATAATAAATGAAATTGTAAGCAATTCCCTTAAATATGCATTTGATGATTTTGAAAAAGCCTGCATGAAAATTGAATTTACAGAGGAAAGTGAAAAAAATTACCGCCTTACTATATCAGATAATGGTAAAGGTTATCCTGACGGGTATTCAGAAAAATCAGGCAGTATCGGGTTAATGATAGTTAAAACATTTGCCAAACAGATAGATGGAAGCGTTGAGTTCAAAAATAAAGATGGAGCAGAATTTACTTTATTGTTTAAGCAATAAAAAAAGCTCCCTTTATGAGTCAGGGAGCCTGAAAGATCCAATTAAAAGAAATTTAATTCTTTTTTGTATTAATAATTTCCATTGTTTTATATTCTTTGCCGTCAGCTGCCGGTCCGTACATTTCCATTTTTACAGTACCATCTGCATTATATGTAACAACCTGCCTTACATCTACCCAGTTACCTGATAAAGGGTCAACCATTTTACCTGAGTAATTGATCTGCTTGGCTGTTTCATCCCACTTTCCTGTCATAAACATCATACCGGTACCCATATTATCTATCCATGAATTGACGAAAAGTTTTGCTGCATTATCATAGCCTTCTATTGAAATGCCGTCAAAAGGCATGCCCATCATTGAGCCTGAAACTTTCGACTGCAGGTACCTGCCGCCGAGTATCATTTCAGAAACAGCTGTAGCTTCTGAGACCATAGCTTCTGCTCCGGGTGCCATCCACCATGAGGTTTTCATTGTCCATGTGCCTACACCTTTTGAAAGCATTTTCTGCATTTCGCCCGGTGTCATATAATCCATCCATTTTTTCATATTGTCATCCTGCGCGCTGGATGAACCGGTAAAAACTATCACAGTAAAAAGAGCAATTAAAATAAATATTGATTTCTTCATAGCTGTTAAAAATTAAGTTTATAAAAAAATCCCGTCTTTTGAACGGGATTTTGAGTTAATTGAAAAATTTATTTTTTTCTTTTCTGTGTGTAGTAAGCAAAGCCAATAAGCATTGTGCCCATTGCCATGCCGATAATTCCGCATAATTTACCGCCGTCTTTTTTAACTACAGTGGTCATTTCAATATCTTTGCCAAGATCAGCGAGTGTGTATGAATATTTTACAGTCTGCCCGTCTTTTGTTCCGTTTGTTGAAACAACTTCTGAAGGCATTGTGAATTCATAAGTTACTTTGTAGTCGCTTGCGCTCATCTGTTTAGCAGCTGATGTATCCTGAAGAAGTATGTATTTAAGCTCCATACCGTCTTTATGCTCTTTCCAGGTTACTTTTGCGCTTTCAAATCCTTTTGCATCGCTCAGCTTGTTTATATCCTTAAATGTGAGATCGATGTATACGTGTTTTGTTGAGTCATCAAGCTTATCTTCAACTTTAATGCTTGTTACATCTGAATTTGAACTTTTGTATTTATCTTTAGCTTTTGCTTCATCAAACTCGAATTTTCCGAGAGTTGTGCCCATTGAAAAATTCTTCATGCTGCTCCAGTAATGTACCTTCATTGAACCTGAACCGTCTTCTTTTAATGTGGTTTTCTGGTCATAGTTAACGCAGCCTACCAGGTAAATTGAAACGGCAAAAATGAATGCTGTTAAGACAGACATTAATTTGAACCTGTTATTCATTATGTATTTCCTTCCTGTATTGTTTGTGGTTTACAAATATAATCTATTTATCAATAATAAAAAATTGTTTAAATAATCGGCTTTACAGCTGTTTATTTAATTATTGAAGTTCCGTATTTATGATCTTCAGTTATAGTTACAGGCAGCTTTCCTTTGAATTTTATTTGTCCTGTCAAAGCGCGCAGTGCCGCTTTAATTGAAAAATCAGAGTCACCATAAGCACAGATATATGCTGATGCTTCAGGGAATTCCTTAAGCAGGTACGGGTTGCCAAGCGAAACAACAGAAACATTTTTGCTGAGGCTGTTAAGCCTGTTTATAAGTTCAATATTTCCCTGTGAAATTGAGATCTTACCTGTGCCGTATCTTACTTTGGCATAAACCGCCACAACAATATTATCATATCCCGAAATTTCTTCGGGGGAGCTTTGCGAATCGAATAATGTATAATTGCTAAAATATTCTCCTGCAGACTGCTGCAGGTAGCCGGTATTATCCGAAGTGCCGCCTTCGCTTATAATAACAATTGCTGTTTTTCCTGATGAGGGATTTTTATATGGCAGAATATTATTGTTATCTTTTACAAGTGTTATTGAAGCATCTGCTATTTGCTGAGCCAGCTCATTAGCCTCGATATTATTAACTGATTTGTATACATCAGATTCCTGAACCTTCCTGTTGTTAAAAAGTCCAAGCCATTCTTTTGCTTTTAATATTTTTTCGGCAGAGCGGTTAATACGCTCTTCGGATATCTCACCGCTGAGTACCGCAGCTTCAATTGCATTTACGGTTTTAACTTCATCAAGAGGCATTAAGATAAGATCAATACCGGCATTTACGCACATTACGGCTACTTGTGAAACGGAAAAATATTTTGTGATTCCTTTCATGTTCAGTGCATCTGTTACAACCAGGCCTTTGAACCCCATTTTATCTATCAGCAACCCCTGGACAATTGAATATGAAAGTGAAGCGGGAATATTCGGTGTTGCTTCAAGCTCCGGGAAAGCAAGATGAGCTATCATAACAGACATAACTCCTTTATCAATAGCATTTTTGAAGGGAACAAGCTCAATAGAATTCATTCTATCCATAGTAAAATTGAGCTGGGGTAGGTCATTATGTGAATCTATATCCGTATCACCGTGTCCCGGGAAATGTTTTGCTGTTGCAATTACTTTGCCATCCTGAAGACCCTTTATCATTGCTTCAGACATTCTTGATACAAGCTGCGGGTCTTCTCCAAATGAACGGACATTAATTATAGGGTTGTTCGGATTGTTGTTTACATCGCATACAGGCGAATAATTCTGGTGAATTCCAAGCAGCCTTGTTTCACGGGCAATTTCGAGTCCCATTTTATATGCCAGATCATAATTATCAGCTGCGCCTATTGCCATGTTATTGGGAAATAAAGCTCCGTCAGTTACACGCATCCTGGTGCCGCGTTCAAAATCAGAGCCAATTAAAAGGGGAACATCAGAGTATGACTGCAGAATATTTGATAGCCTTGCGTAATCTGATGAGCTGCCTTTGAAAAATATAAAACCGCCAACCTTTGTCTCTTCGCATAATTTTTTGAACTTTTTCAGCTCGGCAGAACCTTCCTGGAAATTTTCAGGAACGGCATTTGCTACCACCATCTGCGCGATTTTTTCCCTTAATGTCATTTCAGCAAGTTTCTTTTTTACCAGCTCGCTTACGGGCTGGCTGTAAAAATCTTTGGTGATTTCATTTTGAAAATTTCTGCCCTCAATCTTTTCCGGTTTATTAAATGTAATTATGGAAAAAGTAACCAGTGCAAGTATTATTAATATAGCTGAGATTTTCATTATCAGGTATTTTAAATTTTTCATTAAAATGCTATTTCTACAAATTTAAGCATTATTTATCAAAAATTGAAATAAAATCAAATAAACTTCTAGTAATATAGCTATATTAGGTAACTGAAATATCTATTGACATAGCTAAATGAGTTAACTATTTTAAGGGTAATCAATTCTTTAATTTCATCAATTAAATTCCGTAATCACGGATAGGGGGAAAGATGAATAAACTTACACTCACAATTGTAACTATCCTGGTATATGTTACACAGATCTCTGCAATTGGGCAGGAATGGGCTGCGCGCTATAATGGCGGCGGTAATTCATTGGACTGGTCTTACGCAATTGCATATGATCAGGCAGGTTTTATTATTGTAACCGGTTACAGTACCGGAGCCGGGACAGGCAAGGATTATAAAACAATAAAATATAATTCTTCCGGTACGGTTTTATGGGAAGCTTCATATAACGGACCCATAAATGGCGGTGATTATTCAAATGCATTAACTATAGATGTTTCCGGAAATGTTTTTGTAACAGGCAGAGTTGACTACGGCACAACCGGATCTGATATTGTAACTATAAAATACAATTCAGCCGGCGTTCAGCAATGGACTGCAAGGTTCAACGGCGCAGGCAACAGCCTCGATGAAGGTAAAAGTATTCACCTTGGTGATGACGGCAGTATTTATGTCAGCGGTAAAACCACCGGGCTTACAAGCGGTTTGGATATTGTGACACTTAAATATAATCCGGACGGCACACAAGCCTGGGCAATGGTTTATAACGGTCCCGGAAACAATGAAGATTATGCAGCATCTCTAGATATAGATGCTTCAGGGAATGTATATACAGGAGGCTGCAGTATAGGTTCAGGTACAGGCCAGGATATAGTGCTGATCAAGTATAACAGCAGCGGTGCAGAACAGTGGATTAAAAGATATAATGGTGCAGGTAACGGCGGTGATGCTGTTGTTGGAGTTATTGTTGACGGTGCCGGTGATATTCTTGCAGGCGGATATACAGATATGGGTTCGGGTCAAAGACAGAACTTCCTTACATTGAAATATAATTCAGCAGGCACACTGGTATGGGAAAAACAGTATAACGGAACTTCAAATTCTACCGATCTTGCAACTGCAATTACTGTTGATGGTTCAAACAATATTTATCTGACCGGTTTAACAACACAGCTTTTCGGAACTAGGCTTGATTCAAACTACGGAACAATAAAATATGATGCTTCAGGAAATCTGCAGTGGGTGGCATTTTATGACGGCCCGAATAATTCAGTTGACGTATCTCGTTCTATATTTGTTGATAATGCTATGAACGTTTATATCAGCGGAAGCAGCAAAGGCACAGGCTCGGATGATTACGCAACAATTAAATATTCACCTGCAGGTGCGCAGCAGTGGGTAATGTCATATAACGGAACCGGGAACAGCAATGATTACAGCTCTTCAGTTGTAGCTGATAATTCAGGCAATGCTTATGTTACTGGAAGAAGCTTCGGTGCAGGTACTGATTACGATTACGCAACACTGAAATACGGTGATCTTGTCGGCATTCAGACTGTGAACACTGAAATTCCTGATATGTTTTCACTATCGCAAAATTATCCAAACCCGTTCAATCCGGAAACAAATATAAAATTTTCAATTCCTGAACAGCAAAATGTTACATTAAAGGTCTTTGATGCTATCGGCAGGGAAGTAAGCAATGATTTCCTTGGTACTCTTTCACCGGCTGTTTATGAATACAGATTTAATTCAGCAGGCCTCACAAGCGGTATATATTTCTACAGGCTTGTAACAGATAAATTTACGGATACTAAAAAAATGATCCTGGTAAAATAGGATCAAATTAAAAAATAAACAAAAACTTAATCGCCGGGTAATTATTTGCCCGGCTTTTTTGTTAGTATATTTGTATAACTAATTATTGTAAATTCAAAGTTATATTGTTATTCAGCATTTTATTTTATATATTAAAAATATATTTACAGAATATGTTCATTTTTTTACAATGATTAATTTATTTGCTCACTGCATTACGGTATTGTAAGGATACCGTATAACAAGTAATTTGCATTAATTAAATTTGTAATTAATAAATACGTAACAATTATGAAGAAGACTTATCTATTCTTATTATTTACTGCAATATCCTGTATAACCTTTTATTCCCATGATTTATTTTCTCAACCAAATACAATATGGGCAAAAGTTTATAACGGACCTTCTAACTTGCAGGATTCAGCGGTAGGAGTATGTATAAACCAGGCAGGTAATGTTTTTATTACCGGCTGGGGACTTGGTACAGGCACCGGCGCAGATATAGTTACAATAAGGTATAACCCAGAAACAGGAGATACTCTTTGGGTAAACAGATATAATGGCGCTTCTAACCTTGAAGAAAAAGTAAGTGCTATGACCTGTGATAATAATGCGGTTTACGTAACCGGATGGTCAATTGATCCGAACAGGGATATTTTAACTATCAAATACGATGCAGCAACCGGCAACAGGCTTTGGGTAAGAAAATATAACGGAGCAGGTAACGGCGGAGATTATGGTTTTGCAATTGCAGTCAACGCTGCCGGTGAAGTATATGTAACAGGCAGAAGTGATGTAGGAAGCGGTAACGGTCAAAAATATACAACAATAAAATATGATGCAGCAGGCAACATAGTATCAGGCTGGCCGAGTATCTATACCGGTCCGCTTTCAACTACGTTTGACCAGGCTCAGGCAATCAAGCTTGATGCTTCTGGAAATGCGTATGTCACCGGTAAATCAGGCTCAGCTGGAACTGAAAATTTTCTGACAATGAAAATAAATTCAAACGGAACTGTTGCATGGGCTAAAAGATATAACGGAACACAAAATTCAGAAGATAATGCTTTGGCGCTGGTAATTGAAAATTCCGGCGCAAATATTTATGTTGGCGGTTACAGCTTCCGTACAGGCGCTGTGCAGGATTACATGACAATTAAATACAATGCATCAACTGGCGATAGCCTTGCAGCCGCTTCTTATAACGGACCGCTTGGAAGCACAGACCAGCTTACTGCAATGGCAATTGATAACAGCAATAACGTTTACGTTACAGGCTACAGCGCTGCTGTTTCAACAGGGTATGACTACGCTACTATAAAATATAATTCGAATTTAAGCCAGCAGTGGCTGCAAAGAACCTCGAATTCAGGCAGTGATTTCCCGTTTTTCATTACTGTTGATAATATATCAGGCTTTGTATATGTAACAGGCTCAAGCTTTGCTGCAGGTACAGGATATGATTATTTAACTATATCTTACAACAGCGGCGGCTCGATGAACTGGGAAAAAAGAGAGAACAGCTCATCCAGCGGTAATGATTATGCCTCTGGTATAGCGGTCCAGGATAGTGACAGAATTTATATAACAGGCTCTGCAAACTTTTCAGGTACCGGAATTGCATATTATACATTAAGATATTCCAAGATAATGGCAATTGACCCGATATCAACCAACATACCTTCAAAGTTCGGGCTTATGCAGAACTACCCGAACCCGTTCAACCCGGTAACATCTATAAGATTTGATATTCCCAAATCATCATTTGTGAACATCAAAGTATTTGATGTAATGGGAAGAGAAGTTGCTAACTTAGTAAATGAACAGCTTAAAGCGGGTGAGTATATGGTTAAATGGGATGCTGTAAGATTTTCAAGCGGAATTTATTTCTACAGCATTGCTGCAGAGGGTTACCAGGTCACCAAGAAAATGATACTGACAAAATAGTATAATAGAAAAAGTTTTATTAAGCCGCCTCTGTTATACAGGGGCGGCTTTTTTTATTCTATAATGCTTAATATTTGGGAGCTAATTTGTATCTAATACTTATCTTATTTTTTTTGTAAATTTGTAAGTTTTATCACCAAAAAAATGATATTTTATTCAAAATTTTACGTTTCTCAGCTAAAACGCTCCTTTTTTATTGCAAAAAATGAAAACGGAGTATGTTATATTGATCTCAATGACAATGAAAAGCAGTTTATCAAAAAGATAATTGCTTATTTGGGTGAGAAGCCTGTAAAAAAGCCCGCTGAGCTGGGATATGAAACAGCGCAGATAAAAGATTACTTTGCCGGCAAACGTAAAAATTTTGATATGAAAATTTATCTCAAAGGTTCTTCATACCGTCTTGCGGTTTGGCAGGCACTTGCAGGAACAAATTATGGTGAAACTGTTTCTTATTCTGAGCTGGCAAAGCTTGCCGGAAACAAAAAAGCTATCAGGGCTGCAGCAACAGGATGTGCTGTGAATCCTGTACCTATAATAATTCCATGTCACAGGGTAATTTCTAAAAATGGTTCAATAGGCGGTTTTGGCGGCGGAATTGAGATGAAAAGAAAAATGCTTGAGATAGAAAAAGAAAATGCCTGAAATAGAAAGAGACATCGCTTAACGTTTTGATACGCAATATTATTTTTGATCTGGGAAATGTGCTGGTTAATGTTGAGTATGAACGGTTTATAAATAAGCTGAAAAGTCACGGTGTTTCAGATGAAGTGTATATGGATTTTTTCAAAGGCGGCAACTACCGCCTTCTTGGGTATGAATCAGGCGATATTTCAACAGATGAATTCATTACAAAATGTCTTAACGGACTGAAACTGAAAATGGAACGTAATGAATATGCCGATGCGTTTAATGATATGTTCAGCGAAATAAAGCCAATGAGCTCCCTCGTAAAAAGGCTGAAAGATGAAGGCAATTACAGGCTCTACCTGCTTTCTAATACCAGCCCGCTTCATTTTGAGTTCATTAAAAAGCAGTATGACTATGTTAACCTGCTTGAAAAGTTTGCGCTAAGTTACGAGCTTAATTCACTTAAGCCGGATGATATAATTTATACTAAAACCTTAGATCATTTAGGCATAGCGGCCGGGGAATCACTGTTTATCGATGACCTGCCTGAGAATTGCGAAGCTGCCCAAAGACACGGGATCAAAACCATTTGTTATGATAAAAATGATCACGCTAAGTTTGAAAAAGATTTCGAAAAAAGTTTAATATAACATTAGAATCATACATTATATTTTGTTCATTACTAATAGCTAATTTAAAACAAGATGCCAGTTTCACCAAATGAATTACATATCGGCTCAAAAGCGCATGCTTTTTCACTTCCCGCAACTGACGGGAAAGTTTATTCTTTAAATGATTTTGATGATAAAGATGTGCTTTGTATTATTTTCAGCTGCAATCACTGCCCGTATGTTAAAGCTGTTGAAGGCAGGATAAATAGTATTGCAAAAAAATATTCCGGCAGATCATTCGTCTTATTATGTATTAATTCCAATGATGCTTCGGTTTATCCTGAAGATTCATTTGAAGAAATGAAAAAAAGGGCTGCTGAGCAGGGATTTGTATTCCCGTATCTCCATGATGAATCTCAAACAACTGCGCTGGCATATGATGCTGTATGCACGCCGGATATTTACCTGTATGATAAAGCAAGGGTGTTAAGGTACAGGGGCAGGATTGATGATAACTGGAAGGATGAATCTGCTGTTAAGAACAAAGATCTTGAACGCGCTGTTGAGCTCCTCCTGGCAGGCAAAGAAATAGATTTTGAGATGGTGCCCTCAATGGGCTGCAGTATTAAGTGGCGTAAATCCTGAGCGAAGTGAAGGGTATCAAAAAAATTTTATAAAACATTCCCAAACTGGAGTTTGGGAATGAGATTGCAAGTAAGTATATGTGTGTAATATAAAAGAGTATAATATATAACACCTGCTTCCCAAACTCCAGTTTGGGAAGCAATGAAGGATAATAAAATATGTTCAACTTCTTAAAGAAAATATTCCCGTCTAAACATGAAAAGGACGTAAAAGAACTTCTTCCCATTGTTGATGAGATCAACGAGCATTATAAAGAGCTGACTTCATTGACAGATGATGAGCTTCGGGCTAAAACTGCGGAATTCAAAGAGCTTATCCGCAAAAACACACAGGAGCACGAAGATAAAATCGTTGAGCTTCGCTCAAAGCTCACAAATGATATATCTCATGATGAGCGCAAGGAAATTTATGACGAGCTCGAAAAAACCGAAAATGAACGGGATGATATAATTGAAGATACCCTAAATGAAATATTGCCTCAGGCATTCGCAGTTGTTAAAGATACATGCCGCAGGCTTAGCGGTAAGGAGTGGACTGCTGCAGGCCAAAGAGTGCAGTGGGATATGATTCCCTTCGACGTACAGCTTATCGGCGGTATGGTTCTGCACCAGGGTAAAATAGCTGAGATGGCTACGGGCGAAGGTAAAACCCTCGTAGGTACATTGCCCCAATTCCTTAACGCCCTGCCGGGCAAGGGAGTTCACATCATTACCGTTAACGATTACCTCGCAAAACGTGATAGTGAATGGATGGGTGAAATATTCAAGTTCCACGGCTTAACTGTTGGCGTTATACTCAACGATATGGATAACGATAAACGCCGCGAAGCATATGCATGTGATATTGTTTACGGTACCAATAATGAGTTCGGGTTTGACTACCTGCGTGATAATATGGTGGTAGATAAAAAGTTCATGGTGCAGCGCGGCCATAACTTCGCTATTGTGGATGAAGTTGACTCCGTTTTGATTGATGAAGCAAGAACACCGCTTATCATTTCAGGCGCTGTGGAAATGAGCGAGCATAAGTTCGATGAAATGAACCCGAGGGTTAAACGCCTTGTTGACGCACAGAAGAGCTTAATTGCAAAATTTGTGGGTGAAGCTGAAACTATCATTAATAAAGGCGATGCCGCATCAAAAGATGAAGTACATGCTGCAGGTGTTGCTTTATTAAGAGCACACCGCGGTTTCCCTAAAAATAAAAAGCTGCTTAAGCTGTTTTCAGAGCCATCAAACAAGACCCTGATGCAGCAAACTGAAATAGAATTCCTGCGTGATAACGCAAAGCGTATGCCGGAAATTGATGACGTGATGTACTTTGCAATTGATGAAAAAGCGCATTCAATTGATCTCACCGAAAAAGGACGTGAATTTTTAACTTCAGGTAATGAAGATAAGGATTTCTTTGTGCTGCCTGATATGGGAACAGAAATAGCGCAGATAGAAAATGACGATACTTTAAGTGAAACCGATAAGATAGCTAAAAAGGATGCATTAGGCGAATTGTATTCGCTCCGCAGCGACAGGATCCACACAGTTCAGCAGCTACTTAGAGCATATTCACTCTACGAAAATGATGTTGAGTATGTTATCCAGGATAACAAGATCATGATCGTTGATGAATTTACAGGACGTGTACTGCCGGGCAGAAGATATTCCGAGGGTCTGCACCAGGCAATTGAAGCCAAGGAAGGTGTACACGTAGAAAAAGATACGCAAACCCTGGCTACTATCACTTTGCAGAATTACTTCAGGCTATACAAAAAGCTTGCAGGTATGACAGGTACTGCTGAAACTGAAGCTGGTGAGTTTTTGGATATCTACAAGCTTGATGTTGTTGTAA
This sequence comes from Ignavibacteria bacterium, assembly GCA_017303675.1. NCBI lineage: Bacteria > Pseudomonadati > Ignavibacteriota > Ignavibacteria > Ignavibacteria bacterium. The sequence continues at coordinate 93,682 of JAFLBX010000002.1, forward strand.
TACCCACAAACCGCGACTGCATACGCGACGATATGAACGATGTTGTGTATAAAACCAAGCGTGAAAAGTATAATGCGGTCATAGCTGAAATTGAAGAGATGAAAAAGATCGGCAGACCCGTTCTCGTAGGTACAACATCAGTTGAAGTATCAGAAACACTTTCCAGAATGCTGAAACGCAAACAGGTTGCGCATGAAGTATTAAATGCAAAACAGCACCAGCGCGAAGCGCAGATTGTGCAGAATGCAGGCTTAAAAAGTGCAGTAACAATTGCAACAAATATGGCAGGCCGCGGAACAGATATTAAGCTTGGTCCCGGTGTTGCCGATCTTGGCGGATTGCACATAATTGGTACAGAACGCCATGAAGCAAGGCGTATTGATAGACAGCTTCGCGGACGAGCAGGAAGACAGGGTGACCCCGGTTCATCCAAATTTTTCCTTTCACTCGAAGATGACCTGATGAGGCTCTTTGGCAGTGAAAGAATTTCAAGGGTTATGGAAAAGCTTGGTATTGAAGAAGGCGAAGCTATTGAGCACTCAATGATAACAAGCTCTGTTGAGCGCGCGCAGAAAAAAGTTGAAGAAAATAATTTCGGTATCCGTAAAAGACTGCTTGAGTATGATAACGTTATGAACCAGCAGCGCGAAGTTATTTATGACAGGCGCCGCCAGGCGCTGATGGGTGAGCGTATCAAAGATGAGATCTTTGATATGGCGGGCTCATACGTTGAAAAAACCGTACAGAAATATTATCCTGAAGGCGATTACAACGGGCTGAGAGATGAGGTGCAAAGGACATTCACAGTACTTATGGATATTACGCCTGATGAATTCCAGAGGCTTGGCGAAAAAGGGCTTGAAGACTATATCATGAAGCTTGTGCATGAGAACTATTCACGCAAAGAAGAAAAATACGGCGTTGACTTGATTGCGCAGATTGAACGTTTTGCGATGCTTACAGTAATTGATGATAAATGGAAAGAGCACCTGCGTGAAATGGATGACCTCAAGGAAGGTATCAATTTCCGCGCATACGGCCAGAAGGATCCGCTGATTGAATACAAAAAAGACGGCTTCGGACTTTTTGTTCAGATGCTCGAAGATATCAGCAAGGATGTGATCAACTTTGTGTTCAAGTTCACTACACAGGAACAGAAAGTTGAAGCCCCGGTACAAAAGCAGCGTATGCCGCAAAGAATGACAACCATTAAACAGAGTGCAGATGGTGTAGGGTTGAAAATGACACCCGAGCAGTCAGATAATATGCAGGGGCAGCCTAATGATACTAAAAAGATCCCTATTAAAGTCGGACCCAAAACCGGCAGAAACGATCCTTGTCCTTGCGGCAGCGGCAAAAAATACAAAAATTGCCACGGCAAAGAAGCATAGTTTAGTTTGGAATAATTTTGACATCTTAAAGGCGTTCATTTTGAACGTCTTTTTGATTACTCATTAATCCTGTCACCCTGAACTTGTTTCAGGGTCTACTCACATACTCATATGTATATCGTTATAACCCATTCATGTGTATGTGAACAGATGCTGAACCAAGTTCAGCATGACAAGATATGAGCTGTAAAACATTTCTCATTACTATTCACACAAAATTGAGTTGAGATAAAAGATAAACACATTTGATTTACATTTAATCTTTCCATACTTACAGTTAAATTCTCTTTATGCTGCCATTTGAATACATATTACTGGTTCTTTCAGTGCTTATACTGATAAGCATTACTTTAACCAAAATATCTGAAAACCTCGGTCTTCCGGCGCTTATTTTATTTTTGGTTGTGGGAATGCTTGCAGGCTCTGACGGGCCGGGGAAGATACATTTTGATAATGTATACATTGCGCAGTATGTTGGCATAGTAGCCCTGATATTTATATTATTTTCAGGCGGACTTGAAACCAAATGGCGGGAAGTTAAACCTGTCATGTGGACTGCTTTTACGCTTTCCACCTTAGGTGTTGTGTTAACTACGGGAGCATTGGGATTATTTGTTCATTATTTTTTTGAGCTTCCGCTTGCAGAAAGCTTTTTAATAGGAGCAATTATCTCTTCAACTGATGCTGCCGCTGTATTTTCAGTTTTGCGCGCAAAAGGTACCAGGCTGAAGGGCAGGATCAAGCCGCTGCTTGAGCTTGAGTCAGGCAGCAATGACCCGGCTGCAATAATGCTGACAATTATACTGATACAGTATATCCAGACAGATGATGTATCAGGATTTAAGATTGTACTTTTCCTTTTCCAGCAGCTTATTCTTGGCGCTGCAATGGGTTTCGGGGCCGGAAAGCTTCTTTCAGTTTCTTTCAACAAATTTAAATTCTCTTATCCAAGCCTGTACCCTGTCTTTGCCATAGCATCGGCTATATTTGTTTATGCAGCAGCAGCTTCTGTTGGCGCAAGCGGAATACTTGCTGTATATATAGCGGCTGTAATTTTAGGCAACAGCGAGTTCATTCAGAAAAGATCACTTATCAGGTTTTTTGACGGCCTTGCTCTGCTTGGGCAGATTGTAATGTTCTTAACCCTGGGACTGCTTGTTTATCCATCGCAGTTATATGCAGTTATCGGACCCGGCCTGATACTTTCTGCAGTGCTGATATTTTTTGCCCGTCCGGTCGGAGTTTTTATTTCAATGATGTTCTCCAAATTCAGGCTAAACGAAAAGTTTTTTATTAGCTGGGTTGGATTAAGAGGTGCAGTACCGGTCATTCTTGCTACTTTTCCGCTTACTGCCGGACTGGAAATTGGACCGTATATTTTTAACCTGATATTCTTTATTACAATTACCTCAGCGCTTGTTCAGGGATGGTCAATACCGCTGACTGCTAAGTTATTTGGCGTAAAAGGTGAAAATGAACGTGCGGCACACATTCCCATAGAAATGACAGATTCTGAGAAAACAAATAATGATCTGCTGGACCTTATTATCCCGCAGAACTCCGCAGTTGCTGGCAGATCACTTGCAGAGCTAAGGCTTCCTCCTGAGAGTCTCATAACAGTAATTTACCGCGATAATGACTACGTCGTGCCAAGCGGCGGCTCTATACTGGAAGAAGGAGATACGATCCTGGTATTGGTTAATAAAGGAAATATTGAAGCTGTAAAAAATATCTTTACAAAGCTAAAAAGTACCGATAAGGTTACCGATCCCGCTAAAAGAACTCTTAATATAAAGAAGATATAATAATTGATTTTTGTCATCCTGAGCGCAGCGAAGGATCCAGGGGAGGTTAGCAATAATTTTCATATGAGATAAATCTTTGATGTTATTTAATGATAAAGAATAACTTAAGTTGATTTTCTATATGGAGAAAAGCAATTCGTGACTTCGTCGCTTCGCTCCTCTGAATCACAAAAAAAAATAAGCCATGTCATCCTGAGCGCAGCGAAGGATCCAGGGGAGGTTAGCTAAAATTTTCATTTGCGGTATATATAAGTGGTTATATAATGATAAAGTGCAAAATATTTCTAACCATTTTAACTATCAACAAAAATCCCTAACTTTGCATAATAATAAAATTTTTACGGGATATATATGAAAAGAAGAGACATGATCTTAAAAACGCTTGCAGCCGGAGCGCTTTTAACGGTACCAAAACCTTTGCAAATGTTTGCAAATGAAAAGAAAAATGCTGTTTTAACAGAAATATCAGGCACGGGGAATCCGCTAAGGTTTCCGCCTGTATTTACCAACGGCGGCAATATGGTTCTGGCTGAAACGACCGAACAGGTATGGCCGGGACAGGATACACAGATCATAACAATTAACAGCTCATATCCCGGTCCAAGCGTTGTAATTGATAAAGGACAGACCTTTACAGCCAACGTTATAAATAATCTGAATGAAGTAATTACCACCCATTGGCATGGCGTCAGCACTCCTGCTAATATGGATGGTCATCCAAGAAACCCCATAAACCCGGGCTCATCATTTACATATACTTTTCCTGTAACTAACAGGGGTGGTACGTATTTTTATCATGCTCACGCCGATATGTTAACTGCAAAGCAGGTTTACAGGGGCTTCGCCGGATTTTTTATAGTGCGTGACCCGGCTGAAAATTTTAATCTTCCTTCCGGTATTTATGATGTTCCGCTTTGCATCCAGGATAGAAGAACAGCCGATATACCAAATTTTACATACAATCCCGGCTCACCTGAACAAACATGGGGAATGCTTGGAAATACTGTATTAGTAAACGGAACACCGGACGCTTACTTCGAGGTCAGCAGAACGTTATACAGGTTCAGGCTGCTCAACGGTTCAAACGCCCGTGTTTATAAAATTGCATTTTCCGATAGCAGGTCTTTCCATATTATAGCTACCGATGGCGGACTTAAGGATGCTCCTGTTCAGGCAACTGAGTTCAATCTTGCGCCCGGTGAACGTGTTGAGATCCTGGTTGATTTTTCAGGTAATACAATTGGCTCAAATGTAACTTTAAGGTCGCTGGCTTATTCATTTGGCGGCACATTACCGTACAAACAGGGCATAGCCCTGGATATTATCAGGTTTGATGTAGTGAATAATAATACTTCCGGCGGAGTAATACCCGGCGCTTTTAATCCTATTACATACTACAATCCAGCAGATGTGGCTCAGACAAGAACTTTTACTTTAACTATGAGCGGTTCGCACCCTATGCATAAGATAAACGGGCTGACATTTGATATCAACCGCATTGACTGGCAGACAAGGCTCAACTCTCTTGAAAAATGGAGGATTATAAATCAAACTGCAGATTATCATCCGATGCATACACATGAAGCACAATGGCAGGTGCTTTCAAGAAATAACAACACAAATCTGCCGCCATCGGATAAAGGATGGAAGGATACTGTTAACCTGAGTCCGGGTGAAACTGTTGAAGTATTGGTTAAATTCACTGACTATAAAGGGCTTTATCTTTTCCACTGCCATAACCTAGAGCATGAAGATGACGGAATGATGCTGAACTTTGAAATTATCGATCCTATCGGAATTCAGCAGATCGGCACTGAAGTGCCTAAAAGCTTTGAGCTTCATCAGAACTATCCGAACCCGTTCAATCCGGCAACTAAGATCAAATTCGATGTAGCAGAAAGAGTATCTGAAGATGCTTCGCTGAAAATCTTCGATATTCGCGGCAGGCAGGTAGCGGAATTATTTAAAGGCAGAATATCACCGGGAAAATATGAAGCAGAGTGGAAACCAGGTTTTATGCCAAGCGGTACTTACTTTGCAAGATTTACTGCAGGCAGCTTTACCAAAACTATAAAGCTTATACTTGCTAAATAAAACTGAAGTAATTTTTAATTACAAAAAAGACGTCTGTTGAGGACGTCTTTTTTATTTTTCATTATGCAAAACATATTTATAACTTAACTTTTACAACAACTTTTTTTACTTCTTCTGGCTCACCGCTAATAATGCCTGGCATATGCAGGTCACCCGGAAAAAATACTGCAAAACTGCCTGCGGCAAGAGTGAAATAGAATGATACTTCATCATAAAAAATAATGTCCTTTTCTTCGCTGTAAGGTTTTATAATTTTTTGTCCGTTCAGATGAGCATAACCAATATTTTCTTTTCCGTAGATTAAATACTGAATATCAGCATACTTTCTGTGAGCTTCCGGCATTTTTTCTGTTGGAGATTTTGTCTTATAGCTGCTTAAAAGAACAAATACGTTATCTCCATCTACATCATATCTGCCATCTTCATGTGATGTAAGGTCGTTTTCAATTAAATACTTAAAGCCCTTTGCAAAACCTTTGCCCAATGAAAAATACCTGGCCGCGTTCTCCAGTTTATCTAATACCATGTTTATTGTATTTTATAATTTTCAATGTAAATAAATAAATCAATTTACTTAACCTGCTATTTTGTCTAAAAACAGATGGAGTATAACAGATTAGTGTATTATTTCTGCTTGATTTTATTTAAATTAAATTAATTAACAGCTAAAAAATATGAAAAAAATTTACATACTGGTTATTTTATACGTATTTTCAATTAATATTTTTGCTCAAAACTATTCGCCTTATATTCCATTAATGACATCAGGTTCTCCTATAACTAACGGGGTCAGGTATCCCGGCTCAGCAGGTTATTCATTCAATGATTCAGCATGGATATATATTCTAGGCGGTTTACAGGATGGCAATGTTATAACCAATACTGTTTACAGGTATAACGTGCTTGCGGATTCATGGAGCGCTGTTACTAATTTTCCTGACGGTAATTACTGGATAAGCGCAGCTGCTGTGGCAGGTAAAAAACTATACAGCTTCGGCGGGACATATACGCTTGCTTTAAATGAATGTACACCGCGTGTAAAAATATTCAATCTGGTATCAAACACCTGGTCAGATGGAGAAAATATGCCTTTTGGAAGAGTATTTCATTCAGTAACCGCATACCAGGATTCACTGATTTACTGCGCAGGCGGCTGGGGATACCCCTCAGGCACTGTTTATAATGATGTGTATGTGTATAATGTTTTTGCCAACTCGTGGCGTGCAGCAACCAACATGCCTTCTCCCAGATGCGGCGGTGTGCTGGCTGCGGCGGGTGATACCCTTGTATATGTTTGCGGAGGCCCAAACTGGACAAATCCTTCAGCAACCAACACAGTTTACCGTGGTGTGATAAGCCAGAGCAACAGAAGCGTGATCACATGGGATTCAACAGGTGCAGTATATCCCGGCGGAGTAAGAAACTCAATATACGGCGCATCATGGGGTAATAAAGGAATAATAGTAAGCGGAGGCTACCAGGTAACAACTGTAACAAGCCAATGTTATGTTTATTCACCCGGCGCAAATACATGGACTCCTCAGCCTTCATTGCTGGCTCCCAAAACCGATCACGGCGCTGCCTGTGTTAATATAGGGAATATCTGGAAATTTATCAGCGCTGCAGGCACAACAAACAGAACCGGCGGTAACTCTAATACTGTAAATATTCTAACGGACACTATGACCGGCATAACAGGTATAGTTTCTACAGGTAATAATTTACCAAATGGATTTACACTTGATCAAAACTATCCTAATCCGTTTAATCCCGTTACAAAAATTAAGTTTTCAGTTGCTGCGGGCAATTCAGAAAATGTTTTTACTTCACTGATTATATATGATATCATGGGAAGGGAAGCAGAAAAAATATTTTCAGGTGAGCTTAAACGGGGAACTTATACAATGCTATGGAATGCAGAAAATAAACCAAGCGGAACTTATTTTGCGAAGCTGACCTCAGGTGAATTTTCGTCAACTATCAAGATGTTGATGATAAAGTAGGCAAGATCAATAATTCGGGTAATTGCGGGAGAAAGTACTTGCAAGCTATTGCACGGAAGCTGCTCATCTTTAACTTCAAAAGTCATAAAGACTTTTGAAGTTTTATCATGTTTTAAACTATACCGTATATATGATAAGACTTCAGAAGCTGTATGACTTCCTGGACTAAATATTCTTTTTCACCAAACTAATCCGCCATCAACGCTTAATGTAATTCCTGTAATAAACGCCGCATCATCTGATGCTAAGAACAGGTACGCCTTTGCAATATCATTAGGTGAACCAAGTCTGCCTAATGGAGTGCGCTGTTTGATGTTATCCAGAATTTTTTCAGGTACGGTATTTAGCATTCCTGTATCTATGAATCCCGGCGCAACTGCATTAACTGTAATGCCATTTCTGCCAAGCTCCCTGGCCCAGGTTTTTGTCATACCAATAACGCCGCTTTTTGATGCGGCATAATTTGTCTGCCCGAAATTTCCATATAAACCCACTATAGATGATGTATTTATTATCCTGCCGTATTTTTTTTCAGCCATATGTGCCGCAGCATACTTCGTCATAAAAAAAACGCCTTTCAGATTAATATCAATTACTTTCTCAAATTGTTCTGATGACATTTTCACAAGCGATGCATCGCTTGTTATACCTGCATTATTGATTAGTACATCCAAACTGCCGAATTTCTTTAAAGTATCATTGATACAAAAGTATGCTGATGATTTATCTGAAACATCGGTTTTAATAAACCTGCAATTTTCGCCAAGTGATTCAGCAGCTTCTTTTCCTGCTGCTTCGTTTGTATCGGCAATAACAACATTTGCTCCTTCTGAAATGAACAATTTTGCTGTTTCAAGTCCTATGCCGCTTGCGCCGCCGGTTATTACAGCGGTTCTGTTATGTAATTTCATTATTAGTGGTCTGTAATATTAACTCTCAAGTTACAACTTTAATTATTATTAAAAAATACATTGTTTACAGTGCTTTTATTATGTAAAAATTTGTAACAAAAGGAACTTGTTAGCTGTAATTGCCATTATTTATTGATAGTTAACCAATTACCCATTTCATTAGTAGCTAAAATTGCGTATTTTTGATAAATATTCTCAATCCCATTTGAAAAAAATATTATTAATTTCTGTACCGGTTGTAATTTTAGTCATTCTTGGTTTTATATTCGTCCCGAAATTTACAGCAAATACTGATAAACCAGATCAGAAAAAAGGACCAAACCAGCAAAATCAGCAGATAAGTGTGGATGGTTTTGTTCTAAAGCCTGAGATTCTTGATAATGATATAAAAGCTATTGGCAATATTCTTGCCAATGAAGAAGCTGAGATCAGAAGTGAGATTTCAAGAAAAATAAGGGGTATTTATTTTAAGGAAGGCACTTACGTTGGCAAGGGTTCAACTTTGTTCAGGCTTGATTCCGATGATCTTACTGCAAAACTGCGCAGGCAGCAAATAGATGAAAGGCTTGCTGTAACAAAGCTTGAGCGCGAAAAACAGCTGATAGAAAAAGGCCTTACTTCCCAGGAAGAATATGATATTATGGAAGCTACCCTTGAGCAGATAAGAGCAGAAATTTCAATAACAAGGATCGATATTACCAAAACATATGTAAGGGCTCCATTTTCAGGTATTATAGGTTTACGCAATGTAAGCAGCGGAGCTTATGTCACTCCTCAAACTGTCTTAACTACCATGCAGGATGTGAGCAAGGTTAAAATAGATTTTTCAATTCCCGAACGCTACATTTATCTTTTTCAGAAAGGCCAGAAAATAAAGTTCAAAGTGGACGGGCTTGACGGCGAGTTTGAAGCTGAAGTTTATGCTTATGAGCCGAAGGTAGAAAATAATACGCGCTCGCTTGTTCTGAGAGCAGTTACAAACAACCCCGGGAAAAAGCTTATGCCAGGTACATTTGCAAATGTTACTTTTCTGATTAGTGAAAATAAAGATGCAATTATGATTCCGACAGAAGCGCTTATACCAAAATTAAAAGGACAGAGTGTTTACGTTGTAAAAGACGGCACAGCTAAGTTATTGGATGTTGATATAGGCGCAAGGACAGAAACGTTAATCGAAATAAGATCTGACCAGCTAAAAGCAGGTGATACAATTGTTACTACGAACATTTTAAGGCTCAGGGATAATTCACCTGTGAAAGTTGAGAAAGTTAATTAGCCTATGAGCCTGAGTGCAACTTCAATTCGCAGACCCGTTCTTTCGATAGTATTTTCGCTTATTATCATAATTTTCGGGATAGTTGCGTTCACATTTCTTGAAGTGCGCGAATACCCGAGTGTTGACCCTCCCATTGTGACCGTAACAACAAATTACCCCGGCGCAAACTCAGAAGTAATAGAGACCCAGATAACCGAACCGCTTGAAGAATCATTAAACGGCATCGATGGTATTAAAAGCTTAACATCCCAAAGCAGGGAAGGGCAAAGCCAGATCACTATCGAATTTTCACTTGCAAGAAACCTAGAAGATGCTTCAAATGATGTGCGTGACAGGGTTTCAAGAGCTCTTAACAACCTTCCCCGCGATGTTGATCCCCCCGTAGTGCAGAAATCTGATGCAGATGATACCCCGATTATATTTATGTATGTACAAAGCAATACAAAAGATATACTTGACGTGAATGCTTTTGCAACAAATGTAATAAAAGAAAGGGTTCAAACTATACCGGGGGTAAGTTATGTGAGGATATTTGGTGAACGCCGTTACGCAATGCGGATGTGGCTTGATCCTGAAAAACTTGCTGCTTATAAGCTAACTCCAATTGATGTAAGAACAGCCCTGGAAAAAGAAAATGTCGAGCTTCCTTCAGGAAGAATTGAAGGTGATAATACAGAGCTGACAATAAGAACATTGGGACGTCTAAAAAATGCTGAAGAATTCAATGACCTGATAGTAAGAGAAAACAACGGAACTGTTATTAGATTCAGGGATATCGGTTACGCTGTACTTGGCCCTGAAAACGAAAGACAGTCCTTAAAACGCGCTGGGCTTCTGGGTGTAGGTGTTGCTGTAACAATGCAGCCAGGGGGTAATGCAATTGAGATTTCAGATGAGTTCAAAAGAAGATTCGAACAGCTAAAAAAAGAGATACCATCTGACTATAATATTGAAGTCGGTTTTGATTTTTCTGAATATATTAGAACTACAATCAGTGAAGTAGAAGAAACTATTTTTATCGCTTTCGGACTGGTGATCCTGATTATTTTCCTGTTTTTACGTGACTGGCGCTCAACAATTATACCTATTGTGGCTATTCCGACTTCAATAATTTCAGCATTCTTCATTATGTATGTAATGGGGTACTCAATAAACGTATTAACGCTTGTAGGCATGATCCTCGCAATCGGCCTGGTAGTGGACGATGCAATTGTAGTACTTGAAAATATATATTCAAAAATAGAAGAGGGGATGAATCCCATTGAAGCAGCTTACAAAGGCTCAAAGGAAATTTATTTTGCGGTAATTTCTATTACAATTGCGCTTGTTGCGGTATTTTTACCAATAATGTTCATTGAAGGAACCACGGGAAAGCTGTTCAAGGAATTTGCAATAGTTATTGCAGGATCTGTCTTGGTCTCAGCATTTGTAGCGTTAACTCTGACGCCTATGATGAGCTCAAGGCTGCTTAAAGCTCACGCTAAACATAACAGGTTCTATAATGCTACAGAACCATTTTTTGTTAAAATGATCGAGACCTACAGGAAAATGCTGATTGGTTTTATGAAGGTAAGGTGGCTGGCATTTGTAATTGTTGCAGCTATCGGAGTTCTGATATACTATACTGGATCCTCGCTTAAAAGTGAGCTGGCTCCCCTGGAAGACCGTTCAAATTTAAGAATCCAGGCATCAGCTCCGGAGGGAGCAACTTTTGAATATATGCAGAAATATATGGATGAGCTCACCGATGTAGTTCTTTCAGTCACTCCGGAAGTACAAACACCGATTACATTTACCGGAGCCGGAGGCCAGTCTAATAACGGATTTATGAACCTTTATCTTCTGCCACCGGATCAACGTGAACGTTCTCAACAACAGATTTATGATAAACTAACTAAAGAAATAAATTCTATTACAGGAATTCGTGGGTTCCCGTCTCAGCCTCCTACAATTGGATCCAGATTCGGAGGGCAGCCTGTCCAATTTGTTCTTCAGGCTCCTGAATTTGACAGGTTCTTTGAAATACTGCCAAAATTTCTGGAAGAAGCCAAAAAACAGCCTGAGCTGCAGTTTGTTGATGCAAACCTGAAGATCAATAAGCCTGAGATTAATCTTTCAATTGACAGGCAGAAAGCATCTGATCTTGGTGTATCATTCAATGATGTAGCTTCAACACTGCAGATAGCCTTCGGCAGCCAGAGATTCGGTTATTTCATTAAAGAAGGCAAGCAGTACCAGGTACTCGGACAGGTAACAAGGGATAAACGCGATAATCCGTATGACCTGAAATATCTTTATGTACGCAATAAGAACGGCGAGCTTATCCAGCTTGATAACCTTGTTACATTGACAGAGCAGGCAGCGCCTACAACAAGATTCAGATATAACAGGTATTCAGCGACTACAATTACTGCAGGGTTAACTCCCGGATACACTTTAGGAGATGGTATCGCCGCAATGCGCCGCGTTGCTGCCGAAGTTTTACCTGAAGATTTTAACACTGCACTTGCAGGGCAATCGAAGGATTTTGAAGACAGCTCCTCGAGTTTACTTTTTACTTTCGTATTTGCGCTGATAATTATTTATCTTGTTCTTGCAGCCCAGTTTGAAAGCTTCATCGACCCGTTTATAATTCTTCTTACAGTGCCTCTTGCGCTCTTTGGCGCGTTGCTTTCGCTGTGGGTTTTCGGTATGACGCTTAATATCTTCAGCCAAATTGGAATAATTATGCTTATAGGGCTTGTGACAAAGAATGCTATACTTATTGTTGAATTTGCAAACCAGAAAAAAGAAGAAGGTCTTGGAATACTTGAAGCTGTTGATGAAGCGGCAGTGCAGAGGTTCAGACCAATCATGATGACAAGTATTGCATCAGCGCTTGGCGCGCTGCCTATAGCAATTGGCATTGGAGCCGGAAGCCGTGTATCGCTTGGAGTAGCTATTGTAGGTGGTTTGATATTTTCAACTTTTCTAACACTTTTTATTGTACCGGCAATATATTCATATTTTTCACGTCATAAAGCAGCAAATCCTGATTTGAAAAAGTATAATGAAAACGATAACTTGGAAGTTCAAACTCTTCCAGCCCAAAAACCATCTTAATAAATCCATCCACAATCAGAATGTGTTCTTTTCTTCAAATTGTTCATTTCAATGAATGAACTTACAGAATTAGCCGTTAATTTGTATGAAAATTTTATTGATCAATTATGACTAAATCTGTGGGTTTTTAATTCAAACATTTTTTTGCTATATTTGCTATGGCACACACAAAAATTATCGAAAAAGCAATTACCTTTGATGATATTTTGCTCGTTCCCGCAAAATCAAAGGTCTTACCCAGGGACGTAAATATTTCCGCTAGATTAACTAAAAACATCACTTTAAATACACCGATTTTATCCGCTGCTATGGATACTGTTACTGAATCCGAGCTTGCCATTGCTATGGCGCGCGAAGGAGGTATAGGTATTCTGCATAAGAATATGTCAATCGAAAAACAGGCATCTGAAGTTGACAGGGTAAAAAGAAGTGAAAGCGGTATGATCTTGGACCCGATCACACTGAAGGTTGATCAGACAGTTGGCGACGCCAACAGATTAATGGAACGTTATAAAATTTCAGGTTTCCCTATCATAAATGACAACAATGAGCTTATCGGGGTCTTAACAAACCGCGATCTTAGGTTCGAACCCAATCAGAACACAAAAGTATCTGAGCTGATGACAAAGGAAAACCTTGTCACAGCGCCTGTGGGAACAACACTTGAGCAGGCAGAAAGAATTCTGCAGAAACATAAGGTTGAAAAGCTGCCTGTTGTTGATAAGAACGGCAAGATAAAAGGTCTCATAACATTTAAAGATATCATCAAACGCAAAAAACATCCGTTTGCTGCCAAGGATTCGCACGGCAGGCTTATCTGCGGCGCAGCTGTTGGTATTGCAGCTGATACACTTGATAGAGTTGCGGCTCTTGTTAAAGCCAGCGTTGATGTGGTTGTTGTTGATACAGCACACGGTCACTCACAGGGTGTACTGAACGTTGTTAAGGAGATAAAAAAGAAATTTGATATAGATGTTATCGCAGGCAATGTTGCAACCGCTGAAGGTACTCTTGACCTGATAAAAGCAGGAGTTGATGCCGTGAAGGTGGGAATTGGCGCAGGCTCTATTTGCACAACAAGGGTTGTTGCAGGTGTGGGAATGCCGCAGATAACAGCAGTATTTAATGCTGTTTCAGCAGCCGCGAAATATAAGATACCGATTATTTCCGATGGAGGAATTAAACAAACAGGTGATATACCCAAAGCTATCGCTGCAGGTGCTGATTGTATCATGGTGGGCGGACTTCTTGCAGGAACCGAGGAATCACCCGGCGAGAAAGTACTATACGAAGGACGTGTATTTAAAATGTACCGCGGAATGGGGTCGCTTGAAGCAATGAAAGCCGGCAGCGGTGACAGGTATTTCCAGGACCCGGAATCAGAATTAAGCAAGCTGGTACCCGAAGGTATAGAAGGCAGGGTGCCTTATAAAGGACCGCTGAGCGATGTGATCTACCAGATGGTAGGCGGCTTAAGAGCCGCCATGGGTTACTGCGGCTGCGGTACAATTGCTGAGCTTCAGAAAAACGCTAAGTTCATTGAAATAACAAATGCAGGACTTAAGGAGTCTCACCCGCATGATGTTATTGTTACCAAGGAAGCGCCGAATTACCAGGTAAGAAGATAAAGCAAAATAACAAATGTCAAAGCCCAAATGCCAAATGCATTTGGGCTTTTTTTATATAAAAAATTTTCGGTGAAATCCTGTTCCAGAAGGATGAGTGGTAAATTTATTTTTTTTCGGTTTTTTCCGAAAACAAAAAGGGCAGAGGAAAAAACTCTCTGCCCTAATATAAACTGATTCAAGTAACTATAAAAAACTACCTTACTTTCTTTTTATGTCTGTTCTTTCTCAGTCTTTTTTTCCTCTTGTGAGTAGCCATTTTATGGCGTTTTCTCTTTTTACCGCTCGGCATTAATTGCTCCTTGCTTTATGATTATTATTAAATTTTTACTTTATATTAATTGTTTACTTTTACTTTCTGCGCTTTTTGCAGTCCCGCGTTTCTGCTTGGCGGGATTGCCTTCTGCTTTTTGATCTTTGCCTGCTTCTTACTACTTTTCATTATACTTCTCAAGCAGTGAATCGTTAACAGCCTTTTTAAATTCTTTTGATACTTTGAACATCGGCACGAACCTTCTGCCCAGCTCTACTTTAGCCCCGGTTTTCGGGTTCCTTGCTATCCTCGGCTTGCGCTCTTTAACTTTAAAGGTACCAAAACCCCTTATTTCAATGCTTTCCTGTTCCTTCAGCGCGTCAATAACGCATAAAATGAAACCTTCAACAACGGTTTCCGTTTCAACTTTGCTTAATCCTGTTGCGTTAGCAATTTTATTCGCTATATCTGCTCTGGTCATAAATTAAAATGAATTGATTTAACTTATAGTTTTTCTGTATTAAACTCAAAAATAAACTTTAAGGCTGAAACTTATACTGCAGGATCGGCTCATCAAACAGCTTGCCTTTTATATCTGTCACATCTTCTATTTTTGAGCCTAACATTTCTTCGAAGAAAGAGAATTTTTTCTTTTCTCTCACAATTCTCGGTTCACCTTCAATCCCTGCCATTTTTCCTGTTATCCTTATGGCATCTTCAAAAGTACCCAGTGAATCGATAAGCCCGTAATCCTTTGCCTGCAGTCCAGTAAATACCCTTCCGTTAGCATACTGAAGGAGTACCTGTTTATCCATTTTGCGTTCTTTTGCAACAACATCCAGAAACTGTGAAAAGCTGTTATCAACAACATCCTGGAAATAAGCCTTATCTGAATCGCTCATGGTTTTAAACGGACTGCCTGCATCCTTCAGGCTTCCGCTTTTAATTGTTGTCTGGTTTATGCCGAGCTTCTCAGCAAGATCTTTTATGCTGATAAACTGCGCAATAACCCCGATACTTCCGGTTAGTGTCCCCGGATTTGCAATTATCAGGCTTGAACCGACGGCAATATAATAGCCGCCTGATGCGGCAATAGAACCCATTGATACTACAATTATCTTGCCGCTCTCACGTGTTCTTTTTACTTCTTCGTAAATTTCCTGCGAAGCGGCTACGCCGCCGCCGGGTGTATTTACACGAAGAATTATCGCCTTTATCGATTTATCTTCCCTGAAGCGTTTGATCTGCTCAACGGTCTTTTCAGATGATACGATAACATCATTAATTTCAACGATCGCTATCTTATCGCCTGAACCGCCGGAAACGTATTCGCCTCCGTCACGTTTAATGGCGGAAGCGAATGCAAAAAAGCTCACAGCAACAATTATCATTCCCAAAAACATCAGGCTTAAAAATATACCCCAGAACCATCTGCCTGAGTTATCCTTTTTTGGCTGTACTACTGGCCTGTTCTGAATATTTGTATTTGTTATTTGGGGATCCTGCTGCATCTATAATATAAAATTATTTCTTTTCGTTCTTAAGCTGGTCACGCATTTTGATAGCATCCTGCGCTTTATCATTTTCACCTAAGTTAGCGTAAACCTGGATCAAAAGCTCATATGCGTTCAGCTTGTTATCAGCATCCTTGGAAGAGGTAAGCTCTTCGAGAAACGGTAAAGCAGCTTTATATTTATCTTTGTATGAAGGATCATCAGGATTTGTTTCTCTCAGCTTCTCGCCCCATTTCAGGTTTGCAAGTGAAATGTTATATATAATTACTTCGTATGCTCCTGAGCCTTTTGTTACTTTGCTTAAGCCGTTATTATATTCACTGATTGCGCCTGCAAAATCACCGTTCTTTTCAAGCTCTACGCCTTTATCGATGGTGGGTTTTACAAGGATCGTGTTTATCCTGCCGTTTAATGCTGCGATGTTATCTTTTACGAATGCGCTATCGGGCAACAATGCCAGGGCAATTTCGAAATTATTAAGCGCTTCTGTGAATTTATTTACTGCATCCTTGTCATTTCCTGTTTTAGCAATCTTTTCGCCGTCTTCGTACTGTTTGTAACCTCTGTCATACATCGTTCCCCAGGCTTCGGTAAGCTCTGTTCTAAATGAGTTCTTGCCGATACCCCTGTATTTATCCATAGCATCTTTTACGCCAGCAGCTTTTCCAAGCTGTGCGCGTGACATTGCAAGATAAAACCATGCTTCTTCATTTGTAGGGTTATTGTTGGTTTCTTTTGTAAATTCTTCTTCTGCTTTTTTATAATCACCCTGGTTATATGCTAACTTGGCAGTTGTTTGTTCTGCTGTTGAACATCCTCCAAAATAAAATACAACTGCAAATAATAACAAAAATACCGATAAAACTTTTACGGACCTCATTTGGTTGATTCTCCTGTTATTTTTATAATTTTCTTGTAATCGCCTTATTTTTAAGGACTTAAATATACTTAAAAAAAAACTTATTAAAAAGTTAATAAATCATTTATTTCTTAAAAGTGATCTTGAAAGTAAATACTCAATTATCAGGAATATAACTGCAAGCGCCAAAAAATACTGCCAAAGGTCTTTACCCGTTCTAAGGTCAATTACTGATGCAGTTAACACATCTTCGTTTGAAATTACGTTCGCATTAATCCCGTAAGTATCTTTAAATAAAGTCTCAATTTCCCCGGAATTCATTCTGCCTGTTCTTGTTTCTGATATATCGAAGTTCACAGGTACCCTCAGCATATCATCTGAACTTCCGGCTGATGAAATTCTGTATATACCGGTGTTCTTAAATTCATTGCCAAAATTTACGAGCTTATTTTCACCGGGTAATACTATTTTTGCGGAATTTTGGCTTTCAACCGGAGGTGTTACCAAAACAGTATCAATGGAGTTACCCGCAGCCGGAATTTCCGCAAAATAATCACTGCCCGCTGTTGCGGATTTAATGCCATTAAGATTTGATGTATATAAAATGCTTCTTATTGTGACAGGTGAAAATAAGTTCTTTACCGGGAAGTTACTTGATGCCATATCAGGTGATGAAGCAAACATTATCAGCTTGCCTTTTCCTTTGGAATATTCTTCCATAAAATTTGTACCGTTTGTAAGTGTAACTATTGATACGGCATTTCTGCCGCCTGAAAGGCTGAATCCGCTTAGAATCTCAGGTGATTCAATACTGGTATTATTTTTATCCGCTTCAAGCCTGAATATGCCTTCAAAAACCGGGTGGCTGTAATCAATTTTTTCGAACTTTGCCGGGGTTTCTGCGTAATACTTTCCGCCGATATAAGGAAGGTCAAGCTCTTTCATAATAGTATTGTTGTAATTGGATATATCTGTGGATGCCCCGGGATATATAACAGCCCCGCCGCCTCCATCAATATATTCCTTCAGTATTACAGCTTCTTTTTCAGTGAACGATGGCTTGTTGATGATTATGATACTGTTAAATGCTTTCAGGTTTTCGCCGGTTATATCAGATGCATTAATTTCTTTAATGTTATATAGAGTTGTGATATCAGTTGCCTGGGATATTGCCTCTGAGGTATTCAGCACAGCTTTTATGTATTCAGCATCTATTGGTGTACCGGTGGCGATAAGTAAATTTACTTTTTCGGGAATGTAGAATGAAAAGTACTGCCTGTTATCGCCTGATATTTCGTCATCTGCAATATCGTTTTGAACAAGCTCAATGCTGCCTGAAGAAAATCCGGCAGTCTCTGGTTTTATTATAAATTCAGTTTCAACTGAAGTGTTCGCCGGTACATCCAAAACTTTTTCTTCTTTGTGACTTCCAAAAGTGATAATTACGCTTTTGTTAACGGAATTAAAATTGTTGTGATTATTAAGCTTTACTTTTATCTTTACAGGCCTTGCCTTTTCGTAGATCTTGGAAACTATGTTTACCGTATCCATCGAAATATTATTTGCATTCCTGCTGCCTGTTAATACTACAGTAAAATTCATATTCCCGCGGCTTTTTAGCCCGTCAGAATAGACAACATCATATTTCAGGAAGCTTGACTGCCCGTCAGTAACCAGGTAAACTTCTTTATGCGTATGTGTTGCGGAGCTTAATATTCCTTCAGCGTAGTACAATACCTCGGGTAAATCCCTGGTTACTTCTGATGTTTTTAAATTTACCAGTGTATCTTTAATTTTTGAAAGATCTTTATACGGTACAGTTGAACCCGATGAGCTGATCCCTGATACTGTTGTAAAGAATACCTCATCATCCGCGCTGATAGCATCAAGAATTTCCGCTATTTTTTTCTTCCCGTTCTCAAGGTCATTTCCGTTCTTATCACGTGACTGCATGCTGAAGGAATCATCAAATATTATCAGAACAGAGCTTTTTGTTTTTTCACCCGGTGAGCCCAGAAATCCTTTATCAAAAGGCTTTGCGAACATCATTACAAGGAATATAATGAATGCTATCCTGGATAACAGGATGAGAAGCTGTTTGAGCTTTATCTTTTTGTATTTGGATTGTTGTATTTCTTTTAAGAACATCAAAGTGGAAAATTCGATTTTTTTTGTCCTCTTAAGATTGAAAATGTGTATCAATATCGGTATTGATACAGCAGCTAATCCCCATAATAATAACGGATTTAAAAATGTCATATTTGCAAAGCTAAATATTTATTCTTTTTATTAAACTTGATAAATTTATCCTTGTTCCGTGATGTAAACTGCGGCTTTTAATTCCCCCTTTGAAGTGGGACGATATCCCAGCTAATGGTACAACCGCAATCGAACTTTAAATCACCCAAATCAAAACTCTCCAATGGAGATGATGCATGTAAAGTGACATTATTCTTTGTAATATTAACCTCACTTTATCTATATAAATTGCAACTTAAACAAAATAAAATTATTTTGCTTTTCCTGATCTAAAAAATTAAAAATCATAAATATATAAGTAATATGGACCAGTCAAAATTCACATCTTTAGAAACAGAAAAACGCGTTTTCAAACCTAACCCGGAGTTTTCCAAAAAGGCGCACATTAAGTCAATGGCGCAGTATAAAAAAATGTATAATGAATCAGTAAAATCTCCACAGAAATTCTGGGCGAAAGCAGCAGCAGAGCTGCACTGGTTCAAAAAATGGAAAACCGTATTACAGTGGAAAGCGCCGCACTCAAAATGGTTCGTTGGCGGAAAAATAAACATGAGCTACAACTGTCTGGATAGACACCTTGATAGCTGGAAAAGAACCAAAGCAGCGATAATATGGGAAGGCGAGAACGGAGATACCGCTACATGGACCTACCAGGAGCTTCACCGCCAGGTATGCAAATTTGCCAACGTACTTAAGAAAATGGGAATTCAAAAAGGTGACCGCATATGCATATATATGCCTATGGTTCCTGAAATTGCTGTGGCAATGCTGGCATGCACAAGGATTGGCGCGGTGCATTCAATTGTGTTTGGCGGATTTTCAGCCTCAGCTTTAATTGACCGCATAAACGACGCGCAGGCTAAGATGGTCATTACAGCCGATGGCGGCTACCGCCGCGGTGAAATTGTAAACCTTAAGGCTAATGTAGATGAAGCATTGCCCGGGTGTCCGACTATTGAAAATGTAATTGTTGTGAACCGTACCGGCCATCATATTGATTTCCATTTGGGGCGTGACCACTGGTACAGTGAGCTCATGATGGGTGTTGATGATGAGTGTCCCGCAGAACCGCTTGACAGCGAGCATCCGCTTTATATTTTATACACCAGCGGCACTACCGGAAAGCCTAAAGGCATCCTGCACACAACAGGGGGGTATGCAACGCAAACTTATTTGACAAGCAAGTATGTATTTGACCTGAAGCCGGAAGATATTTACTGGTGCACCGCCGATGCCGGCTGGGTAACAGGCCACTCATATGTGGTTTACGGTCCTTTGCTTAACGGCGCAACTACACTGATGTATGAAGGCGCGCCTAATACCCCGAATCCTGACAGGTTCTGGGAAATTATCGATAAGTATAAAGTGAACATTTTTTACACTGCTCCTACTGCTATCCGCGCATTTATAAAATGGGGCGAGGAGTGGCCGCTGAAGCATAAGCTTGATTCCCTTAGATTGCTTGGCACTGTCGGCGAGCCCATCAACCCCGAAGCATGGATGTGGTATCACAAAGTGATTGGCAAGGGCAGGTGCCCGATAGTTGATACATGGTGGCAGACAGAAACTGGGGCAATTATGGTGAGTCCGTTGCCCGGCGCAACACCAACAAAACCGGGTACTGCGACTCTGCCGTTCTTTGGTATAATGCCTGAGGTTATTTCAAAAGAGGGCAAGGTTTGCAAAGCAAACGAAGGCGGGTATTATGTAATTAAACATCCCTGGCCGGGAATGCTGCGCACTATATGGGGTGATGATGAGCGTTATAAAAAGCAGTACTGGTCGGAGTTTCCCGGGCTTTATTTTACGGGAGACGGCGCAAGGCGGGATAAAGACGGTTATTTCTGGATAATGGGCAGGGTAGATGATGTGATAAATGTGAGCGGCCACAGGATTGGCACAGCGGAAGTTGAATCAGCCCTTGTATCACACCCCAAGGTGGCAGAAGCCGCCGTTGTTGGCAAGCCTGATGACATGAAGGGTTCGGCTATATCAGCTTTCGTTACACTGGAAGGCAGATATAAACCCAGCGAGGAACTGAATGCAGAGCTGAAACAATGGGTAACCAAACAAATAGGAGCGCTGGCCCGCCCGGATGAGATACGCTTCACAGAAGCGCTGCCAAAAACACGCAGCGGCAAAATAATGCGCCGCCTGCTCCGCGAAATTGCAACCCAGGGCTCAGTAAGCGGCGATACCACCACCCTCGAGGATTTTTCAGTGCTGGAAAAGCTGAGAACAGATGAAGAGTGATTTAAAATTACGAATTAGGAATTAAGAATTACGAATTAGAAGCAAAAACAGAACACAGATTACACTGATGGAACGGATTAACACTGATTAGATTCATTTGTTGTTGATGATCTTAGAGTCTAATCAGGCAACACCAACAACGGAGGTTTTATCGGATTTAAATAATAATAGCCACGGTCTTTAGACCGTGGGATAGTTGGGAAAAAATATGGGCTTTAGCCCTAAACAAATAATTTATGAGTAGACATGAAACATGGCGTACGCGTAAGTATTGGGAATCTGTAGGTGGACTATTAATTGAAGAATTTTGCGTTATTCGTAAAGGTGTTAATAACGGAACAAGATTAATTGATGGCGTTATTGTATTAGGTGAATCTACAAAGCTGCATGACAGCAATTTTTATGACATAAGAGATAAAGATGTAATTTGTATTCAAACAAAACAAAGCAGGCTTGGAATGTATTTGATGGGGCAAGCCTTTTTTTCAGCAGAATTGTTAAAAAGGTATTTTCCCAAAAGTATAAAAAAAGTATTAATTTGTGGAAAGGATGACGAAATTCTAAATCCAATTTGCATGAAGTTTGATATAGAAGTTGTAATTATTCCGGAGAGTGAAATCGGACAACTTTATACTTAAATTCAAAGAGTTATAGAGGCAACTCCCCCTTGCAGTGGGAGGGTGGCTGAATGGACCACATTCCACTCGCCATTTCATGGTGAGGGGACTGAATAAAAATGAAATAAAATGCTTACACCAAAATACAATATACTGCTTAACGGAAAATACTTTGACGCACTTTACCCGCTGGATTATTATAATGATAAAAAGATATTTCATGATTCCGGTGCGAGACAGTTTTTTGTAATTTACCAATTAGCATGCAGCAGGAAACATGAAATAGAGATTGAAGAAATAACTTCGGGAAGTAAAATAGCAGTTCCTGATGAAATTTATTTCAGGAAGTGGATCGAAGATCATTACCCCATGTATCTTAATTATCTTGATAACTACAATTAAAAAAGCGTCCCGCACCAGTGGATATTAAAAACATATGAAAGAAAACGAACCAATATTAATTAAAGCTGAATTTAACCCGATTGTAAAAACGTACATACTTCTGTATATTTTCGGGATAATGTTTGTTACAGTTGTTGGGATTCCTTTAGCCATAATATGGCTATGCGGAGTTGGTCAGTGGTACAGCCGCCATTTTTATGAAAAGCTATATTGCGTGCTGACCGAAAAGCATCTAAGGTTCAGAATGGGAATATTATTCACAGTTGATAAAACCATTCCGCTTGAAAATATCCAGGACCTGACATTTTATGAAGGGCCCGTATTGCGCCACTTTAACCTGGCAATGCTGAAAGTTGAAACAGCAGGGCAGGGCGAGCACTCAGGCAACCAGATGAAGCTTGTGGGCATTATAGGTGCGCATGATTTCCGCAGCCGGGTGCTGCAGCAGCGCGAAGCTGTTAAAATGAAGCTTACCGCTGCCAATGAAAACGATCCGCAGATAATTCTGCTGGAGAAAATAGCTTCAACTCTGGAGAGAATTGAAGCCAATTTTATAAAGTGAACACTGTAATTTACATTTTTACTGCCAATGCTGTTTTACTGTTTACTTGTTTCCCAGCTTCTCAAGCATCTTTTTTGCATTCGGATTATTTGGAGCAAGCTCCAGTACTTTTTTGTAGTTTTCGATTGCCTTTTCATTTTCACCCTTGTTCATATAAGCTTCACCCAATGAATCCCATACATTCGGCTCCCCCGGAAACAGTCTGGTATTCAGCTTAAATACTTCAATTGCATCATCAAGCTTATTATCATTCATAAGCTCATATCCAAAAAAATTCAGATGGCGGTCATTGTATAGCATTCCGTAAGATTCAAGCAGGGTTTGTAGCTGGCTTTCAAGCTTTGTTATACCGCCATTTTTAAGGATGTCATACATTTTCATTTCAAGGGTAATATCAGGTTTCGGGTATTCCCTTCCGTTTACGGCATCTTCAAATCTCATAATTATTTCATCAGCAACCTGCCCGAAATTTGAATTAATAATTACAGTATATCCATCCTTCATTTGAGCAAATACGCTATTCCATACAGGTGTACCTCCGGCACGGATCGCCTGGCTTAAATAGCCTGTTTGCCTCAGGTATTGGTCAAGCTTAAGCAGGTCGCGTGCATTAGAAAACATACCTCCTGCAGGCGAAGGCTGCTCCATAAACGGTGAATTAACCTTTTCGCCTGAAAATGTTATTCTTGTTCCTGCAGCCATATTAGGTACAGTTTCCCCGAGAATTAAATAATGGGTATTTTCCAAATCTAAAGGCAGCAGCAGCCGTTCTTTCAGATTTTCTGTATAGCTTTTGCCCGTTACTTTTTCTATGATCCCGCCAAGCACAACATACCCTGAATTTGAGTATTCCTGCTGAGTGCCCGGTTCAAAAAGCAGCGGTTCGTTCTTTATTATTTCAAGGAAATCATTTACAGTTTTAAACCTGGCTCTGTTTTGGTTGAACTCAGGATTATTTAAATAATCTCCCAGGCCGGCTTTCATTTCGATTAGCATTTTTATTGTGATCTTATCTCCGGTTTCCCCGGGGTAAATATCAAGATACCTGCTCAGCGGATCATCGAGCTTTAATTTATTTTCCTGCTCAAGCTGTTTTATTAATGTATGTGTGAACATCTTGTTAAGCGAGCCTATTCTGAACAATGTTTCAGGTGTAACAGGAATTTTCTTTTCCCAGTCAGCAAAACCATATTGTTTTTCTGATATCACATTGCCATCTTTTGCTACCAGAACGTTTCCTGAAAACAAACCGAGGGCGTTGTATTCATTTATGATCTTATCCAGTTTATCTGTGAAATCATCCGCAATAGTACTGGCTGTAAAAACGGTAAAAAAGAGGATTTTTAATAAATAATTTAATTTCATTTTTGGTTGTTATATTGGTTATATCAAATAGATACATTATAGGAGTAAAAAGTTGCAAAAATAATTAATTGTCATTCCTATTTTACAGAAATAATCTTATTTTAGTTTTGATTCTGTTTCGCAAATTCACTATTTCACTATTCACTATCTCGCTATTTATTTTATGGCTGAAATAAAAACCAAAGCTACAAAAGTAAGCGTAAAGAAATTCATTGATTCAGTTGAAGATGAACAGAAACGGAAAGATAGTTATGTACTTATTAACATGATGAAAAAGATAACGAAGGAAGAGCCGAAAATGTGGGGACCAACGATAATAGGATTCGGAAAATATGAATACAGGTATGAAAGCGGACATGGTGGTGAAATGTGTATAACCGGATTTTCTCCGCGCAAAGCGGCATTTTCAATTTATCTGCTTGCAGGTAAAGATAAGTCACCTGAGCTTTTTAAAAAACTGGGCAAATATAAAATGGGCAAAGCCTGTCTGTATGTAAAAAGACTTTCTGATATTGATCTGAAAATACTTGAAGAACTTATAAAAGTATCAGTAAAATATATTAAGAGCTATAAATTATTCCCGCACAGGGCATGACACAAAACGAATTATATCTCGTATTGGGAGTCAACGGGTTTATTTCATTAACTATGCTTTTAATAGGGATCATCTCCTACATTCGAACCAAAAGGTTTTTGAATTCCGCAGTTGAAACACGCGGCACTGTTGTAGAAGGTGTTTATAAAGGTCAGGCTGATGGCGGCGGCAGTATGTATTCACCTAAAATTCAATTTTCTGATACTATGGGAAGAATCCATGAATTTACAGAAAATTGGTCGAGCAACAGGCCTGATTTTAAAGTTGGTGATGAAGTGATAGTTTTATATAACCCTGAAAATCCCTTAAAAGCACGAAGGGGCGGAAAAAAATGGAAATTTTTTTTCATAGCATGGCTAATCGGCGGACTTGGAATGTTATTTTCAGGAATTCTTTTAATTATTATTATTGTTATGATATTTGTACCAATTGGTAAATGATCTATTAATAGATTTACATAATTATCCTATTAACTAAACCGGCATAAAAATGAAAAAACTGACCTTGCTCATTATGCTTCTTTCGATCCATCCTTTATTTTCACAAACTGATTCTTCTGTAACTTTCGGATTGCCTGAGATGAGAATTAAACAGGTAGAAAAGGGAAAAATCGTAACATATGATTTTGATAACAGTCTCAATAAATTTATTCTGACCCCTTCTATGCTTCTGCCTGATACAAATAAATATAAATACAAAGTTAAACTCGCTGATGTAAAACAAGTTCAGTTCCGCACTGGCTCAAATTTCTGGAATGTAGCAGGTATTGTTGGTTCTGTTGGATTTGTGCTTGGATTTTTTGCATGGGGATATTTTGATTTCAACCATCCGCCTGATTTCCACATAAACCAGGCTGTAATGGGCGGTTTTGTTACTGCTATACCTTTTGCCCTTATTGGAGGAATTTTCGGAGCTTTAAGCAGTAATTATGAAGATTACGAATTCCCGGGTATGAATGATAAACAGAAGTATAACGCGCTTTTAAAAGTGTTCAAAAAATACCGGCAAAAAAGGTAACATTAATTTTAGAGGTTTTAAATCAATTTTTAGTGTTTATTTTTGCATGCATGCCGGTTCAGACTGCCGGCAAAGAATTTTAATTTCACAATCAAAAAAATGGATAGAGCAATAATAATATTTGCGGTAATCGGAACGCTCATGTTTGCGGCGTATATGTTCTTTATTATCAAAACTTCATATGATGATGAAAAACAGAAAAAGAAGGAAAAGCTTGAAGAAGAAAATAAAATGAATCAAAACGGCAGGGAATGAGCGTTTACCAGAAGGAATTTTCACTAAAACCCCGCCCGCGCGGTTTTCATATTATTACAGATGAAGTTTTGCAGCACATCCCAGAGCTGAAAAATGTTAAGCTGGGTATTGCAAATATCTTCATTAAGCATACCTCCGCATCTTTAAGTATCAATGAAAACGCTGACCCAAGCGTAAGAACTGATATGGAAACCCATTTCAATCTCATGGTACCTGAAGATGCAGATCATTATGAACATACATTCGAGGGTCCCGATGATATGACCTCTCATATCAAAACTTCAATTATTGGTTCATCACTCAGCATTCCTGTTACCAACGGTAAATTAAACCTTGGCACCTGGCAGGGCATCTACTTATGTGAACACCGCAATAGCGGAGGCAGCCGTAAACTTGTAATTACAATTATTGGAGAGTAGTCCAATTTTTTTACTTATTAATATAAGTGATTATATATTAGCTTATAATACGCCCTTCGTAAAATTTAATTAATGGAGAAAAATTACTATGAATCACAAATTTTACGAAATTATTATAATTTTTTTCATTTTTATGTTATTTTCAGGTATGTCGGTTTCACAAGATACCGGGCTAAAAGATCTTACACGTCATAATTTTAAAAAAACTGATATGCAGCTCAAAATTGAAAAGGAAATAATGGAGCTGAAAAAGCAGGACAAATTTGAAAATTTACCGAGAATTATTGAATTGAATAAAAAGCTCGAAGAAATTAATGGTACGGGGAAAACTGAGTCAGGCAGTATTTTCAACGGAAATTATAACGACCGGCTGGTAAATTTCAATATGCCTTCATTCGTCGGTTTCACTGATGATATTCAAAATGCCCGTATATATACAAACAGCAGCAGGAATATTAAGGGTATTGCCGGTGCAATTGAACAGCGCGGTTCTACTGCTGGGAAATTATGGTCAGTTGTGTTCTATTCAGCTGATAGTACAAGTCCTGATACTTTCAGGGTGTATTATTCAGTAAATAACGGCCAAAGCTGGTCAGAATATATATCAGGAAATATCAGGCCAGGGGATTTTGTAACTCCAAATGATATTGATATGGAACTGGTTGAAAATAATACCGGCCAAAAATATCTG
Source organism: Ignavibacteria bacterium (assembly GCA_017303675.1). Classification (NCBI taxonomy): domain Bacteria; kingdom Pseudomonadati; phylum Ignavibacteriota; class Ignavibacteria; species Ignavibacteria bacterium. Next base: position 120,950 of record JAFLBX010000002.1, read on the forward strand.
TGGGTTGCGTTCGGATTCAAAAGAATATCAGGAAGAAAAGCGGTTGGTGCATTTGTAATTCAGGTTCCTTCTATTAACGGTACTTTTTACAATATGCTAGAGTGGCCCGTTAGTGATTCATTAAAAAGCTATTATAATATCAGGCTAACAACAGATAATTCACAATATGCGGCTACACCGTTTATATACATAGCTTGCTCGTTTGATTCAACAGATTCAAACGGAAACAGGATCAATTCTCAGAAATTTGCAAGGATATTAAGCCCTTATTTAATTAACAACCCTGCATTCTCATTTTTAGCTCCCAAGTTCTACTGGTATGAAAATTCAGGCACGGTATCAAGGACAACATATACTGATATAGCGTATTTTAATAATTCTGGCGAAGATTCACTTATTGTCTCGTTTTGCGGCGTGCAGGATAGCACAAAATTATTTTTTGCCAAAAGTGATATTCTGGGCAATCCGCCCGTATCTTCAGCGGGAGCAGGGGGAAATATCGGCGGCTCAAATCCTAACAGCATTAAAACTCACGCAAGGCTTTCGTCAAACGGAAACAGTAACGGAAGTATTGTTTGCATTTTCCGTGAATTAAATAATTCCAATTGGAATGTTAAATGGATCTCATCAGCAAACTTCGGAAATTTTGAAGCTCTATATTCAGATTCACCGGTGCTGGGAAGCCTGGTCAATCCAAACTTTGCCCCTGAAATAACTGCAGTCAGGAACGGGAACACTCATTATATTTCATTTATGACCAATGCTTCTGAAGACAGTATCCATTATATAGCAATGAATTCATCAGGACAAACTTCTCATATATATAAAATGAATTATTATTCAGGTTCAGAAGTTATTACTCCAAAACCGCTGTTCAGATATCAAAACGGTGACAGCTGTTTGATGCTTAATTCAGAAGATGGACCGCATAATATGATATCATCAGCAGGCTGTTCAGGTGTTCCGATCGGAATAAACAGTATAAATGAATTTATACCGGGAGAATACCGCCTTTTGCAGAATTACCCCAATCCATTTAATCCGGAAACTAATATTTCTTTCTCGATCCCTTCAAATGCTTACGTTAAGATCATTGTTTATGATATAAGCGGGAAAGAGGTTAAAGTACTTGCAGATTCTGATTTTACTCCGGGTAGTTATGAACTGAAATTCGACGGCTCATCATTTGCCAGTGGTATTTATTTCTGCCGGTTTGATGCAGCAGCAGAAGGCAGCATAACTGCCGGTTATACCGATATCAAAAAAATGGTTTTACTGAAATAAGCTGTTTGGTTTTGCTTTAAATCATTTCATGTAGTATAAAGGACTGATATGTTTGGCAGTCCTTTTTTATTTATATGTAATTAACTGATTTTTATTTAACTTTGTAAAAATATAATACTATGATGGAAGATTTTTTCTATATGATAGCCCAGGCAGTTGAAACTGTAAGCTTTGCTGTTATGCTGTACGGCGCTTTGCTTGCGATCCTGGGATTTATAAAAAATGAATTCGGCAGGATAAATGGTAAGTTCACATTTAAAGCCTTAAGCAAAATACGAATAGATTTCGGTAATTATATACTATTGGGACTTCAATTTCTCATAGCTGCCGATATAATCGAAACTATTTTAAAACCTGAAGTTGAAGAATTGATCGAGCTGGGAGGTATAGTGATTATAAGGATATTGCTTAGTTACTTTCTTACCAGAGAAATTGATGATATCAAAAAAAGTGATAATGTAAAAGAAGAATAAAAAAAGAGGCTATCTGTAAAAAGCCTCTTTATATAATTATTAACAATCTTTTGTTTAAGCCTTTGCTTTGTTATCGTCATCTTTATCAAGCTCAATATCCGGTACTTTTTTCAGGTCTAACATATAGCTTGGAATTGTACGGAAAACGTAATCCCACAGTGGTGTAGATACACCGTAAGCTGTATGCTCATCTTCGTAGTGATGGCGAAGGTGATATGATCTTAAAAATCCGCCGAACCTGCCTTTTAAGTTTATATGATGTGTAGCGTAATGAATTGAATCATAGCTCACATAACCGAGTACGAATCCCGAAAATATTATCAGGTAATAATTACCGAATGCAGCCATAAAAAGATAAAAGAAAAATGTGGCAAGCGGAACGCTGACAAGCAGCGGCATTACAAGCCTGGTTGCATCTCTGGGGTAATCATGGTGAATACCGTGAACAAGAAAATGTATCTTTTTTCCTGTTACTGTTTTTGGTTCATAATGGAAAACCCACCGGTGAATTATATATTCTATAAGTGTCCATAACAGAATACCGCCAAGATAAGCGAGAATTCCGTTTAAAACCGGTACTCTTTGAAAGCCGAAGTATGCGCAGATAAGCAGCACCGGAACGTAAACTACAACCGGCGTAACTGGATGGATGTGCGAAAAATACTCCAGGAATGAATTTTTGAACAGGGGTATTGTTTCGTTCTTGTTGGATACGTACTTTGACTTTGCCATTTTATTTGAATAGTTTAATTACAAATTTACTAAAATATTAAGGTATTTTCAATAAATAACAATTTAACAGGGTAATTTTTATGGAATTAAAACGGTGGAAAAAGCTGAAGACAGAGGTAATTTATACAAATGACTGGTGGAGCTATAAAATTGATGACTATACACTGCCTGATGGCAGCCCCGGAAAATATCATTATGCTTTTACTTTCGGCTCAGTTTTCATTATTCCTGTTACTGATACCGGCAAAATTATGCTTGTAAAACAATACAGGTATTTAAATGACAGGTTCAGTCTCGAATTCCCCGGAGGGGGAGTAAAGGCAGAAAATGACCATGATAACCAGGCTAAGAAGGAATTGGTTGAAGAAACCGGCTTTTCCGGGGATTTAACTTATGCCGGTATGTTCAACCCCTACAACGGGGTTACAAATGAAATTTGTAAAGTGTATATTGCGCGGAACTTAAAACCAAGTTCTGCGTATAAAAAAGATGATTCTGAGGAATTTGAGATATTTGAATTTACACCGGAAGAAATTGAAAAAATGATAGGTTCCAATGAAATTTATGACGGTATGACGCTTGCTAGCTGGGCACTGGTAAAAAATAAATTATAAAATAAACTAAAAATATACAGAATGAAAATAATATTCACACTGCTTCTTTTGTTTTTCGCATTTAATTTAAATTCACAGGTCAGGGATACAGCTTTTACACTGGATATTAACTTTGACAGGGAAGATGAAAAAATTATATGCAGTTACGATGAAAGGACTCATGAATTTACACTGAAGATTAATGACCAGACTATTTCACATCAGTTCATGGATTCATATGATTATGCAGTGGAAGTTATTGATATGAACCGCAATGATAACCTGAAGGAAGTAATTGTGAAAGGTTACGGTAACAGTGACCAGAGCGATATGTACTTTTTCCAGTTCATAAACGGTAAGATAGTGCCATGCGGGCACCTGCCTTCAAATTTTGGAATCGAAGTTACAGGTAACAGCGAAATTACCGAGCATGCCTGGATGGGTTTCTGGACTGCAAAGATAAGATATGACTTTGATACAAAGAATAAAACATTGACCAGGATCAATGATGAGTTTTATGATGTTAACCAGGAATGTGAAGTAAAAACACCGTTCAGGCTCCTTGTAAAAAGGGATGATAACTCAGAAACTGCAGTTACTTTAGCGCCAAAGACCAAGCTCACAATTATTAAAGCAGATATTACGCCGGTTTGCAAATATGAAGACGGTACAGACGATGATTTTTCATGTGACTGGTTCCTTTTTAAAACATCAGATGGTAAACAGGGCTGGTGCAGGCTCAAGGATTTTCAGCAGAATGTTGATGGCTTGATATGGGCAGGCTGAGTAAGTGATCCCGCTTACAGCGGGACTTCGAAAATTACTTCGTAATTTTCTTGAAAGTAAATGTTAAATTTTTTCTTGTTACACTCTATATAGCAGCTGTGATATCTCAAACTAATTATGGAAAAAAACTAAAAGGTGAATGAAAGTTCACCTTTTTTAATAGTATTAATTATGAATTTAAATTGAAATTATTCAATTGATTTATTAATACATTCAAATATCCCTTAATAATTTATATAATTGCAGATTAAATAAAATTTCAGGATGAAGCAGCTTTTAAAAGGTGATCTGAAACATATAGGCACAGCATTTGTCAAGGTTTATCCTATGACCTTCAGGCGTATATTTATGCACTGGCAGATAACACTTTCAGCATTATTCGCCATAGTTTCAGCATTTTATCTTGATCCTGCAGTAAAAGATATCATTACGGGAATCAATAACAATATTGCCGATGCTGCTTTTGAATTCGGCAGGTGGTACGGCAACGGATTGCCTACACTTTACTTATTTATAGGGCTATATATTACAGGGCTTATCTTCCAGAAATATAAGCTGCGCGAAACCGGGATACTTATACTTGAAGCATACATATTTTCAGGGCTTATCACTTTGATCTTTAAATCGGCCTTTGGCAGGTTCCGCCCGTATACCAACAAAGGTGATTTCGCATTTTACGGATGGAACTGGTCTAACAATGATATGTTCTCATATATATCAGGTCATGCTGCAGTTTCATTCGCTCTTTCAACTATTTTAGCTTCAACAACAAATAATTATTACCTGAAATCTTTTTATTACCTGCTTGCAGTCATAACATGTTTCAGCAGGATCTATCATAACCAGCACTGGTTCAGTGATGTGCTTAGCGGTGCAATTTCAGCTTACCTGATAAGCCGGGTACTGGTGGCAATACATAAAGAGCCTGAATCTGATTTTTAATTATTAATAATTATATATATTTTTTAACAGAATGAACGAACCAAAATTATTTTTACGCGCAAGATGGCAGGACCTTATTCTGATAACATATGAAGTTGAACCGGAGCTTATTGCTGAACATATTCCACCCGGACTGGAGCCTGATACAATTAACGGCAAGGCTTTTGTCAGCCTTGTAGCATTTGACTTTCTGGAAACCAAAATTAAAGGTATTAAAGTGCCTTTCCATGTAAATTTCCCGGAAATAAACCTGCGTATATATGTTAAGAACAGTGAAAAAAGGGGCGTTGTATTTGTCAGGGAATTTGTCCCAAGAACAATTATTCCTTTGATAGCAAACACGCTTTATAATGAAAATTATAAAGCCATAACAATGTCAAGTGAAGTGCAGAAAAACGGAAAGATACTGCTTAACCATAAAATAAAGCTGCAGGGAAAATTTTATGAAATAAGCGCTGAAGCGGAAAATAAACCATACATGCCTGTTGAAGATTCAATTGAGCATTTTTTTAAAGAACATGAATGGGGTTTCGGAACCTCGAAGGATGGTTTGCCATTAATATACAGAGTAGAGCATCCGTTCTGGAATATATACCCCGTAATTAAATTTCATCATGATTTTGATTTCGAGGCTATTTACGGTAAAAAATGGTCTGTTCTTAATGGTAAACAGCCTTATAATATCACTTTTGCCGAAGGTTCCGCTGTTAAGGTTTTTGAAGGGCAATTGATGCAATAAAATAAGGCTAGGCAGGCATTTTTCTCAGCAATATTCAGAAAGCGGATTTTATATTAAATTGTTATATTGCAAAAAATAATATTCATCATAATAGAATATGCTATCCGGCTTAAAAAGAAAAAATATTAATGAGAGATTTGATCTTATAATTGCCAGTGAAAATGGTTCTCGCGCTGTATTCAGCGATGATATTATTTCCGGACTGCTTTCAAAGCCGAAATCGATACCGCCAAAATATTTTTATGATGATAAAGGCTCAGAGTTGTTTGAAAAGATTTGTGAAACTAAAGAATATTACGTAACCCGTACAGAAGCTTCCATACTAAAAAAATTTGCCGGTGAAATAGAGTGTTTAAATGCAGGTAAAAACCTTATTGTTGAGCTTGGAAGCGGAAGCTCAGTTAAAACACGATATATACTGAATTCTTTCATTAAAAACGGTGACCCAGTAACTTATGTGCCAATTGATGTTTCTGAGATTCTGATCAGCAGCGGAAATGAGCTGCTAAAGGATTTTGAAGGGCTTTGTGTAACCGGAATTATAGGTGAGTACGAACAGGCATTGGAAATAGTTTCAGAAAAATTTTCGCAGCCTAAAATGATCGTTTTTCTCGGCTCCAGCATAGGAAATTTTGACCTGAAACATGCCGGTGACTTCCTCGGTAAAATATCTGCCTGTATGGGCAGTGGTGATACATTACTTATAGGTTTTGACCTTGTAAAAGATGAAGATATCCTTAATGCTGCTTATAACGATAAAGAAGGTGTTACGGCGGAATTTAATCTTAATCTTTTAAGAAGAATAAACTGGGAGTTTGGCTCTGATATTGATATTAATAATTTTGAACACACAGCGTTTTTTAATCAGGCAAAAAGCAGGATCGAAATGCACTTAATATCTAAATGTGACCAGTCTTTCAGCTTAAATGGTTCTGGGAACATTTTAATTAAAAGGAATGAAACTATTCACACCGAAAATTCTTACAAATTCACAGATGAAATGATAAACGACCTTGCTTCTTCAGCGGGATTAAAAATCAAAAAATCATGGAAAGATAAAAACAACTATTTTGAGCTTTGTTTGATGGCAAGATGATTCAAATTGATAATTGTTAATTGTTCATTGTATATTGCCAATTGTTCATTGCTAATTGTTTTACCTATCCTTTGCACACCTGAAACCGCTGATAAGCCATCTTTCATGTGTTTTAAAAAAATTACGGTATGTATTACGGGTTGAGTCTTTTGGGGTGCCGAATGAACCCCCGCGCAATACTTTCTGGTTAGTGAACCATTTGTCATTATATTCAGCAAACCCTGATCTGAATCCCGGGTAAGCCACAAACTCCGATCCTGTCCACTCCCATGTTTCTCCAATCATACCATAGCAACCGTAAAAGCTCTTTCCTTTTTCATATGCAAAAACATCCGCCGGAGCCCAAATTCTTGATTCCAGCAAATTACATCTGAACTCATCAGGTGATTCATCACCCCATGGATAAAGCCTTTTAATGCCTTTCTCCTCATCCCAGCTCGCGGCTTTTTCCCATTCAGCTTCAGTAGGTAGCCTTTTACCAGCCCAGCGCGCATAAGCATCAGCCTCAAAATAGCTGATATTCGTAACAGGCTCATTCGGGAAGTTTTCAATGTATCTTTTACCTTTAAAATCACATTTAAACCAGCTTCCGTTATCATCACGCTCCCAGTATAACGGTGCTTCGATATTATTGTTATTAATCCAGTGCCAGCCTTCATCAAGCCAGAACTTAAAATTCTTATACCCGCCGTCATTTATGAAGTTCATATAGTCTTCGTTTGTTACAGCAGTGTTATCTATCAGGTAGTCATTCAGGTACACCTTATGCTGCGGCATTTCAATATCATATGCAAACTGGTCTTTCCATTTCAGTATATCAAAACCCAATTCATAAATGCCTCCCGGAATTTTAATCATTTCTTTTTTTTGTGTTACACCGTTTTGCTGCGGTACATTTTTAATGGTCTTTGGTACGTATTGTTCCTGCAAAAGATGCTGAAGGTCATAAACCAGCAGCTCCTGGTGCTGCCATTCATGATTAAAAGCTAACATGAAATCCTTCAGTACTTTAAGCTTTATTTCGGCTGATTCAAAAAATCGTGAAACCTCACGGTTTATATAATTCCAGTAAGCAATTGTATCCTTAACAGTAGGGCGAGAAATCGTTCCGCGCCTGCTTTTGTTGAATGGCTTGCCGAATGCCTGGTAATATGAATTTAAGTAATAGGAAAAATCTTTCTCATACGGTTTATAATCCCTGAAATACTTTTTTAATAGCTGGTCATAAAACCATGTAACATGACCAAGGTGCCATCGCGGTGGACTCATAAAGCTTTCTGTCTGCACAACATAATCTTCAATTTCAAGCGGCTCACAAAGCTCAATTGTCATCCTGCGCACCTTGCGAAACATCGAAAATATTTTATCGTTATCAACTCCGCTTAAGGAGTTTTCTATATCATTTAAATTCAGAACGCTGTTTTGATTTTCCATTTAAATCTTTTATTAGTAGTTTTACGGGAATTAATTTAAATATACCTGTAATTGCAGGAATTTAAAATTCATTTTTGTTATGTGTGTTAGTTATTAATTAAATAAATATTATTTATTAAAAGTTCTGATTAACTAAAGATAATTTATTGAGCCTCATTAAATTTGAAAATGTTTCACACTATTACGGGGGTACTGCAGCTGTAAAAGATCTTACTTTCGAGATCGAAGATCTTAAAATTACCGCCGTAATTGGTAAAAGCGGCAGCGGAAAATCAACACTGCTTCAGATAATAAACGGTCTGATAAAGCCCTCTTCCGGATATGTGACAGTTTTCGGCTCACGGCTTGATTATTCACAGATCAACAAAACACGCCTAAAGATAGGTTATTCAGTTCAGGGTACAGGACTTTTCCCTCACATGACAATCTACAATAACATTGCAATATTGGGAAAGATAACAAATGTATCCAAACATGATATAGAACGCAGGATCGATACATTGATGAGCATTGTGAACCTTCCGCCAAGCTTCAAAACCAAATATCCGTACCAGCTTTCAGGCGGCGAGCAGCAAAGAGCTGGAATTTGCCGGGCAATGCTACTTGAGCCGCCAATATTTCTTCTTGATGAGGCGTTTGCAGCGCTTGATCCTGAAACTAAAAATGAAATTCACAATGAGCTGCTTGATATGCAGAAGGCTGAGCCAAGGACAATAGTTATTGTTACCCATGACCTTAATGAGGCTGTTAAGCTTGCCGATAATATTATGTTCATGCAAAACGGCGAAATAAAACAATACGGCACGAAAAAAGAAGTGCTTAACAATCCCGCAAGTATATCAATTAAAGATTATATGGATACCCGTTCCCTATGAGATCATTACTAATTATAATATTTTTACTGGTAACTTCAGTTTCATCGCAAACTATAAGGGTTGGTTCAAAGCATTTTAATGAATCATACATCCTGGGAGAGATAATATCCCAGCTGCTGGAATCACACGGATATAAAGTGGAAAGAAAGTTCAATCTTGGCGGTACGCTTGTTTGTTTTGAATCACTCAAAAATAACCAGATAGATGTTTATCCTGAATATACCGGTACAATTAGTGAAGCCATCCTGAAGCTGGCAGATAAGCCTTCAGTATTTGAGCTTAATGAAACATTAAAAAAAGAGCACGGACTTGAAATATCAGGCAGCCTTGGATTCAATAATACTTACGCATTTGCAGTTAAAAAAAATACCGCAGAAAAATATAACCTTGTGAATATTTCAGACCTGAGACCTCACCAGCATATAAAAGCCGCTATGAGCTATGAGTTCATTAAAAGAAAGGACGGCTGGGAGTACCTTGCAGATGTTTACAATCTTGGCATTAAACCTACGGGTATTGACCACGGGCTTGCATACCAGTCACTGAATGAAGGAAAAATCGAGCTTACTGATGTTTATTCAACAGATGGTGAAATAAATAAATATGAACTGGTAATTTTAAAAGATGATAAAAATTTTTTCCCTACATATATGGGTGTCCCTTTCATGCGGCAGGCAATGGATAACAAAGCCAAAGAACTTTTAAGTGTTCTTGCGGGAACAATTAATGACAGCCTGATGCAGGCAATGAACTCAAAGGTACTTTATGAAAATAAAAGCTTCGGTGAAACCGCAAATGAATTTTTAACCGAAAGAAATTTGAGAGGCTCAGGTGCGGAATTTAAGCAGCAGTCATCTGCTGATGAAATTCTGCAAAAAACCCTTAGACACCTGCAAATAACGTTCATTTCTCTTTTGCTTGCTGTTTTAATTGCTCTGCCGCTGGGTGTTTTGCTCTCTGCAATGCCCTCTGCTGCACGGCCCGTGCTATATGTAACGGGACTCTTGCAGACAATTCCCTCTATAGCGCTGCTTGCTGTTATGATCCCGCTTTTTGGCATTGGTATTGTTCCGGCAGTAGCGGCTTTGTTCTTATACGCTCTATTGCCAATTCTTCGTAATACAACATCAGGCATTTATTCCGTTGACCCGGTTATAAAAAAAGTGGCAGCAGGAATGGGGATGACAACCTGGCAAAGATTGCATTATGTAGAAATACCAATGGCAATGCCTTCGATATTTGCGGGAATTAAAACCGCAGCAGTAATAAATATCGGAACAGCTACTCTTGCTGCTTTTATCGGCGCAGGCGGTCTTGGTGAGTTCATTGTAACCGGTTTGGCTTTAAATGATACTACCCTTATCTTAAAAGGCGCAATACCTGCGGCTTTACTTGCTATTGTTGTCGAATTTATGTTTGAAATTCTGGAACAGATATTAATACCTAAACATTTAAAACAAAAAACATCAAAGTAAAAAATGTCAGGAATCGAAATACTTGAACATAATTACCCGCTTTATATAGCTGCCTGGTTTGTTGCTACTGTTTTTATTCTGTGGTTCTTCAGGTTTATGACAAAAAAAATGCGCGATACCGATGACAGGCAGACAAAAAGTTCGCTCTTTACAATTACTATGTTCCTGGGTATTCCAATACTGCTTGTAATTGTGATAGGTCCATTATTCTTCCTGATAGGGGATAAAAACATGGAAACGGAGTACAGGTACCTGTGGATAGGACTTATAGGCGCATTCCTGTTATATTTTTTCTTTAAACAAAGAAATACAAACTCACAGCAATGATAGAAAGTGAAGATATAAGAGTATCCGCTAAAGCGATAATTATCAAAGATAATAAATTGCTTACTGCGAAAAAGGAAGATGAGAACGGATTCTTTTACACAATTCCCGGCGGTGGACAAAATCACAGTGAAAGTTTGGAACAGGCATTAATAAGAGAGTGTCATGAAGAAATTTCTGTTGGAGTTAAAATAAAAAGGCTGCTTTTTATCAGGGATTATATTGGAGCAAATCATGAATTCCCGGAGCATGCCCAAAGAAAAGTACACCAACTGGAAATAATGTTTGAAGCTGAGATCACCAATGGCAGCCCCAAAAACGGCAGTGAACCTGATAATGGACAGCTTGGAGTAGAATGGTTATCCCTGGAAATACTTGATAATTACAGATTGTATCCAAAAGCTCTGATAGATCACCTGAAAAATTTTAATAACATTAAAAATGCAATTTATCTTGGGGATGTTAATTAACCATTATATACATGCATAAATTGTTTCACAAGATTGAAAGTATTTAAATATGAAAACCGCATCAAGACCCGGTACCAAATATAAAGAATTTCTGATCTATGGTATTTCCATGGCATTGGTATTATTATTGCTAAAAATTCTGGAAGCTAATTTTATTGTTTATAATTACCGGCTGGATTTTTTTATCGGAGCTATAGCAATTGTTTTTACAGTCTTAGGGGTTTGGCTTGCTTTAAAGCTTGTAAAACCCAGGGTAGAAACCCATATCATTGAAAAGGAAATCTACATTGAAAACCCGGAAAATATTGAAATTAATGAAAAGGAAATTCAAAACCTGGGAATAAGCAAACGGGAGCTTGAAGTATTAAATTTAATGGCTAAGGGCTTAAGCAACGAAGAAATTGCTGACAAGTTATTTATAAGCCTTAATACTGTTAAAACCCATTCATCCAATATATTTTTAAAGCTTGATGTCAAAAGAAGAACTCAGGCTGTTGAAAAAGCTAAAAGATTAAAAATCATATATTAATGCTATCCAAATGAATAAAAATTCTTTATCCCTGCCAAAATCATACTAAAGTATGAACGGAAATTTGCTGAAGGATATTACTTTTGTGAGAAAAAAATCAGGAAAATTTTATGAAAAGAAATAGTTTGGTTTTTGGTCTTATTTCCGGGGTTATAATCAGTACTTTTATGGGAATTTCCATGGCAATTGTATCCTGCTCAGCAGGTGATGCTGATGGGGGACTCAGCAGCATGGTGATTGGCTTTAGCGCTATGGCTGTGGCATTTTCATTTATTTTTGTAGGCATAAAGAATTTCAGGGATAAAAAAAATGGCGGTACTATATCATTCAGCAAAGCATTTTTGCTTGGCTTTATGATCAGTTTCATCGCTTCTACTTTGTATGTTATTACATGGGGTGTTGAATTCCATTTCTTTCTTCCTGATTTTATTGATAAATACTCCGCTATGCAGATAAAAGAATTAAAGGAAAGCGGAATTACAGGAGCTGCTCTGGATGAGGGTATCAAAAAAATCGAAACAACAAATTACAACTACAAGAATAATATATTTTTCTTTGCTATGTATACTTACGCTGAGATTTTACCGGTAGGGATATTAATTACGCTTATCAGCTCGTTGATTCTACGAAGAAAAAAGCCTGAGCCTGAATTAAAATAACAAATTCAGACTAAAATACTTCATACTGTATTATACTTGGTGATTTAAAATTTTTTCAGCTCTTTAGTGGAAATACTCAGGCAGCCTTCTGAAGGATTTTCTGCGTAATGCAGAATTGCATTCAGCACATTGCTCAATTTAACAGGGTACAGGTTCTTTGCGGTTTTGGAAAAACCGGGAATGATCATAAACAGCCAATACAGTGGCAATATCAAATATGGCCAGTAATGCCCCGGACCCAGTACATACAATGGTTTTATAAAAACCGCATTCATTCCTGATCCAGAAATTATCTTTTCACCTGTTTTTCTAACTGAAATATATCCCTTCATTACAGGCGCAGGTTCAGCTACACTTAGATAGATAAATTGTTTTACACCCGCTGATCTTGCTGCTAGTACTGATTCTTTAACCGAAACAAGATCAATTTCATTGAATTCTTTTTCTTTGCCCGGGCCCGGATGAGCAACACCGATCAATTGTATAAATGTATCACAACCTTTCACATTATCTTTAAATGTATCGCTATTCAGCGCATCCCCATAAACAATATTGCATCCGTCCGGTATTTTCTTAGTTGAGCTTTTTCTCGTTAAAGCAGTTATACTAAATCCTTTTAATTTCAATAAAGGTATAAGCCTCGAGCCAATATAGCCTGTCCCTCCTGTAATGAAGATATTCTTATTCATACATTAATATAACTAAAATTTTATATTTTATATATTTTGTATTTAATCTGAAAGACAGCGGGAATTTCCGGGAAACAAAAAACCCGGCCATTAGCCGGGTTAAAAACAATTTAATTCCAAATTTTTATTAACTCATCATTTCTTTAACTGACTGGTCAAACAGCTTATGATGTGTTTTGCCTATTTTATCCTGTACCTGCATTAAACCCTGTATTAAAGCATCGGGTCTTGGGGGACAGCCAGCTACATAAACATCCACAGGAAGGAACTGGTCTATACCCTGTACAACGGAATAGCTTCTGTACATACCTCCTGAAGATGTGCAAGCGCCCATCGCTATACAGTATTTAGGTTCAGGCATCTGGTCCCAAATTTTTCTTACAACCCATGCCATTTTATATGTTACAGTTCCGGCTACTATCATTAAATCTGATTGCCTTGGTGAAAAACGGAATACTTCACTGCCAAACCTTGAAGCATCATACCTTGATGCGGCAAAAGCCATCATTTCAATGGCGCAGCAGCTTATACCCATTGGCATCGGCCATACGGCATTCTTGCGCGCCCAGCCTATTATATCACTGAGCTTTGTTGTAAAAAATCCTTCGTTCTGTAAACTTGAATTGATATCAGACATACTTACTTTTTAATTAATTCCATTTTAAAGCGCCTTTGCGCAGCATATAAAAGTATCCTATCAGCAGCAGTACAATAAATACCATCATTTCAACAAGCGCATAGGTTAACATTGCACCTTCAAAGCTTTTGAATGTAACTGCCCATGGATACATGAACACTATTTCAATATCAAACAAAATGAACAGCATTGCTGCCATATAATATTTAACAGAAAATTTAGAGTGCGCAGTTCCATAAGGCTCAACGCCGCTTTCGTAAGTCGAAAGCTTTTCGGCATTTGGCTTCTTGGGTCCTAATATTTTTGAAACTATAACATTTATGATGGCAAAAGCAACCGCTCCGCCCATCATTAACAATATTGGTATGTAACTTTCTAACATAATATGCAAAAATAGCAATTAAATAGTATTATTCAAACCATAAAAAGTATCCGGTAACAAAAAAGAACGCCAATTTATTGGCGTTCTTTGTCTATTTATCAATATGATATGTATTATTCGGTTTTATCGATTATCATTTTCATTTGTTTCTTCAGATTAGCGGATATAAGCTTATTTTTGCTTTCAATAATTAAATGTAAAGCCTGGTTGATTATTTTGTTCTTTTGAGGTGAATTTTGCTCTGCCTCACTAATTAATTTTTTAATCACATATTCTAAATGTTCTTCACTGTATTTATCCCATTTACTGCCTTTGATCCTGCTGTGCCCTATGAAAAAATCAACCGGCCATTCATTGTTAGCTTTTACAGCCCAGCTTTCTATATTATTTGCCAGATCTGTGTACAGGTTCATGAACAATTTATCATCAAACTCATCTTTAAAATTACTGCCTCTTTTAACCAGGTAATATCCTGTGATATCATCTTCATCAGAAATATTGTAAAGCATAAGCAGGCTTCCTGCGCGAAGTACACTGCCTGAGAGCACTTCAGGAACCATACTTTCAACAATTGCCGCAGTTTCTGAGGTAATATTTTCTTTAAAGCCGAATACAAAATATTTTTCACCCTGGAAAGAATAAATATCAATGGGCTTTCCATGGTTTAAAAATATGAATGGAAATTTTTGCTGTTTGCTCATTTGGATTTTTCTGTAATTATTTTTGTTTCCCAGCCGTCATAAAGTCCGTCATACTGTTCTGCCAGGTCATAAAGCTCTGCTGTATAATCAAGCACATCATGATAAGTTACAGGAAGCTTTTTTGTCAGCCTGACACTCAGCGGATATTCCTTATCATTATTATCTGTTCGGTCTGATGTAACCCTGTAGTCCAGTTTTATTGCTTCCTTTAAGAATTCATTTTTCCTGTTCTCTTTTTTAAAGTAGATATACTGATCTACATCGCGCGGCTCAGTTAGTTTATCTCCGTGTGACTTTAAATTCTCAACAACCCTCCTGTTCAGAATAGCCTGCATCTCGAAATTAGCAGGGTAGAGGTGCTTGAAATACTGGTCCCACTTGCTGTCCTCTTCAAAGTAAGTTTCATATTCATAATCTGCAAAATTCTTCATAACTGATCTCACAGTTTTTTTAATATCCTTATTGTTAGCAGCATAGTAGTAAAATATCCGTGCCCCGTCACAGGTTTCCCTGCCCGCAAATACTGCGCCATAAGGCTCGGTCACTGCTTCAGTAATCTTATCCTCAATGCTGAATAGTATTTCAGATTCTTCTTTTGATGAATAGCCGTTTTCCTGCGGGTCATTCATTGTAATTATTACAGTAAGCAGGTAATTTTTTTCTTTGATCGGGGCTATCTTATTCAATCCAAGGTCCAGGTACATTGATGCAGGGGAGCCGTCGAGCTCCGTGAAATAAAAATCCCAGTTGGGCTGATATTCTGTTTTCATAATTTTATTTATTTTATAACTGTCATCTTAATTGTTCTGCTGAATCCTTCTGCTCTAAGCCGAAGGAAATATATTCCTGTAGAATAATTTTCTGCGTTAAATGTTATTGAGTGGTTACCCTGTTTTTTAATTCCGCTGAATAATACCTCAGTTTCATTTCCTAATACATCATATACCGCTAAAGTCACATTGCCTTCCTTTGGCATTCCGTAATTTATTACGGTTACCGGGTTAAACGGATTGGGATAGTTCTGTTCCAGGTAATATTCCGCCGGTATTTCAGTTTGAGAGTGTATCCCGGTAGGCATTGTGTATGTGATTGAAAGCTTTGGTCTTTTTGGTATATCAGGTCTCTGCGGCTGCCTGAAATAAATATGAACATTTGGCGCATCAACCTGGAAGATAAACCCGTGATTGCTTTGAGGATCATTCACCCAGCCCTGTATTACCTGCAGGTCAAGCGGAATGTTGTAAGTAACCTCTCCGTTTGAAGGCATTATACTGCCATCGGGCGGTGAATAAAATAATTTTCCCGTTATAAAATCGGTTCCTTCACCTGTAGCTCCGGGTGAGCCCCATGGAGTTCCGGGCATTCGACGCTCCCAACCCACAGGAGCATTACCTACTCCTCCAACTGTATCAATAACCGTACCGGTCCAGTCAACTTTTAAATATCTCCCGATTACCCTCGAGCTTGGCACTTCCCACATCACATGTGTGAGTGTTAAACTTGCTGCAGTAACTACTGCACCTGCAGGAATATTAAGGTTATCAAAACGCAGCAGGGGAGAGATGTCATATCCAAATCCCGGCCTTCCGTGCAGCTTGCCTATACACCAGTCATTATTTCCGTCTGCAAATGTTGTCCCGTTATTTCCGCTTATTAAATTCAGGTCTGAAATATCAACGGACTTACAGCCGGTGTAACCGTTAACTCCCTGCTGAAATGTAACATTAACTGACTGAGCAAGTAAAGTATGAACTGAAGCAAAGATTATAACAATAAGTAATTTCATATTCATAATTATTTAATTATTTCAACAAAAATACTTAATGCCGTTAAGGCTAAACAAAGAATGATTAACTGGATTTATGGTGTTAAAATCAGGTAAATAAGGATTATTGGAATAAAAATAAATGTTAAGTGTATAAATATCAGTAATATAAACTAGGAAACATTTTTTTAGATTTTAAATTTTTTTATGAAAGGAAAAGATTTATTTATTGTTTTTGAATCAAACTGATAAGTATTACAGATTTGCTTAAAAATTTTATAAAAATAGCATGATCTAAGCTTTGTGGATGTTTTTAATTTTTCAGGTTATTTGTAAAAACTGTCGATCAGTATTTTATGCTTTTCTTCAATTACTTTTCGCTTTAGCTTAAGTGTTGGCGTAAGCTCTCCGCTTTCTATGGTAAACGCTTCATGAAGCAAAGCGAACTTGCGGACTCTTTCATATTTTGCAATATGTTTTTGGAGCACATCAATTTCTGATTCAAAAAAATTATGGATAACGTCATTATCTGTCAGCTCTGAAATTCTGCTGAAATTAATTCCGAGTTTTTTGGCAATTGATTCCAGCATATCAAAATCAGGCACTATGAGCGCAGTTACAAAATCCCTGTGATCAGAAGCGAACGATATCACCTGGCTGATATATTCACTTCGCTCAAGGTTCTCTTCAATGTGTGTTAACGAAATATATTTACCGCCTGCGGTTTTTATAAGTGTTTTTTTCCTGTCGGTTATTTTCAATACTCCATTTTCCATTGTTCCTATATCGCCGGTGTGCAGCCAGCCGTTGATTATCATATCCACAGTATCTTTTTCATTTTTAAAATAACCCTGCATAACATTATCACCCTGAACCAGTATCTCGCCGTCTTCGGCTATTTTTACTGTTACGTTTTCAAGCGGTGGACCCACAGTGCCGAATGTGTTATTATCAAGCCTGTTCACAGAGATTACAGGCGAAGCTTCTGTCATACCGTATCCCTGAAGGATCAATATACCTATGGAATCAAAGAACTCGGCAGTTTCTTTGCTTAAAGCTGAACCCCCGGAAATAAAAAATTTAATGGCTCCGCCGGTACGCTGCCTGATAACAGAAAATACTTTTTTATCTGCCAGCTTCCATAAAGCATTTTGTTTATCCTGCCTGTATTTTATTCCAAGCTTTAAAGCCCTTTTGGTAATTGTCCGTTTGATAAATGGCATCTGTTCAATTGATTTGCTGAGCCTGCCTTGAATCCTTGTGAACAGCATCGGCACAGCCAGCACTATTGTAGGTTTTACTTCAGCCATTTGCGCAGCCAGCGTATCGATATTCTTTGCATAATATATCTTTGCGCCTTTTGAAAGCGGTACATAATACCCGCCTGTTCTTTCATAAGTATGCGCAAGCGGCAGAAAAGAAAGGAATCTGTCTGAAGTCTCCACAGGGAAGGAATCTGTGCATTGTTTTACGTTCGCCAGAACATTCCTGTGGGTAAGGCATACACCTTTAGGTACACCTGTGGTTCCCGATGTATAAATGATCGTTAGCAGATCATCTGCGGACTGTTCACCTGCGCAGCTGGAAAAATATCCGTCAGCCAGCTTATCGCTGTAAGCTGTTCTTTCTTCCAGAAGCTCGCCGTAAATAAGCTCCTCGAAGCTTATGATATTTTCTGATGCATGGTCAGTTTTATTAAATGTGATTATTTTTTTCAGGTGAGGCAGCTCATTAAAAACGGCTGCAACTTTATCAGCCATCAGCTTGGTAGAAACAAAACACAGCCTGCTTTCAGAATGGTTGAGTATGAACCTTATCTGCTCTGAGGTCATTGTTGGATATACCGGCACAGTTACAACTCCCGAGGCAATACATGCAAAATCAGCAATAGCCCACTCAAACCTTGATTCGGAAATAATTGCTGCCTTATCCCCGTGCTTGAGTCCGTACGGAGCAATAGCTTTGGCAAGAAGGTAAACCAGCTCTTTTAATTTACTTCCTGAAATATTTTTATATTCGCTTTTATTTTCATTCGGGTCTTTCCAGTAAATTGCTCCTTCGTTGCCGTATCTTTTGCATACTTCAGTAAAAAACTCCGTAAAATTTTTATATCCAATTTCCATTAATCAGCTTTAATTGATTCCAAAATTACTAATAAAATGTATGAGATATTATTCATTTCTAAACGGAGCGTAATGAATTATATTCTGCGAGGAGCGTAAGCGACGAAGCAGTCTTATAATATTAAAATTATATTACCCCCAGGCCAAAGACAGATCAATTCTTCGCTCGCAAATTTTAATTTTAATTCCCCTCTTGAGAGGGGAGGGAGCAATTGCACCGCAGGTGCATTTGCGGAAGGGGTGTGTTAACATTTCCGGCAACAATCAACAATTTTTTTCCGCTTAAAACGATACTTTATTTATTGTAAATATTACCACAGACCGCTAAATTGCGCTCATTAATTATTCAGGAGGCAGAATTGAAAACAATACTAATAACTGTAATTTTATTTTCAGCGGTAAATTTATATTCCCAGGTTGTGAATATCGAATCACGCAGAATGAGGACCGATACTACAGGGTGGACCGGCTCTGCCGAAGGCAGCTTTCAGCTTTCAAAAGCTGTTGATGAAATTTACGATTTCGGGGCATTGCTGCATATGCAGTATAAAGGCAAAAACGATCTATGGCTTTTCCTCAATGAAGCAAGAATAATTAAAGGTGCAGGAACCCAGTTCATCAATGCAGGTTTCGCGCATATAAGATATAACCGCAAGGTGACAAAAGAGCTGCTCAGGTGGGAAGTGTTCGTGCAATACCAGTATAACAAAGCCCTTGAAGTAGGGCAAAGGGTGCTTGCCGGAACAGGTCCCCGTTTTAAGATCATTGAATCCGATATTTTCCGCGCATATGCCGCTGCGCTTTATATGTATGAATACCAGGAATCAGTTGATAAATCCATTATAGAGCGCAATCACCGGACCAGTAATTATCTATCGTTAACATTTGAGCTTAATAGATTTGAACTTAAAAATACAACATACTACCAGCCTAATATGAAAGAACTTCAGGATTACAGGATACTTTCCCAAACAGACCTGCTGATAAAGCTTACAGATAACCTGAAATTCAAAACAGGGTTTAATTACAGGTTCGATACCAGGCCCTTCCCGGGAGTACCTAAAACAACTTACTATTTAAGTAATGGCATAGTTTTTGAGTTTTAGATAGATTATTTTTCCTTCGACGGAAAATTATATATTTCTATTTCTTACTTGCATTTTTTAAAATATACATTATATTTGTTATTAATATTTCAAAATTCATTGAATATCACACAATAACAACCTAAATTTAGCCTATCGAAATTTCTACATATCGTTTCTAAACTAACAATCTCGAAGCTTGCGTAAAATAAAATATTTCTTAATTCCCCTTTTTCTTGGAATTTTTATGTATTCCTGCGAAAAAGAAGACAGCAGCGTTATAGACCCGATACTTCATTTTCCTTCAATAACTTCAACATATTATACTCCGCAGGTATTTAATTCAGATACTTTGGGAATTATTGCCGGAGCTACTGTTGAATCAATTGACCCGGTTGAAAAAGTTGAAGTAAAATTCTATGACCTTGGCAATAATGTACTTGCAACTATAAACCTGCAGGATAACGGTGTTTTCCCTGATACGGCAGCAGGTGACGGAAAATATACCGGTATTTTGAATTATATTTTTACTTGCCGGCAGGTTGGTTTTCATAAAATTGAATTCCTTGCGACCAGTAATGCTGGTTTAACAAGCAATCCTATACAAAACCAGCTTCAGGTTGTAAGGATACCTAATCAGCCCCCGGTAATTTCAAACCTGCTGGTTACCCCGGATAGCATCCAGTCCGGTGAAGGTACTTTTTTTATTTTTGAAGTTAAAGCATTAGACCCCAATGGTGAATGTGATATTGCCAGTGTATTTTATACAGGGTTTGCTCCTGACGGCTCCTCTTTAACTCGTAGAGACCTTTTTGATGACGGCAGCTGCTGTATATTGCCGCCATTTAATGCAACTTCCGGTGATACGACTGCAGGTGACAGCAAATTCACCCGTAAATTTTTCGGTTCTACAACACAGCTTGGGTATTTCAGATATTTCATCAAAGCAGTTGATAATTCCGGTGATACAAGCAACATCTTAACTGACTCAATTTATGTTTATTAAAATCCTGAAAATGAAAAAACTCCTTTTAATATTATTACTGGCATCATTTAATTTAAGTTTTGCGCAAATGCTGCCTGAGAATTTTAAAATATCGAACGATATTTATAAAACCTTAAAGCCAAATGAAAATTATAAAAAGGGAAACAACCTGATCGGCAGGTTCTCTTCTTCCCCTGTTTCTTCGCAAACTATAATTTCCAATTTTATTTCTGATATTATTGTTGTCAGCAATGATGCAGGCGATACAATCTGGTTTGGTACCGGCAAGGGAATATCCCGCACAACTAATCGCGGAATTTCATTTCAGAATTATTACGGCACTGAGCCATTCGGTGAAGATGATGTATCAGGTATTGCGGTATATAAGAACTGGGTTGTTGTTTCAACAGCTTACTCACAATTGATTGGAGAAGAATATGTTCCAACCGGAACAGGTATAAAAGTATCAAGTGATTACGGCGTTACCTGGGCATCATACCTGCAGCCGATCGATGCTTTGAGCGATACTCTTATTCAGTACGGCATTAGTAATATACAGGCTTTGCCTGTAGTGGTTGAAGAGTTCAACCTTTCATATGATATAGCAATAACTAAAAAGAATAACTCATCTGATTCACTTGTGTTCTGGATAACTTCATGGGCTGGGGGAACGCGTAAATCAACTGATTTTGGAGCGACTTGGCAGCGTGTTGTTCTGCCGCCGGATGCTTTTAATACTATAACACCAACCGGGGGACCCTATAATTTTCAGCTGAATCCCCGTGACCCTCCCCAGGGAAATAACAATCACAAAGGATTTTCGGTAACTGCTGAAAATGATTCTACAATTTATGTGGGAACAGCAAACGGAATAAATAAATCAACTGACTGGGGAATAAGCTGGAAGAAATACAATTTTGACAGCACCGGCTCCGGTCCGGGTGTTTCAGGTGATTTTGTAGTCGGGCTGAATGTCCAAAAATACGGTAATAATACTATCATTTGGGGCTCAACAAATCCAACCAAAGGCGGTGAATTTTCAGCTTTCAGTTTTTCAGCAAACGGCGGGTTAACATGGGGTAATACACTTGATGGAGCGTTCACGCATAATGTAGGCTTCAAGGATTCAATTGTTTACGGCGCAACTGATAACGGTATATGGCGCAGTTATTTCACTCCGCCAAATTTCAGCTGGTCAAGGCCATCAATCATTTACGATGAATTTATCCGTGATCAGATAAGAACGGACCTCTTCTATGCCGTGGATTCACAGGGTGATTCAGTTTGGGTAGGCTCTGGTGACGGGCTTGCGCGAACTACTGATACACTTACAAGTCCATGGGTAGGCAAATGGAAAATTTTTCGCGCATATCAGAATATAGCGGCAACCAATGAATCATACGCAGCGCCAAACCCGTTCTCGCCTGATGATGAAGTGTGCAGGATATATTACAAAACAGGGAAGACATCGGCTAATATTACAATTAAAATATTTGATTTTGCTATGTTCCCGATACGTACTGTAATACAGAACGCGCAGCGTACATCACCTGATGTGATCTGGGCAACATGGGACGGCAAGCGTGATGACGGAACACAGGTTTCTAACGGAGTTTATTTCTACCGCATACAGATTGATAAAGATGAAACTGTTTGGGGCAAGATCCTTGTAATGCAGTAGAATATTTTAATTAATTTAAACCGGAGGGTAACTAAGGGAAGTAATACAGCTTATTCTAAAACCTAAATAGGAGTAGCTATGAAAACCTTTGGCTTGGCATTTGTTTTATTGTTCTTTGTAAACAGTATTATATTTTCTCAATCATCTGATATAAAACCGGATGACCGGGTATATTTAAAAGGCGGATACCAGCGTTCTTTTCATGTTCATACAGGATATATACCTAAAGGTTCCGGCAGCAGGGAAAAAAGAAGTTTTTACACCGAAGACTGGTATAATAATTTTTATGGAGGTATCGGGTACAGGTACACCAATAAAATTAGTTTCGAAGTAATGTATGAATTTATAGATGATATTGGGTATGCCGATAAACAGGTAAGGGGAATGAAAATGAATCCGCCTGAAAATCTGTACAGTTACGTGTTCTCAGAGTTCAGTTCACATGAAATGACACTAAGGAGCGTTATTTTTGTAAATAATGACAGAACTGAAGACCCTGTTTACTTTACCGCCGGTATTACATTTACAATGCAGCCTGTTAATAACAGGTTTATAGATGAATACGAAGACGGGCATATATTTATAAGTGATTCATATAACAGGTTTGCTGCAGGTCCGCTTGCGGGAGTTGGAATTTATTGGGATTTTGGCCCAGTTGGTGTAACAACTGAATTTACCTTTGGCTCAAAAGTCTCAATTTTCAGGAAGGGGCTTTCGGAAACTTCCATTAAGCTTAGTGTTTCACCAGTTCTAAAATTGTAACAATAATTGAAATAAAATTTTGAAAACAATAAATATAACAATGATATTCCTCTTGAGTTTTTTAAGCTTTTTCTGCTCAGCAAAAAGCGGGGATATAAATTACGGTACTGTTGTAACCTATGCACAGGGTGAAAAGCTTAATTTCCCTGACTTCACATTGGAGTTTACCGGGGAAAGAACAGAAAAGAAAGAATTCCCAAATGGAAGTTCAATAACTTTCAGATTTTTTGATTTTAAAATTTCAAATGACAAGGAATCAAAAACGATCAGCTGGTCAGCCGGAACAGGTGATATTGCACCTTCGGATTTTGAATTTGACGGTAAAAAATACCAGATTGAAATGTCAAAGTCAGAATCACTCAACAAGCGTCTCAATAAAAATGAAATTGTTATAGTAAAAAAATAGCACATGAAAATATTTCTTAAAGCGGTAATTATAATAGCAGCCCTCACAATCCAGTCTTATGCCCAGCTTGGCGGACTTCCCGGAGCGTTCACACGCATGGGGTTCAGCGCCAGGGGTATATCAATGGGTAATGCAATGACGTCAGTTACATCAGGTGATCTTAACGGACTGTATAACCCGGCATCATCACCTTTCCAGAATGAACATCTTATTAACTTAAGCTATTCATTCCTTTCACTCGATAGAAGCCTGAACTTTGTGAGCTACACTAAAAACTTCAAGCTTCCCAAACAGACTGAAGGCGGAGCAGGTATTACTTTTTCATGGATAAATTCAGGGGTCGGAAAAATTGACGGAAGGGATATCGACGGATTTTCACTCGGCGAGCTTTCCACCAGTGATAACCAGTTCCTTTTTGCGCCGTCAATCAGAGTATCTGATAAGATCTCGCTGGGTGTTGGCTTCAAGCTGTATTATTCCAAGCTTTATGAAGGCGTTTCAGCGACTTCATTCGGTTTTGATGTTGGCGGTTTATATAAAGTGAACGAAAAAATAAATGTTGGTGTTACAATAAAAGATATTAATTCGCAGTATGAATGGAATACAATAGATCTGTATGGCCAAAACGGCAATCAGACCAAAGAAAAATTCCCGAAGCTTTATACTCTTGGTATTTCATACCTGCTGCCCAATAATTTCGGGCTTGTAGCGCTTGATTATGAAACCAGCAATAAAAAGTCAAATATTATCAGGATTGGCGCTGAAATAAGCCCGATAAAAGATATAAAGTTCCGCGCTGGCTTAGACAGGCTTGATCTAAGCGCAGAAGATAAATTCGGCGGTTCAAGGCCATCAGCAGGTATAGGTTATCAGAAAGCATTTAACAGCTACATAGTAGGAATAGATTATTCATTTGTGCTGGAGCCTTTCACCAACAATCCATTCCAGACAATTACGGCTGTTATTAAGTTTAAATAATGCTTATTTTTGTAAAATTTTAAGAACGGAATATTTTTGAGATCATTAATTAAATATATAGTAATACTTCTGGCAGTTGTTTCAGTAAGTAATGCGCAGAATGACGGTGCAGGTAACACCGGGCTTGCATTTTTAAAGCTCGGCATAACTTCACGTTCTATTGCAATGGGCGAAGCAGTAGTTGGCAATTCATTTGATGCTTCTGCGACTCATTATAATCCCGCTGCTTTGTTTAACGGTTCTAAGGTCAATATGGTTTTTATGCATAACGAGCAGGTCCTTGGAGTACGCACTGAATTCCTTGCAGGAAAGATCAAGTTCAGTAAATTAGCCCTTGGTTTCAGTCTTAACAATACTTCCGTTGATAATATACAGGTTCGTGAAATTCCAGGCGCTTCAATAGGCGAGTTCACAGCGCAGAATTTTGCATTCGGACTTTCACTTGGCTATAAGGTTAATGAAAATTTATCTGTGGGTCTTACGGGTAAATTTTTATTTGAAAAAATTTATGTAGATAACGCTTCCGGTATTGCGCTTGATCTTGGCGGGCTTTACGCCAAAGATAAATTTACATTAGGCGCAGCTATTACAAATTTAGGCTCAATGAGCGAATTAAGGAATGAATCAACAAAGCTTCCTTCTGCAATTAGATTCGGCGGCTCGTATTATTTTGATCTGCTGGGAATAAGCTCAAGGCTTATAGTTGCTGCTGATGGCTACAAGGTTCTTGATGGCGGCAAGTTCCACGCCAATACCGGCGCTGAGCTGCTTTATAAGGATTTTCTCGCCTTAAGAGTTGGTTACCAGTCAGGCTACGAAAATAAATCAATAGCCGCAGGTATTGGCTTAAAATATAAAGCTTTCGCGCTTGATTATGCATTTGTTCCATACAAGTATTCGCTTGGCTCTAGCCATACAATAACATTGGGCACAAATTTCTGATACTTATTTTTAATGGGGGCAGCCGGTGGAAGTAGTTCAATACGAAAAAAAATATCTCGATAAATGGGAAGACCTCGTTGCAGGTTCTTCTAACGGAACAATTTTTCATACACGCAGATTCCTTTCTTACCATTCACCCGATAAATTCAAAGATAATTCATTATTGTTTTTTGATGATAAGAAGCTAATAGCAGTATTACCCGCTGCAGATATCACCCGTGATGGCACAAGGACGCTTTGGTCTCACATGGGTGCCAGCTATGGCGGATTTGTTCATAATGAAAGCTTAAGCATCAAGCATTCTTTTGATCTGACTCAAAGCCTTATCGATTATTCTCTCAGTGAAAAATTTGAAAAGATAGTTGTCACAAATGTTCCGGTTTGCTACCAGTCAAGGTATAACCAGTACCTCGATTTCGCTTTTGTTAAGAACGGATTCAATTATCTTAAGCGTGAAGTTACAAGCGTAATTACCCTTAATGAAACTGAAGAAAATGTGATGAAGCTTATCAAGCCTGAATCACGCACTTCAGTGCGCAAAGCTGAAAAGATGGGTGTTGTTATCAAGAAGTCAAATGACTTTGAAGAGTATTACAATATTTTAAAAAGTAATCTCGCAATGCGGCACAACGTGCAGCCTGCGCATACACTGGATGAGCTTTACCTGTTAAAAGAGCTTTTTCCGCAGAAGATACAGCTCTTCGGTGCATATCTTAAGAATAAAATGATTGCCGGTGTGATAAATTTTTACTGCAACGAAAAAACAGTCCTGGTTTTTTACATCAGCCATAACCAGGAGTACCAGCAGTACAGGGCAGTGAACCTGCTCTTTTACACAATTATGAAGGATGCAATTAGCAGGGGGCTTGAATTTCTCGATTTCGGACTGTTTACTGTAAATATGGATCCCAACTGGGGTCTTGGAAAGTTCAAAGAATCATTCGGAGCGCGCGGTTTGTTAAGAGATTCATTTTATCTCGATCTAAAATATTAATCAGTAGAATACCTGAGTGATTGAAAATAAAAAAATTCTGTTCCTGGTTTTTTTCATCGCTGTAATACTGGGTTACTATCAAACCGTCAGAACTGACGCTCCCAATTATGAGCTTAAGCTTACACGCCATACAACTATCATAAATAATACTATTGAGTATCCTTACAAATACCGTCTTCTTAATCCGTTTGTAACTCAGGTTTGGTATTCCGCTCTTGAAAGCGTGATACCTCAAAAACCTGCATTCCTGGCTGCTTATACTTTGCAGAATATAATTGTTTTCGCATTTATGTTCTTCTGCCTGATGAAATTCTTCAGGCTGTGGTTTGATGATACGGGGACAGTGATAGCACTTTTGCTTTTTGCAGTACTTGTGCCGCTCTCACTGACGGGTTACGACATTCTGGGTGATATGACAACAGCAGGAATAATGGCGCTTGGCTTTTATTTTATTAACAAAGGTAAAACAAAATGGCTTTACCCGCTGTTATTTATTGCAGCCTTTAACGAGTTGCAGCTTATACTTCTTATTGCTTTTTATTTCTTCGCCAGTCTTTCTGAGCTTAAACGAGGCAAAGTATGGATAAACAGTATAATTTTAACTGTAACTTTTATCGCCGGGTACGCTGTTGTTTATTTTATCCGCGGCGGCTCTGCCGCTTCAGGTGATGTGAACTGGTACTTTACTAAAGATGCGGCGTTTAATATTGCTCATAAGGACTGGATTGTTCTCTGGTTCATAATGATAGCACCGCTGATATACTTTGTATTTAAAGGATTTAAATCGAAGCCTGAATTTTTACGCAACAGCGCCGTGATAGTGCTGCCGCTTTTTTATTTCGGCGCATTTTTCTTTATCGCAAGGCTTCGTGAAATAGATAAAGCTTTAACTATTTTTACAATACTCATACCGCTTGCGCTTATGACAATTTTTCCGGGTACAATAAATAATAAAAAGGAAGAGCAGCTTAATACTTAATGTGCGGAATTTCAGGAATTTTTAATTTTAACGGTGCGCCGGTAAACGAAGCAGAGCTTCGTGAAATGAACAGGGTAATTCACCACCGCGGACCCGATGGCGACGGTGTTTACATTGAAAACAATGTCGGGATAGGGAGCACACGCCTTGCTATTATTGACCTGCGCGAAATTGCCAATATGCCCATTTATGATACCGAGAACCGGTATGTAATTGTTTATAACGGTGAAATATTTAATTATGTTGAACTGCGCAATGAGCTGCTCAATAAAGGATATAAATTTAAAACCGGCTCTGATACAGAAGTTGTACTGAATGCTTATAAGGAGTGGGGCGAGGATTGCCTCCACCGCCTGAACGGCATGTGGGCCTTTGCAATATGGGATAAACAGGAAAAAACCCTTTTCTGCTCAAGGGACAGGTACGGCATAAAACCGCTGTATTTTTACAAAGATGCTAAGAAGCTTATCTTCGGTTCAGAGATCAAACAGATCTTAAGCTGCGGTGTTGATAAAACAGTTAACGACGAAACTATTTACGATTACCTTGTCTTCCATTTTATTGACCACACCGAAAATACTTTCTTCAAAAATATTACGAAGGTTCAGGCGGGACATAAATTCACGATTAAGAACAATGAATTTAAGCTTTCAAGATGGTATAACCTGCCTGAGGTGAATTATATTACTGATGAAAAGAACCTGTACGGCGATCTGTACGACCTGCTTTATGATTCCGTCAGGCTGCGCCTGCGCAGCGATGTTGAAGTTGGAAGCTGCTTAAGCGGTGGACTCGATTCTTCGGCAATAGTATGCATTATGCATGAAATTCTGCATAATGAAGGCAAGCCTGAAATACAAAAAACCTTCACCGCATGTTATGATGACCCGTTAATTGATGAACGGCCTTATGTTGAAGAAGTTATTAAACAGACTAATTCCACGAAGTATTACCTTTTCCCCGATGTTCAGGGTTTCCGGAATGATATTGATAAATTAACATACCACCAGGATGAGCCTTATACAGGCGCAACGGTATTTGCACAGTGGAGCGTTTTTAAAAAGATCCATGAAGCGGGCATAAAAGTAGTGCTTGATGGCCAGGGAAGCGATGAAATTCTTCTTGGCTATTTTTCATTTTTCCCGTTCCACTTAAAACGCAGCATGCTGAATCCCTTCAAGTTCATCTCTGAATATGTAAAAGGTGTCAATACTTCCAATCTAGGCTACAATAAATTCACGCAGAATTTAATCTATTTCAATACCGGTTCAGTCCGCTACCGCCATGTAATGAAAAACAGTTCAGCGTTCGTTAAAAGTGATTTTATCACCGCTCATAACCGCCGTGACCTGTTCAATCAAATGATAGCAGCATCTGGCCTTGAACAGAACAGGCTTTCCAACCTTTGGAATATCTCTCTGCCCTCGCTCTTAAGGTACGAGGACAGGAACTCCATGGCATTTTCAGTTGAAGCAAGGATCCCTTTCCTTGATCACCGTCTGGTTGAATATATTTTCAGCATACCGCTTGATAAGCTTATTCATAAAGGGTGGACCAAGTATGCACTGAGGGAATCACTAAAAGGGAAAATACCTGAGGATATCAGGATGCGAAAAGGCAAGCTTGCCTTTTCAGTTCCGCAGAAAAAATGGCTGAAAGAAATTTCAGGTTACCTTGAAGATACATTTACCAATGATCTCAGAAGCGGGAAGTATATAGATAGAGAAAAAGTGCTGAACATAATAAGATCCGGTAATTTTAACGATAAGGTTCTTTACCGCGCTTTTGCCCTTGAAAAATGGATGAAGGTATTTGACCTTCATTAATTTATGTAGTATATTTTTAATTTCAGTCTTTATTAATGATTGTTTTTCTTCGTTTTAAATCCTTTGCAGTTTAACTATATTTATTTTTAAGTAAATGAATAAATTTGAGTAACAAAACAGTCCTTCATATCGCGCCTGAAAATACTGCCGGCGTGCCGTTCAATGTAACAAAGATGCAGAGCATGTTCGGAATGCCAGCCCGGCTGCTTACCTTTTACAAGATTCCGTATGACTTCCCTGAAGATGTTTGCCTGAATCTTCCGCTTCCCAGAAGCAAAGTAGCCATGAAATGGCGGGAGTTCAAACAGGCTAACATGCAGACAAAGATCAAAAAAAACAGCGCTGATATGTGGACACACCTACCTTATTTTGAGCCTAAGAATTCCGCTGAAAAAGCCTATATGAAGCTGCGCGAGAACCGAAATAAGCCTAAATTTCTGAAAGCACTTGATGAAATTAAAGCTGATACTTTTGATATAATCCATTTTGATGGCGGTATAGATTTTTTCAGTGATTCACAGCTTGCCAAAGCTTTTAAAATGAAGGGTAAAAAGATCGTAAACTGCTATTTTGGCGATGACCTTAGAACCCGCGGCATTGTAAGGGATATGGATGAGATAAGCGACCTGAACCTTACATTTGAATATGACCACACTTTACGCCACCCGGATATAAATTTCCTGTTCTTCCCGTTCGATAATTCCGCAATAGATTATATTCCTGATGATATTTACAATGAGTCAGCTTCGCAAAAGATAAGGGTCATACATTCACCAACGCAGCGTACTGTTAAGGGAACTGCAGAAATTTCTGCCGCAGTTGAGATTGTGCAGAAATCACGTGATATTGAATTTCTGCTGGTTGAAAATACGCCCCGTGAAGAATTGCTTAAGATCAAACAAACCTGCCATATTGCTATTGACCAGATTGGCAACAGGGGAGGGACCGGTTACGGAATAAACTCACTGGAGACGCTTTCTATGGGACTCCCGACAATTACCGATATGAATTGCGGAATGGATACTTGGCTGCCTGAAAATCCGTTTATTGTAGCCAATAAAGATACACTTGCAGAACGGTTGCTCGAATTGATAGATAACGAAGAGCTTCGCAAAACTAAACGGGCTGAATCAAGAAAATGGGTCGATAAGTATCATTCATATAGCTCAGTATTCAGCAAACTCACTGAGTATTACCAAAAAGCCGGAATTATTTGATTGTTATTGTTTTGAATAGCCTCGACCTTTAGGTCGTGAAGTGAAACGAAATATAATTAGGGGCTTTAGCCCCAATTTAAAACAGGTCTTATTGCCATCCCAAATACATAAAATATTTTCAGATACAATAATCTATACTATCGGGAGCGTGTTCAACCGCCTGCTCCCTTTCTTGCTCCTTCCTATCTATACACTGTATTTTCCCCCGGCTGAATATGGAATATTTTCACTTGTATATTCATTCTGGTTCTTTGTTTCAGTGTTTTATTTGTATGGAATGGAAACGGCGTTCCAGAAGCTTTTCCTGGAAGCCAAAGATGACAGTTTAAAAAAGAAAATATACAGTTCAACATTAATACTGATATTTTCTACCTCAGTGTTATTCAGTGTTATCATTTATTTTCTTTCAGATTTTATAGCTTCTAAAATAACAGGCAGCACTTCCAACGGTTATCTGATTCGCCTGCTGGCATTTATACTGGTTGCAGATTCCCTTTACCGCTTCCCGATGATACTTATCAACAGCATACAACGCTCCAAGCTTTATTCATTTCTTAATTCACTTGCAGTTGTGCTTAATGTTGCTGTGAATTTAATTCTGATTGTAGTATATAAACAGGGGATTGAAGCAATATTTTATTCCTATCTTGTATCATACACATTTTTATTCATTATATCCCTTATCCCTTCATTAAAGTATTTTAACTTTACTGTAAGTTCTGATACCGTTAAAGATCTTTTAAAGAATGCTCATCTGTTTCTTTATTACGGTATATTTCTTATTTCAATTGATCTTATTGACAGGTTCATTCTTGAATATTTTAAAGGCTCTGCGGAAGTCGGAATATATTCAGCAAGTTACCGCATTGGTATCGTTATGAACCTGGTCATTACCGGCTTTAAAGTGGCATGGACCCCCTTCTTTATGAACATGAAAGGTGAAGAAGGTAACAAGGAAGTATTTTCTAAAGTATTCACATATTTCTGCTATGGAGGACTTGTTGTATTCCTTTTATTCTCTCTTCTTGCTGATGACCTTGTAAAAATTAATATCGCCGGGTATACGCTTCTTAATGATAAATACTGGAGCGGGCTTGTAATTATTCCCTACATACTGCTTGCTTATTTATTTTCAGGACTGTACCTGAACCTGAATGTAGCTTCATTTTTCCGGAATAAAATAAAATACCTTATCATTTCCTCAGGTGCGGGATGTATCAGCAATATAGCTTTGAACTTTATTCTTATTCCGCGATATTCAATCACAGGTGCCGCAATAGCAACAATGCTTTCGTATTTTATTATGTTTATTGTGCTGTATATTTTTTCACAGAAAATTTACAGGATCAATTATGAATGGGGCTTTATTTTTAAAGCTGCAACTATAACTCTTTTACTTTATGTTATTAATATTTACATACCCCATTTCTTCAAAATAAGCTATATTTACATAGTTTTAATTGAAATTATAAGTATTTTAATACTTTACAGTGTTCTTTTAGGCAAACAATCAATAAACCTCATAAAGACATTCAGTGTTAAAAAACAGTTAAAGTAGCACTTTAAGTGTTTGGCTCTTGACAACACTAATAAATATAATTATATTTGAAGAGCTTCTCCATTACTTTAAGGGTATTTCTGTTTATGGAGAGGTGCGAGAGTGGTTGAATCGGTCGGTCTCGAAAACCGGTGTAGCGGCAACGCTACCGTGGGTTCGAATCCCACCCTCTCCGCAGATTATCGTTAAAAAAAAGAAGTTCTTAAAATTTTAATTATAGCACAATGAAACATTCAAAAATAATTCTGCTTGCCCTCATTTTCGGTCTCTTCTTTATTTCAAATACCCGCTTATCAGCCCAGGATGAAATGGACTTTGAAGACTTTATGGGAATGATGTCTGAATCCATTAACGAGCAGCAGCTTGATGAGCTGAGCTATATGCTCCCTTTAAAAATTAAGGTAACCGGCTACGCCAACGGTGATTTTTCCTTTGATGGTGAAAATGACCTTGTTATCGCAATCAGGGATACCAAGAAAACTCCTAAAAATACAGTTGATGTATATTTCTTCGAAAATATTGCGAATAAAACTTACAAGCTTGTTAAAAAGCAAAACTACAAATATTACGAAATTTCTCTGGAAGTTTCCTTCCTTGTAAAAGAAGGCAAATGTTACGTTACCAACCGCGATGATAATAACTGGTATTTTACAGGCTACAGGATAGATGAAGAAAAACTGGTTCAGGATGAAAAGGAAGTATTTCCAATCGAGTTTGAAAACGCAGGCAATTAAACATATTCTTTCCCCACTTAAAGCCTGTTTTCACGTCGCCCCGGATTGTTAGCCGGGGCTTTTTTATTATCCTGAACGTAGTGAAGGATCTCATTTTGTATTTCAATCACATCGGATGATTTCAAGTCATCAGTTGAGTTGAGCCCGTTTCCCCTATGTTGGAATTTATACTGAAAAATAACCTGCTATGTGACTATAATTATTTTAATTAAATATTTAAATTTGTAAATGATAGAAAGATATACTCTCCCCGAAATTGGAAAAATCTGGTCTGAAGAGAACAAATTTTCCATCTGGCTTAAAATAGAGATTTTCGCATCTGAAGCAAATAATAAGCTGGGTATAGTACCGGCATCTGCTTTAAAAAAGATCCGCTCCAAAGCTAAATTCAACGTAAAAAAAATAAATGAAATTGAAGCTGTTGTTAAGCATGATGTAATTGCTTTCCTTACTAATGTAGGCAGCTTTGTTGGGCCGGAATCCCGTTTTATTCATTACGGTATGACAAGCTCAGACGTGCTCGATACTGCACTTTCAGTGCAGATGAAGGAAGCCGGTGAGCTTATTCTGAAACAGCTTGTAAAGCTGAAGGCAGTGCTTGCTTCCAAAGCCAAAAAATATAAATACCTTCCGATGGTTGGCAGAACCCACGGCGTGCACGCCGAAGCGGTTACGCTTGGACTTAAATTCGCACTGTGGTATGATGAAGTTAACCGAGATATTACAAGATTAAAGACCGCTGTTAAAACTGTATCTGTTGGTAAAATATCAGGAGCGGTAGGTACGTATGAACATCTGAATCCGTTTGTTGAGCGCTACGTATGCAGAAAGCTTGGCTTAAAGCCGGCTAATGCTGCAACGCAAATAATCCAGCGTGATATACATGCTGATTATATGGCAACACTTGCAATAATAGCATCATCACTTGAAAAATTTTCCACAGAGATTCGCCACCAGCAGAAAACTGAAGTGCTGGAGCTTGAAGAACCGTTCACAAAAGGACAGAAAGGCTCTTCAGCAATGCCGCATAAGAAGAATCCGGTTATATGCGAGCGAATTGCCGGGCTGGCTAGAGTTATCCGCAGCAATTCCATTGCTGCCATGGAAAATGTGAACCTTTGGCATGAGCGTGATATATCACACTCAAGCGTTGAGCGAATGATTATCCCCGACAGCACTATGCTGCTTTATTACATGCTTGTGAAAATGATCGAAGTGATAGACGGGCTGGTTGTTAACAAAGAAAATATAGCTAAGAACCTCAACCGTACTCACGGACTTATATACTCTCAGCGGGCTTTGTTAAAGCTGGTTGAAGCGGGTTTAACCCGCGAGCAGGCTTACAAAGCCGTTCAGGATAATGCCATGTGGTCATGGAAAACAGGCGAGGAGTTCCGCGACCTGCTTGAAAATGACAAGCTGATAGCTAAAAAAGTCAAAAAAGCTCAAATTGAAGATATTTTTGACCCCAAAAAGGTATTTAAAAATATAGATTATATTTTCAAAAACACAGGAATTAAGTAAACAAGAGATATTTTGCGAGCGAAGCGAAGCAATCTCATTCTAAAGCAGTTTTTAAGTTGAGATTGCTTCGTTACTTCGTTCTTGCCAAATTGTTCTTTACTTTCCCTTTCCTTGAAATTCTCCCATTTTTTCATTAAATTTGTAGTCTAATAATGAACTATTTTAGCCCGCCTGGCTGCTAAATCCGTTCCGGACTGAATGCTTCAGTTTCGTTTCATTTTCAAAGTCAGGATAGTTTTTGAAGTTTTCGCATAATTTTAGTTATACCAAAATATCCAATTTAATATAAATGTAAGCTGATTATCAAGTTTTTGTTGATAATTGATCATTGTTAATTGTAATTTGTACAGGGCGGTTAGCTCAGTTGGTTAGAGCGCCACGTTGACATCGTGGAGGTCACCGGTTCGAATCCAGTATCGCCCACAAGCGATATTTCAATAATACAAAATTTACGGTTAATCCAAATCTGTAACACAGCATTTCTCGTCCCGTTAAAATGGGTATATAGCTAACAAGTTATTTAGTTTGTATCAAAAAAAGTATTGGGGATAATTAATAATTTAATAAAATTAAAATGAATAAAATTATCAAATCAGCGGTTTTAGTTTTTTTGTTTATGTTTTCATCAACCCTGTTTTCACAGATTTATTCTCCTAAGGATATTATAAGTATCTACGATCCTTTTACAATTACTTTTAATGATCTGGTGCTTAATACCAATGATGATGAGTTCAAAGAGCATAATTTTTTGGTAGTCGTAACTATAACAATCGGACCCGAAAAGATAATCAAATTCTTCTACAAAGATGACCTGCTTTACAACAACATGAAGAATTTCAATGATGATTACTGGGCAGTTTCTTTCACAGCAAAGAAAAATAACATAATACTTATCCCGGCACTGTTCAATATACCCAATAACGGGGGACAGATAACAATTAAAATGGAAGGCTACTCGAACCTGAGCGCCGGCGATGAAGCAATGATGAACCAGATGAGCACTTCTTATGTATACTGCAGCTCATCAATGTACGGCGCTATGGAGCTTGCCAATAAATATCTAGCAACTTCAACAGATATCAACAAGGCCAATACAAGCCTTTTAACAAGCGCAGAAGTTCTACAAAGGAATGTATCAACAAGAGCAGGAATTTTTTATCTCGGTAATCCTACAGAGGTCAGTTACGCAGTGCCTGAGAACCCCGATAAATCAATCGGAACCAACATACTTCTGCAGGGACAGAAAAAAGTTGAATCAAAGCTTTCAAGCAAAACAACAGACCAGTGGAATTTTACTGTAACTAAGCTGTATGATGTTAAGATAGTTCAGAATGAATCATATTTTAATAAAGTTAAAGCATTGTTCAATGACATTATAAATATGTCAAAGATCGATGAAAATAAACGCGAAGGTCTCATCGCAAGATGTAACGAAATTATCAGCGAAGATATGGTTATGGGCAGAAAAACCGGTGTTTATCTTAATGAACAGGTTATAAAGCAGGTTTCGTATCTTATGAACTTCCTCAAAGCTGATATCAGGGCAAAATCAGATACAGCATCTTCAACAACTGAGTTTATGAAATCTGATGAACGTGAAGCGTTAACATATATGGAAGTGAATATAAAAAATGATGATTATAATCTGGATAATCAGTATATCTATGATGATTTTATACATTCATCAGTAGGCAGAGGCGCTATCCAGAAAGAAATAGATATTATCAGAAGGTATTACCAGTTAAAATAATTTATCAAACCCTGAGTGAAACGAAGAGTCTCATTCGCAGTTAGTAAAGTTACAATAGAATTGCTGCTCATGACATTAGTCAGGGATAATGAAGCAAATTAAAATGTATAAACCGTTTTAACGGTTTTAAAAAATAGTTTTAAATACAATTGAGCAATAACGAAAATATTAAAATTACTTTTCCTGACGGGAATTCGAAAGAATTCCCAAAAGGAACTTCATCGCTTGATATTGCGAAGTCAATAAGCAAAGGACTTGCAGAAGATGTACTTGTTGCCGAAGTTAACGGGAAATTAGTTGATCTTGTTAAGCCAATAAACGAAGATTCTTCAGTAAAGTTCTACAAATTTGGTGATGATGAAGGCAGGAAAGTCTATTGGCATACCACGAGCCATATAATGGCTCAGGCTATCGAAGAGCTTTTCCCCGGCGCAAAGTTCGGGGTTGGACCGCCTATTGAAAACGGATTCTATTATGATGTTGACTCCGAACACAAGTTCACAGAAGAAGACCTGAAGAAGATCGAAGATAAGATGCTCGAGATCGCCAAACGTGATCTTTTTACTCAGCGCGAAGAGTTAAAGCGTGAAGATGCTATTGCTTATTTTAAGTCAAAACGCATCGATCCTTATAAAGTAGAAATACTCGAAGATATCGCTAAGAACGAAGAGTATGTTTCTTTGTATCACCAGGGTGGATTTACAGATCTATGCCGCGGTCCCCATATGCCCACAACTGCAAAGCTTAAAAATGTTAAGCTCTTAAGTGTTTCGGGTTCATACTGGCGCGGTGATTCAGACCGTCAGCAGCTTCAGAGAATATACGGTATTTCTTTCCCCAAAAAGAAAGAGCTTGATGATTACCTTAATTTCCTTGAAGAAGCCAAAAAACGTGACCACAGAAAACTTGGTGCAGAGCTTGAATTATTTATGCTTTCTCCAAACGTTGGCGGCGGGCTGCCTATATGGCTGCCTAAAGGTGCGCTGGTTAGACAGGAACTCGAAGCTTTTCTTAAAAATGAACAGGTTAGAAGAGGTTACCAGGTTGTTTACACTCCGCATATTGGAAATATAGAAATGTATAAAACCTCCGGGCACTATCCGTATTATAAGGATTCCCAGTATCCGCCAATTGATTTTACAGATGAAACCGGGAAAAAAGAACAGTATCTTCTGAAACCTATGAACTGTCCGCACCATTTCCAGATATATAACCATAAGCCGCACAGCTACAGGGAGCTTCCCGTAAAGCTGGCTGAATTCGGTACTGTATACAGGTTTGAACAATCCGGTGAGCTCAACGGTTTATTAAGGGTCAGGGGATTTACACAGGATGATTCGCATATTTTCTGCCGGCAGGACCAGTTAATGGATGAGCTTTGTGATGTTATCGATCTGACACAATATGTTTCAAGGTCACTCGGATTGAATGATATTCAGGCAAGGCTTTCATTTCGTGACCCGGAAAATAAGGATAAATACGGCGGCAATGATGAGTTATGGGAAAAAGCGCAGAAAGATGTTTCTGAAGCAGCTGAAAGAATGAAGCTTGTTTGTACCGTTGGTATCGGCGAAGCAACTTTCTACGGACCCAAGATCGATTTTATTGTTAAAGATGCGCTTAACAGAAAGTGGCAGCTTGGAACAGTTCAGGTTGATTACGTTCAGCCGGAAAGGTTCGACATGAATTACATA
Organism: Ignavibacteria bacterium; assembly: GCA_017303675.1. Lineage (NCBI taxonomy): Bacteria > Pseudomonadati > Ignavibacteriota > Ignavibacteria > Ignavibacteria bacterium. Next base: position 158,773 of record JAFLBX010000002.1, read on the forward strand.
GGAAGTGACGGAGCAAAACACAGACCGGTTGTTATTCACAGGGCTCCTTTCGGCTCTATGGAAAGATTTGTGGGAGTATTAATTGAGCATTATGCGGGTAATTTCCCGCTATGGCTGGCGCCTGTACAGGCGGCAGTTGTCCCGATTACTGACAACCAGTTAGAGTATGCTAAGGAAATTAATGCTAAATTAAAAGCTGCAAAGTTCAGAACAGAGCTTGATGACAGAAGCGAAAAAGTTGGCTATAAAATACGCGACTGGGAAACTAAAAAGGTCCCGTATATGATAGTGCTTGGCGATAAGGAAATGCAGGCGGGTAATATTACCGTTCGCGCACATAAAAAAGGTGATCTTGGCAAGTTTGAGCTTGATGCATTTATTGGTGAGCTCATAGAAGAAAGAGATTCCAAAAAAATAAATTTATAAAAATTTTCCATTAATAATTAAAGGAGTAATTTTATCAAGGAAAAAAAGATAAAGACACGCATCAATGAACAGATCCGTGTTCCCGAAGTAAGGGTTATTGATGAGAACGGCGACCAGGCCGGGATCAAAACTACTCAGGAAGCCCTTAAGATGGCAAGATCGAAAGATCTTGACCTGATCGAAGTATCACCAAATGCCAAACCGCCAGTATGTAAAATAGGTGATTTTGGCAAATACAACTACGAAAAGCAGAAAAAGGAAAAAGAGCAGAAAAAGAGCAAAAGCTCAACCCAGCTTAAAGAAATACGTTTTCATCCTAATACTGATACACATGATATGGAGTTCAAATGCCGCCATCTTGTGGAATTCCTCGTTCAGGGCCACAAGGTTAAAGCAACCATTATTTTTATCGGAAGAATGATGGTTCACCAGGATATCGGCAGAAAGCTTATGGATGAAATACTGGAGAAGCTTACCGTAGTTGGCAAAATTGAACAGCCGCCAAAAATGGAAGGCCGTTATTTGACCGTTATGCTTATTCCTGATAAGAAAAAGATAGATGAATATAAAAAGAGCCTTGAAAAGGGCAAGCCAGCCGAATTACCTGCGGCTGAAGAAACAGTAAAATAAATAATAAATAAAGCAAATAAATAATTACAGAAAGCAAGGTATTTAAATGCCAAAAATGAAATCAAACCGCGGTGCAGCAAAATCATTTAAGGTTACTGCTACCGGAAAAGTAAAAAGAAAACATTCATTAAAAAGACACATACTTACCAAAAAATCCGCAAAGAGGATCAGGCAGCTAAGACATGATGCCCTGGTTTCAGAGGCTGATGCAAAACGTGTAAGAAGAATGCTTCTTGCTTAATTAACATTAAATAAAAAAATAATATAACACAGGAGATATAATTATATGCCGCGTTCAGTAAATGCAGTAGCTTCAAGGAAAAGACGCAAAAGAATGCTTGCCAAAGCGAAAGGCTACTGGGGAAGAAGAAGTAAAGTAACAACAGTTGCAAAACACAGCGTAGAAAAAGCTGGTCAGCATGCATACTCAGGCAGAAAGCTTAAAAAAAGGGTTATGCGTAATATCTGGACAGTAAGGATAAATGCTGCAGCAAGGGATAATAATACAACATATTCAAAGCTTATCGGCGCTCTTAATAAAAAGAATATCGATATCAACAGGAAAGTTCTTGCTCAGCTTGCTTATGATAACCCGGCAGCGTTTTCAGAGGTTGTTAAATTTGCTATGAGCTGATCTTAGATCATTTTTGTAAACAGCAAAGAATCAAATCCAGGGTACCGGTATTTCCCGTAAATACGGATCCCGTTCATATAACTGAATTCATAATGTTTTATTGTTGAGCCAATTATGCTGACAAATCTTTCTGAAATAGAGCAGGAAATAAATTCATTTTCTATCAGTAATGCTGATGAGCTTGAAAGCTACCGTCTTAAGTTCATTTCACGCAACGGACTTTTAACAAGCCTGTTTGAAGAGCTGAAAAATGTAAGCCGTGAAGAAAAACCTGCTGTTGGCAAAAAGCTGAATGAAGTTAAAAAACTTGCTGAAAATAAGTACAACACTTTTAAAGTACAGCTTGAAGATTCAGGCTCTAAAAAAGAAAATATAGATCTTACTCTGCCTGCAGCTTCATACAGCATCGGCAGGGAGCATCTCATTTCACAGACACTTGCGGAAATGGTAAAGATATTCCGTGAGATAGGATTTAAAGTAACTGATGGACCTGAGCTTGAAGAAGAGTTCTATAACTTCGACGCTTTGAATACACCTGCTCACCACCCGGCAAGGGATATGCAGGATACATTTTACGTGCAGCACCCAACCGATAAAGAAAAGAAGTATGTTCTGCGCACACATACATCACCCGTGCAGATAAGAATAATGCTTCAGAATAAACCACCGCTTAGGATCATAAGCCCGGGGAAAGTTTACAGGAATGAAACTGTTACTTATAAAAATTATTTCATGTTCCACCAGCTTGAAGGGCTGTTTGTTGATAAAAATGTAAGCATGAAAGACCTGAAAAGTGTTCTTGCTTACTTCTTCAAAAAGTTCTATGGTGAAAATACCAAAATTCGTTTTATCCCCAGCTTTTTCCCGTTTACAGAGCCCTCCGGGCAGATAGATATTTCATGTTTTATCTGCGAAGGCAAAGGCTGCAAAACCTGTAAGGATACCGGCTGGCTCGAGGTCGGCGGCTGCGGTATGGTAGACCCCAATGTTTTTAAAGCTGTAAATATAGACCCGGAAGAATACACAGGATATGCATTCGGTATGGGTATGGAGCGCCTTACTATGATGAAATACGGAATTAAAGATATACGCATTCTTTACCAGAATGATGTAAGATTTCTCGACCAGTTCTAAAGTGGAAAGTCTATTTTCTGTAAATAACCTGGTTATTTTTGTTCTTTGTTATATTATCGGTTCATTTCCTACAGCTTATATACTGGTCAAGTTAAAATCAAATAAAGACCTCACAAAAGAAGGCTCAGGAAATGTTGGTACACTGAACTCTTTTACTGTATCAAAGTCAAAATCAATAGGCATTGCAGTTCTGATAATTGATATTTTAAAAGGTGTTTTACCGGTTTACCTTATGATGTTCGTATTTCCGTTCACCTACCAGTCAGTTATGCTTGGGGCTGCATCGTTAATACTTGGACATAACTACCCGGTCTGGCTAAAGTTCAAAGGCGGCAGGGGACTGGCAACCGGAGCAGGAATATTTCTGATCGTTAACTATTTCATTTTCCTGGGATGGTGTATTGTTTGGCTTGTAGTTTTTCTTATCAAAAGAAAAGTGCTGATAGCAAATACAATAGCAACGTTTTCTCTTCCTGTTTATGTACTGATAATAAACCTGGTGCCTGCATTTGTAGTTAACAGCGGGGCTGCCGGTTTTTCACTGAACTATTTTACGGTATATTCAATTATAATTACAGTTATTATCCTTTCACGCCACACTGAAGTATTTAAAAAAGAAAAAAATTAATTCATTTAACTATATAAAACATTCAATATGTTTCCAAACTTAAAGAACCCTGTTTTTACCGATGTTGATGATCTGAATGAAATGGCAAGACAAATAAGAAGAGATATCATTAATATGCTTCTTATTTCCAAGTCAGGCCATTCCGGCGGTCCGCTGGGGCTTGCAGATATTTTTTCTGCGCTGTATTTCAATAAGCTTAGTCTGCTGCCTGAAGATCCGTACAATGATGAAAGAGACTATGTTTTTCTTTCAATTGGTCATGTTGCGCCGGTATGGTATTCAACACTTTCAAGAAGAGGCTTTTTCCCGATAGATGAATTGACAACACTAAGAAAAGTGAACGGAAGGCTGCAGGGTCACCCTGCTCCGCTTAAAACTCACGGTGTGCCGGGCGTTGAAATTGCATCAGGAGCTCTTGGACAGGGTCTTTCAATCGCTGTTGGGGCTGCACTTGGCTTAAAGCTTTCCAATAAGCCAAACCATGTTTACTGCATTTGCGGCGATGGTGAGCTTGGCGAAGGACAGATATGGGAAGCTGCTATGACTGCAGACCATCATAAAACCGATAACCTGACCGTTATTGTTGACCGTAACCATTGCCAGATAGATAACCGCACTGAAAATGTGCTGAAGCTTGAGCCTGTGGCTGATAAATGGAAGGCGTTTGGATTTGAAGTGTTTGAAATTGACGGGCATAATATGAAGGAAATACTCGATACCATTGATGCCGTAAAAAAAGTGAAAGGCAAGCCTTCATGCATCATTGCTTATACTAAAATGGGCAGGGGAGTTTCATTCATGGAAGATAACTATAAATGGCACGGCGTTCCGCCAAATGATGAACAGGGCAAGATTGCTTTAGGTGAGCTTCCTGCAACAAAATTCGGTGATTTTGTTGATTATTATAATGGAAAATAAACGGAAAATATCATGAAAACAATTTTTTTGATTTTACCGGTATTAATAGCTGCATTTATCATCTCAGGTTGTTCAAACTCCGGAAGTGATAATACAAAGCTGCCTCTGGAAATTGTACTTGATGGTACCTATTCAGCTGTTGAAGATAAGCGTGAAATGCTTATCACCACGAACGATCAGTACCAGTCATTAATGAGCGAAGTTTATAAAAATCTCGATCAGATGCCAAGAATACCGGTTGTTGATTTCAATAAAAACAGCGTTGTTGCGGTTTTTATTGGTGAAAGAAGCAACGGCGGTTATATGGTAAGTATTGATAGCATTAATGAAAGTTCAAAGAATATTCATATTAATATAATTGAATCAACACCGGGTCCAAATTGTATGACCACCCAGGCACTTACAAGACCGTTCACTCTTGTTAAGATACCTAAAACTGATAAAAAACCGCTTTTTAAAACCAAACAAATCGTAAAAGACTGTCAATAAAAAATTATGAACTACATACATAAATTCGAAAATTATTTAATTGAAAATTTAGACCTTAAAAATCCTGAGCTTAAAGAGACCCGCCGCGGTTTTGGCGATGCATTGGTTGACCTGGGTAAAACAAACCCTGATGTAGTTGTATTGGGCGGTGATGTAAGCGGCTCAGTAAGAACTGATATGTTCCGTGATGCTTACCCGGACAGGTTCTTTTCTGTGGGAATTGCTGAACAGGATATGATGGGTACCGCCGCCGGACTCGCGCTAGTCGGAAAAATTCCGTTCGCTTCAACTTATGGTGAATTTGCAACAGGCAGACCGTTTGACCAGATAAGACAGTCAATTGCTTACAGTGAAATGAATGTTAAGATCTGCGCATCACACTGCGGTTTTACTGTCGGACCCGACGGTGCTACGCACCAGTCACTCGAAGATGTTGGCATAATGAGAATACTTCCGCATATGACTGTGGTTACACCTGTTGATTATAACCAGACATACAGGGCAATAATTGAATGTTCAAAATCAGATAAGCCGTTTTATATTAGGTTTTACAGGGATAATTCTCCCAACTACACAAACCCCAAAGCTCCGTTCACATTCGGTAAAGCTGATACGCTTTATGAAGGCAGTGACTGTACAATAATTGCAAGCGGATTAATGGTATGGGAAAGTATGATGGCACTGGAAGCTTTGGCAGCAGAAAAGATATCATGCAGGCTTATTAATATGCATACAATTAAGCCGATTGACCGTGATGCTATAATCAAAGCTGCTAAGGATACCGGATGCATTGTTACCTGTGAAGACCACCAGAAGATCGGGGGACTCGGCGGAGCTGTTGCCGAAGTTCTCGCGCAGGAATACCCTGCGCCGGTTGAATTCATAGGCGCAAGTGATACCTTTGGTGAGTCTGGCAAAGCAGCAGAGCTTTATGAAAAATACGGCATTTCAAACCGTCACATAGTAGAAGCTGTAAAAAGAGCCATAAAAAGAAAAAAATAATTCATCGGTTTCTATAAGAACCGTTTAAGATGCTGTAACTGTTATAAATACAGGTAAAAATTTTTAGAATTTTTATGGCTCTTAAACGGTTTTATTATTTAAAGCAGAATATGCTCGGGATGCAGGTAATCATCTCACCCTGAGCCTGTCGAAGGGAAATCTATCGGCAATCTTACAATAAATTTTTTTTTAATAATATTTTAAGTTTACATATCTTATTATTATGAACAGATCGAAATTTTTGATTTTCTCCCTGGCATTTGTTGCCGTACTTGCATCAGGCTTTATTTTCGGGCACTTTGTATTCAAACGTAGCGAAGCTACCGAGCTTAAAGCAGGTGAAAACATTTCAAGGGAACGTGTGATACAGAACATTACCGATTCCCGCGAAAATGCTATCACACGTACTGTTAGCGATGTTTCAAAAGCAGTTGTAGGTATAAGCGTAACCGAAGTGCGTGAATACCGTGACCCTTTTGCCGATGACCCGTTTTTCAGGCAGTTTTTCGGCGATCGCTCCTATAAGCAGGAAGTTCAGGGACTCGGCTCCGGTTTTCTTATCTCTGATGATGGTTATATAATCACCAATGACCATGTTGTTGGCAATGCGACAAAAGTTGTTGTATCCATGACAAACGGAGAACATCTTGATGCTGAAATTATCGGCAAAGATTCCTACAGTGATATTGCAGTACTTAAGATCAACCGAACAGGCCTGCCTTTTATTAAGCTTGGCAACAGTGATGATGTGATCATTGGCGAGTGGGTTGTAGCACTCGGGAATCCGTTTGGACTATTCGAAGTGAACCAGAAGCCTACTGTAACAGTCGGTGTAGTAAGCGCTATGGGAATGAAGCTTAATTCCGGTGAGAACAGGTTTTACCGCAATATGATACAGACCGATGCCGCTATTAATTCAGGTAACAGCGGGGGACCGCTGGTAAACAGCATAGGCGAAGTTATCGGTATGAATACGCTGATATATACAGGTAACTCAATGGCCGGCGGCAATATCGGTCTTGGTTTTGCCATACCTATGAATAAAGTAAAAGCTATTGTTGATAAGATCAAAAAAGACGGTAAGATAGAACGTAATTATGATATTGGCCTAAGGCTGCAAACAGTTGATAAGAACATTGCTCAATACTTTAAGCTCAATAATGTTCAGGGTGCAATTGTTGTAAATATTGAGCAGGGCAGCGCTGCTGCCAAAGAAGGCATCCTGCCTGAAGATATAATCCTTTCGGTGAACGGTGAAAAAATTGCAAGCGATGCTGATTTCTGGGGCCTCATCCTCGATATGAACATCGGCGATAAAATTAAGCTTAAAATTCTCCGCAAAGGCGATGAGATCGAAAAAGAATTCGAACTGAAAGTAAAATAACCTGTTATTAGTTTGCTTTTATAATACATATTCCCCTCTTGAGAGGGGTGCTGAGCGCATGCGAAGCGGGGTGTGTTATGATGTATTTTTCATTCAGCAAATGCTCCCCTCCTGTTTTTAGGAGGGGAAGAGATAAATTTCCGGCAGGAAATTTATCGAGGGGTGGTATGTTCCTCCTGAAATCAAAAATACCCTTTTCAGGAAACCATTTAAATCTTATAATAAACAATAAAAAAGGCAGGTCAATAACCTGCCTTTAAAAATCCGGTATAACATTAACTCTTACTTAGTCAATATCATCTTCTTAACTTCTGAATACCTCTCAGTTTCAAGCTTATAGAAATAAATACCGCTTGTCAGATTCGCATACTTCGAAGCGTCAAATGTAACTGTATAAGTGCCTTTCTGCTGGCTGGCATCAACAAGTGTGGCAATTTCCTTGCCAATCAGATCAAATACCTTAAGTTTTACATATGAAGCGTCAAAAAGCTCGTATGAAATATTTGTAGTCGGATTGAACGGGTTTGGTGTGTTCTGCTCAACCTTAAAGTTCTTTATACCTGTGATACCAATTTTAAGCTCATCAGCTTCAAATATTACCTGCCCGTTTGTTCCAAATCCTTTAAGCTTGTAAAAATAAACTCCGTCTCTTTCCGGTTCATCTTCATAGTCATACATATAAACAATACCGTTTTGCTCATTAGCAGCTTTTTCAAAGTAATCATCCTTTGATATCCTGTCATCGCTTACTTTTTTATAATCCTTTTTCTTTGGATCAAGCCTGTACACTTCATAATATGAAATGCTTTTCGGATTAAGTACGCGCCAGTTAATATAAACAGTTTTATCTTTTATCTTCGCAGAAAATACTGTAAGCGCGTCTGTGGAATCTGTTACTTCTGTTGTTGTTTCATCGCCTTCAGGCAAAAATAAATTATTATCACCTGAAAGTGTTTTAGTGCCGTTGAATAATAATATTAAGAGAGCTGAAATTAGTAAGCTTTTACTCATACATTATCATGTAAAAATTCTAATCTCTTCTTTAAGCGGCGTTCGCTCATAAGAAGCTTATCTTTGCCGAATATTGCTTCTTCCTGTGAAGTGAATGAAAGAACGTATTCATCACTCATAACAATAGCTTCTTCGGGGCAAACTTCCTCGCAGAATCCGCAGAATATGCAGCGAAGCATATTTATTTCGAATTTCTCAGGGTATCTTTCCTTCTCTAAAGTCGGTACTTCGTTTGCCTGTACTTCAATTGCCAAAGCGGGGCATACCCTTGAGCATAATCCGCATGCAACGCATCTTTCAATGCCGTTCTCTGCTTTTACAAGCACCGGTCTGCCGCGGAAAGCTGTTGGCGGAGTCCATTTTTCTTCCGGGTACTGTCTTGTGACCTTAGGCTTGAACATATTTTTAAATGTCAGCCAAAGCCCGCCAACTATTTGCGGAAGATATGTTTTTTCCAATACTGTTAAATCTTTGCTTCTAACCTGTTGTATATCTGCCATAATTTTCTATTCCCTGTTAACCCCTTTAGGGCGAAGGCGGGAATCTCAATTTTCGATCTTTACTATATCTTTATAATTTTTTAATCCTGTTATTTAAAACAAAATATTCTGCAATCTGTTCCAATTGTGATGTTTCTTACACACCCCGGCTCAGCGAGTCACACCTCTCAAGAGGGGAATACTATAAACTAAATCAAGCCAATCATGTTAATCATGCAAATCAAGGTCTATTTAACGAGCACCATCTTCTTTACATCTACATAATCGCCTGATCTTAAGCTGTAATAATACATACCGCTTGAAAGTCCTTTTGCGCTGAAATCTGCCTGGTATTCACCTGCAAATAACTGACCGTTAACCAGCACTGCTACTTCTCTGCCGAGCATATCATAAACTCTGAGTGAAACATAATCACTCTTGGGAATTGAGAAGTTTATCTTAGTGTTCGGGTTGAAAGGATTCGGGTAGTTCTGTGATAAGCTGAATTCCTTAGCTACACTGCTGATATTTGTAATTCCTATCGGGAATGATGTTACTCCAAAAGTTACATCACTGCTGCGCTGAGAAGGATTTGAAACTCTTTCAACTCTCCATGTTGAAGTACCTGCTCCGGAATTTCCCGGTAACTTGGAATAATAGATGTATATGGTTGAATTTCCCGGGGGATAGTCTGCAATTGCTGTATCTACACCTGTTCCGTAGCATAAATTTATATCACAAATTCCTACACCTTCCCATGTCCCGGGAATGTTGGAAGCTGTCATTATGACTCTGAATGATTCGGTTGTGCCGTATGGATTATTGATTGTAGCATGTGATTTCGCTTCAACTGAATCTTCATGAAAAGGAACCCACTCAGGATCAGTTCTGGTAAAGCCCGGGTTCTGGGCAAATAAGTTGAATGATGCTGCTGCAAAAACTAAAAGCGTTAAAAAGAATTTTTTCATTTTTTGATTGATAATTTTAACAAATTTATATGAATTCTAAGCCAAAATCAACTTAATTTACAGGCTATTTTGGTTAACGTAAAACACTATTTTTGCTTAATTAATGAAAATTTTGAATAAAAACGGGTCAATATACCCGCTTATCCTTCATTTTTGCCCAATATTCAAACACTTCGACACATTCTTTTTTCATAAAATCACCAATTATCTCAACATAGAATCCCCGTTGTTGGTGTTGTCACCAACAACCAGCTAATAAACCCGTTTATTCTTCGTTTGAGCCCAATATTCAAATACTTCAACACATTCTTTCTTCATAAAGTCACCAATAATTTCAACATTACTCAATCCCATTTCCTTCAGCATGTGGTTTGAAACTTTCAGCTCGTTAAAACCAAACCGCTCAGCATCTGCAATATCTGCCCCGTAGAAAATTCTATCTATCCGCGCCCAGTGAATAGCGGTGAAACACATTGGACACGGCTCGCAAGTTGAATATATCGTGCAGCCGCTCAGATCAATATTACCAATATGCTTACAGGCATTACGTATTGCGTGAATTTCTCCGTGCGCTGTAATATCTGTGCTTGCCCATACAATGTTATGGTCGCAGGCTATCACCTCATTACCTTTAACAATGCAGGCTGCAAAAGGGGTCTGGCCGGCATCAACACCTTCGCGGCATTTATCAATTGCCATCTGCATGAATTTTTCGTCTCTTGTCATAAATTGTTATGATTACTATACAAAAATACAAAGAAATGATTAAACATTCAGTTACACTGTATGTCATACCCGTCCCGCTAGCAAGCGCGGGATAAACTCAAAGTTCTACTATAAATCGAAATTCACACACTAGATTCCCGCTTTCGCGGGAATGACAATAAGATTTATCATGACTCAAAAGACACAGAAGAGAAGTAACATAATTCAAAGCTTGTCATACCCGCGCAGGCGGGTATCCAGACGTGAATTTTTCTAAATCCAATATCTGTGAATCACGAAATTTTCAAATTGAAGGAATCATATCACAGTACAATCATAAATCCAAAATCACACACTAGATTCCCGCTTTCGCGGGAATGACCAAAAATGTTTTCCCTGAAACTACATACCGTATTTTTATGTCATATAATTATACAATATACCGTATATTTACAGCGTCTATACATATATGAATAATATACCATTTCCGTTTAAAACATTATTTTCTCTGGAAAAACTCATTGATTTCTGGAAAAAATCAGCCCAAAGCACTGAAGAATGTGTTGGTACTGAATTTGCCAAAAGGCTCGTTCATGATATTGAGCAGATTCCTGAGTTAAACGGTGTTATTATCGATTATTCCGTGTTCAAAAAACATGAAAAGCTGGTTGATGCCTTATTTTCGGCTATAATTTCACCGGCTTACTGGAATACGAACCTGAGCTCAATAAGCTTACCGCTTTTAAGCACTTCAATCTATGCAACCCCTAGATTTAAAGAGCTTTTTGTTGATGAAAACGGAAATTTTACCCATAACCTCAATGTTTCGCAGGAATATTTTGATATCGGCAAGATCATTACGGTTTATGCTTCAGTTCTGAAGCGGGTATATAATATCGATATGACCATTGTAGTGCCCCTTATCAGAACAATTACCGATAAAGATACCGGTCTTGAAAGATATTTCAAGATGAACCTGGATGACCGTTTTATTGATGTTAATATTAACGGGCCGCTTCCGGAAATTACCAAAGAACAGGTAACACTGCTTTCTGAAAATATGTTCAATATTCAGCTGTGGAATGAGATAATTCCGCCTGATAATATTGAGTTCAAAGGTTTCCTTGTTGTAAATATGTTCGAAGTAACTGACCAGGAAGCGCTTTCAAAATTAAAATTTGATCTGCTTGATAAGAATATTTTAACTTCAACCAACGGATTTTCAGTGCTTGAAACGCGCATCAGGACAATGTTCCGCAATCCTGATCTTAAGCTTGGCATCGCCTCTTTCACTGATGATAAAACAACTATCATGCGCAGCGGAACCAAGATAGGCGAAAGCTTTCTGCTGAGTGAAACATGCGCCCAAAAATGCACAGATTATGATGATTCAATTTACGAAAAAGCTGTAAACACAGGCGAACCGCAGATAATATATGACCTGAACATCCTGCCAAACTGCACAAAGGTCGAAAAAGAAATACGCACAATGGGTGTAAGCAATCTGATGGTTGCGCCGCTGGTATTTGAAGGTAAAACCATCGGCGTTATTGAGCTTGGCTCATCCAAAGCAGGCGCACTGAATTCAATTAACGCTTTAAAGCTTATAGAAATTCTTCCGCTTTTCTCGCTTGCGCTTAAGCGCAGCCTTGAAGATATGGAAAACCGCATTCAGGCAATCATAAAAGAAAAGTGTACGGCAGTTCATCCCGCTGTTGAATGGCGTTTCCGCAAGGCGGCTATGAACCTGCTTGAAAAAGAGAACACAGATGAATTTGCCAATATGGAAGAAATTGTCTTCCGTGATGTGTACCCGCTTTATGCGCTTTCCGATATCAGGAATTCATCCAATACACGCAACAGGGCGATACAAAAAGATCTCCGTGATAACTTAAGGCTTGCTAAAGATATCATATCAGCGGCTTCAGCTGTAAAATTAATGCCTGAGTTTGAGCATATCATTTATAAAATTGATAAGCATATTTATATGCTCGAAGACGGCCTGCAGACAGGCGATGAAGCTGCAGTAGCTGCCTTCCTTAAAAATGAAATTGAGCCTCTTTTCCTGAGTATTGCAGATCTGAGCTATGATACACAGGAAGCTATTAAAAATTACAAAGAAGCAATTGATCCGGACCTGGGGCTTGTTTACAGGAAACGCAAAGAATATGACCAAAGCGTTAAAACACTGAATGAAAATGTAGCTGCAATTGTTGATGCTGAAGAATTATATGCTCAGACGATATTTCCGCACTATTTTGAAAAATACAAAACAGACGGTGTGGAATATACAATGTATATAGGTGATTCAATTTCTGAAAAAGAAGATTTCCACCCGGTTTATTTAAAGAACCTCAGGTTATGGCAGTTCATTTTGATGTGCCGCGTTGCCGCTATGGCAGAAAAAGTAAAGCCAATGCTTAAGATTCAGCTTGAGCTTGCGCATCTTGTCCTGGTGCAGAATACTCCGCTTGCAATCAGGTTTCACCATGACCAGAAAAAGTTTGATGTTGACGGCACTTATAACGTTCATTATGAAATAATGAAAAAGCGCATTGATAAGGCTGAGATCAGGGGAAGGGAAGAGCGCCTTACACAGCCCGGTAAAATTGCCATTGTTTACTCGCAGCAGGCGGAAGCAAATGAATATTTGCAGTATATTGAATATCTGCAGGCAAAGGGCTTCCTGAAAAAAGAAGTCGAAAACCTGGAACTTGAAGACCTGCAGGGAGTATATGGATTAAGAGCTTTAAGGGTTGCTGTTGATCTTGATTCAAAAGTGTTCGATTCTGTCCTTAAAAGCGATATAGAGTTTAATAATGAATTAAATGAATTTATAAAGGCTTAGGATTTTAGTTAAATGAAATTCTGGAAAAAATTATTAATTGGTATTGCGGGATTGTTCGTAGCTATTCTTCTTATGAATTTTATTGTTATGCCATGGTATGTAAGGCATGATACTCTGGTTAAAGTACCTTCCGTTGTTGGGCTTTCATTTGAAGAAGCCAAAAAACAGCTTGATGAAGCAGGGCTTGAAGGACTCCAGGGCGATATTCGATACGATCCTACTAAACCCATTGGGACAGTGGTTGACCAGAATCCGCCGGCTGACCAAACCGTAAAGGATGGAAGAAGAATTTACCTTATCATTAGCGGCGGTGAACAGCTATACGATGTTCCGAATCTTGTAGGAAGAACGCTGCGCGAAGCAAAGTTCATGCTTAACCAGCGTAACCTGGAAGCGCAGGAAGTTGAATACAAGCCTTCGGCTCAGTATCCTTCTGGTATTGTGCTCGGGCAGATAGAAAATGCCGGCTCAAAAGTTAAAAAAGGCACTATGATCGGTGTTATCGTTTCAACGGGAATGGATGCCGGGGATATTAAAGTGCCGGATCTTACCGGTAAGAATATAGAAGAAGCCAAAAAGCTTCTTGCTGTGAATAAGCTTACTATCGGAAAGATAAATTACCAGCCATCTACAAATGTTCCGCTGAATTCTGTCATAGACCAGTATCCCAAAGCCAATACAATGGCAAAGGAAAACCAGAAGATTGACGTATTTGTGAACCGTGAAAATAAAAAGAAGATTGTTATTGAAGGCGAAGAAGACGGTATAAAGGAAAAAGAAGAGGAAATTAAACCTGATGACGGTGAATTCAAAGATGATGTGAAAAAAGATGACAGGAAAAAAGATGATAAGAAAAAAGAAGACGTAAAATCAAAACCGACCGATAAAGATAAAAAAGGCGATGTAAAGACTAAGCCTACAGATAAAAAGGATGAGAAGAAAACTACTCCTCAGCCAAAAAATGACAAGGATAAAAAAGACGGTAATAAAAAGAATGACGGCGGTACTAATTTTTAGATAATCCGTTTCACCACGAATAATATGAAACTTATTGCACCATCAGTACTTTCAGCGGATTTTTCGCAAATTGATTCTCAGGTAAAAATGATAACCGATGCAGGAGCCGACCTCCTGCATCTTGATGTTATGGACGGGCACTTTGTGCCCAATATTACTTTCGGTCCCAAAATGGTCGCCGATATCCGCAAGCTCACCAGCCTGCCGTTGGATGTGCATTTAATGATAAGCGAGCCTGAAAAATATGTTAATGAGTTCGCAAAAGCGGGAGCTGACTGGATAAGCGTTCACTATGAAGCATCCACTCACCTGAACAGGCTTGTAAACCAGATAAAAGATGCTGGCGCAAAAGCCGGCGTTGTTGTGAATCCCGCTACACCCGTTGATGTTCTGGAAGAAATTTTGCCTTACACTGATTTTATTCTCATAATGTCAGTAAACCCCGGCTTTGGCGGACAAAAATTCATTGAAACTTCAACTGCCAAGGCAAAAAAGCTTGCAGCCATGATAAAAGAAACAGGCTCAAATACATTTATTGAAATGGATGGCGGCATTGGAACAGGTAATATAAAAATGCTCAGTGATGCAGGTGTAAATGTTTTTGTAGCAGGTAATGCGGTGTTTGGTTCACCAAGTCCTGCCGCGACAATTGCTGAAATGAAAAAATTAATAAACTAATAATTAAAATTTTATGAGACCCGCTTTTACTTTCACTGAAATCAGGGAAGCGGAAAGAACCATTATAGAAAAAGAGGGAATTCCCTCTTTAATTTTAATGGAAAATGCCGGGAAGAATACATTTGATGTCATTTCTTCCTTATATCCTGATCTTGATGAAAGAACAATTATCGCAGTATGCGGCAAAGGCAATAATGCCGGTGATGGCTTTGTTATTGCCCGTAATTTTCTTATCAATTCAATACCGGTCGAAATTTACAATTTATCTTTGCCGGGTGAGCTAAAAGGTGATGCGCTTGTTAACTATGAAATTCTTTTGAAAATGAATTCATCACTTTGCAGCATTTATAATGTTTCTGCCGGTGAATCAGATGTCCTTTTTAAAAGGCTAAAGAATATCAAAGGCAAAGCGTTAATTATTGATGCGCTTCTTGGCAGCGGTATCAAAGGTGAAGTAAGAGGACTATATAAAGATGTTATCGAAAATATTAATTTATCTAAACGTAAAAATCTGAAGCTTGATGTTGTTTCAGTTGATGTGCCAAGCGGGCTTGGCATGGAATATCACACTGGTACAATAATTGACTCTTGCTATACGGTTACTATGGGAGCAATTAAAACAAACCTGCTCTTTGGCAGCGGCAGGGAAAATTCCGGTCAGCTTTATGTAGTGCCCATAGGCATTACAAATGATTGCTTTGAAAGAGCCAACATATACGGTAAATTCCTTGTTGAAGAAAATGATGTGAAGGGATTATTCCCTAAGCGGAAAAAAACATCATATAAATATTCCAACGGTAAAGCGCTTGTGATAGGCGGTTCAAAAGGTCTTTCAGGCGCTATAATTATGAGCTCGCTTGCTGCATTAAAAAGCGGCGCAGGTGCTGTTCTTGCTGCATTTCCGCGTTCAGTTAGCGCGCATTTCAGCCGGAAGCTTTCAGAAGTTATCAAAACAGAGCTTGATGAAACACCTGATGGTTCAATTGCAGGTGATTCATATGCCGGGCTGCAAAAACAATTATCAAAAGCTGATGCTGTTTTGATCGGCCCGGGTCTCTCTTTAAATAAGGAAACAGAAAATTTTCTGTTTGATGTAATTGAAAATGTTAAGTCTCCGCTTGTAATTGATGCTGATGCTCTGAACCTGCTTGCAGGAAATATTGAAATACTTAACCGCAGGAAAAGCTCCGCAGAAATAATTTTAACTCCACACATTGGTGAATTCGCAAAGCTCTCAGGAAGAACAACAGAAGAGATAACAGCTAACAGGTTTGAGATAACTTCTGAGTTCGCAAAAAAATATAATGTTAATGTTGTTCTTAAATCAGAAACATCAATCAGCTGCTCTCCTGATGGGAAAATATATATAAATAATTCCGGAAATGAACAGCTTGGCTCAGCAGGTTCAGGTGACGTGCTTTCAGGAATAATAGTATCAATACTTGCTCAAACTGGTAATGTTTTTTCAGCAATGGTTTGCGGAAATTATATACACGGAATGCTTGCTGAGAGATATTACAATAAATACGGCAATAAACAATCAGCTTCACAGCAGGATCTGATCGAGTTCATTCCAGATGTAATTACCGGGATACTGAGTTAACATTTGCAAGGAGAGAGAGATAAAATTTTGCTAGCGAAGCGAATCAATCTCATCAATAAAACAACAACATTCCCAAACAGGAGTATGGGAATGAGGTAATGTGAAAAAATATTAATAAAATGATTAGCCACGACCTTTAAGTCGTGGTTGATATAGAAGTGAAAAATAAGGGGCTTTAGCCCCGTTTGATGTATTAATTCAAAACTACGAATCTGAAAAAATTTCTTAAATATCACTTCCCGTTTATTTTATGGGCTTTGATAATATTCATTCAATCCAGCTTTCCGGCTGTTGAACTTCCAAAAGTAGAGCTCATCAGCTTTGATAAAGTAGTTCATGCCGGAGTATTTGGTTTTCTGGCTGCACTGGCATATATTTCATTTATTAATCTGAACCCCGATTCAGCTTTTGCAGGCTCGCCTTATTTGTGGAGCGGTATAGTTTGCATTATTTACGGCGCATCTGATGAAATACACCAGTATTTCGTTCCTAACCGTTCTTCAGAAGTTCAGGATTGGATAGCAGATATTGCGGGTATCATCATAATGCTTCTGGTTATAAAATATTTTCTTTCAAAACGTTTTAAATTATTCCAAAGGATAAAATAAATGGAAATTAAACTGCAGCATGCTGTTATAAGGGTTACATCTATCGATTCTGCGAAAGATTTTTATCTGAATAAACTCGGGCTTGAATTGCTTGAAGATTCCGGAAATTTTTTTGCAGTCAAAGCCGGTGGAGTCAGACTTTCGTTTTTTGCCGGGTATGAAAAGCAGGAATCTAATGATGACCCAAAAACCGGTGTATCTCTGATCTTCAGGGTTGAAAACCTGGAAAATGCCGCAAATGAGCTAAAATTAAAGGGAATATTACCATTTGGAGATGTAATTGATATCCCGAATTTTCATAAATTTCTCGAATATGAAGATTTTGACGGAAATGTGTTTTTTTTGGCTGAATATATAACTGAACCTGTTTAAAATTTTCGAATTAAATTGATTATCTTAACAAAATTGAGTATTTTTGTAAATATGGGGACATTTAGAAATGTTCTTTAAAGTTCTTTCTCAGGATAGTAATTGTAAAGCAAGAGTTTCGGAAATTACCACTTCTCACGGTTCTTTTCAGACTCCTATTTTTATGCCCGTTGGCACACAGGCAACCGTTAAAGCTATTGAGCAGCGCGAGCTTGAGGAAATAGGAGCTAAAATTATCCTTGGTAATACCTACCATCTTTATTTAAGGCCCGGAACCCATGTTTTAAATAAAGCCGGGGGACTGCATAAATTTATGAACTGGAACAAGCCGATACTTACAGATAGCGGCGGGTTTCAGGTTTTTAGTTTATCAGCCTTAAGGAAAATATCAGATGAAGGCGCTGAATTCAAATCGCACCTTGACGGAAGCTCGCACATGTTCACCCCCGAAAAAGTTGTGAACATCCAGCGTGAAATTGGCTCTGATATAATGATGGTGCTTGATGAATGCCTGGAAAACCCGGCTGAATACTCCAAAGTTGAAAGCTCAGTTAAGCTTACCTCTGCATGGGCCAAAAGGAGCAGGGAAGAGTTCCTGAAAACATCACCGCTTTACGGAAACGAACAGTTCCAGTTCGGGATAATACAGGGTTCAGTTTATAATGAGCTACGCAAACGCTCTGCATCAGAGCTTGCTGAAATTGATTTTGAAGGCTATGCAATCGGTGGTTTAGCCGTTGGTGAAGAAAATTCTGTAATGTACGATGTTGTTGAATATACAGAACAGTTCATGCCTCCGGATAAGCCGCGGTACCTGATGGGTGTTGGCACACCTGAAGACCTGCTGAATGCAATTGAGCGCGGTGTTGATATGTTTGATTGTGTCATGCCTACCCGTAATGCCAGGAATGCGACAGTTTTCACTTCACGGGGTAAGTTAAGGCTTCGTAACCTGGATAATAAATTCAATTTCAGCTCAATTGATGAAGAAGTATCCAGTTATACATCAGAAAACTTTACTCCCGCATACTTAAGGCACCTTTTCATGTGTGATGAAATGCTGGCAGCGCAGCTTGCTACAATTCATAATTTAAGGTTTTATTTAAGCCTTGTTGAGCGTGCAAGAGAAGCTATCTTGAAAAATGGATTTTTGGAATTCAAAAAAAGTTTTCTTGAAAAATATAATTCAGGAATTAAATCAGTTTAAAAATAGTTTAATAATTCAGTAAAGTTAAGGAAGGTATATTAAGTTGACATATTTATTTATAATATTACAGGCTCAGCAGGATGGCATTGCCAGCCTTGTTAGTTCATTACTGCCGTTTATTCTGATAATAGCGGTGTTTTATTTCCTGATCCTAAGGCCGCAGCAAAAACGCCAGAAAGAAAGAGCAAAGCTTCTTGAAGGTGTTAAAAAAGGTGATAAGATCATTACTTCAGGCGGTATCCACGGAACCGTTGAAGGCGTTGAAGATGATTCAGTACTGGTGAAAATTGCCGATAACGTAAAGGTTAAAATGGATAAAGCCGCTATTGGAACTATTGTTGGCTTAACCGACCAGGGTAAAAAATAATTTTAAATCATCCTTAATTTTGAGGAAAGCAATTGTGGCGTTTTAAATGATCGCCACATTTTATTTATGAAACTCGAGAAAGTAAAAACTCAAGGCAGCGGCAAATTTAAGTTCAGCACTATTGAATCAGCCATTGCCGATTTTAAAAAAGGCAAGTGCGTTATTGTTGTTGATGATGAGGACAGGGAAAATGAGGGAGACCTTATTTACTCCGCTGAAAAATCAACACCTGAGCTTGTTAATTTCCTTATAAAATATACTAGCGGCGTTATATGCGTGCCGGTTGAAGATGAAAGGCTTAAAGAGCTTAAGCTTGATATGATGACTGCGCATAATACTGCGCTGCATGAAACCGCATTTACAGTAAGTGTTGATTATGTTCACGGCACATCAACAGGAATTTCAGCATCAGACAGGAACAAAACCATACTTGCGCTTGTAAATAAAAAAACAAAGCCCGAAGACCTTGGCAGACCGGGACATGTTTTTCCGCTGCGGGCTTTTCCGGGAGGTGTTTTAAGGCGCGCCGGACATACTGAAGCAGCTGTAGATCTGGCTAAGCTTGCAGGACATTACCCGGCGGGAGTGCTCTGTGAGATTATTAAAAAAGACGGCGAAATGGCAAGAGTGCCCCAGCTTTTTGAGCTTGCCAAAAAGCTTAAGCTGAAAATAATTACCATTAAAGATCTTATCAACTACAGGCTTGAACGCGAAGTATTGATCGAAAAGATCGTTGATGTTAACCTTCCCACTAAACACGGGGCTTTCAGGCTGCATATGTTCAAAAACCTGATAGATAACAAGGAGCATCTTGCGCTTGTTAAAGGTGAAATTGACCCGAATAAGCCGATACTTGTTCGTGTGCATTCGGAATGTTTGACCGGCGATCTGCTTGGTTCATTAAGGTGTGATTGCCAGGACCAGCTGATAAAATCGCTGAAGATAATTGAACATGAAAAGAACGGCATTGTTCTTTACATGAGGCAGGAAGGAAGGGGCATTGGACTTGCTAACAAGCTTAAAGCATACAAGCTTCAGGATGAAGGCAAAGATACCGTTGAAGCCAATGAAGCGCTGGGGTTTAAAGCTGACCTGCGTGATTACGGAATAGGTGCGCAGATATTGCGGAACCTTGGAGTTAAAAAAATGATTTTGTTAACAAATAACCCCAAAAAGGTAGTTGGATTAAAAGGGTACGGTCTTGAGATCGTAAAGCGCATTCCCATTGAAATACCTGCTAATTCAGTAAACGAAAAATATTTAAAAACCAAAAGAGATAAACTGGGACATCTACTGTTAATCAACAAAAATCAGGAGAATTAAATTATTATGGATTCAAACAACAAAGGATTTGTATACTTAACCAAAGACAGGCTGCATGAGCTTGAAACCGAGCTTAACGATCTCAAGCTTAGGGGAAGAAAAGATATCGCCGAAAAAATTGCCGAAGCAAGAGCTCACGGCGATCTGAGCGAAAATGCCGAGTACGATGCTGCGAAGCATCAGCAGGAGCAGCTCGAAATGCGTATTGCAAAATTCGAAGAAATGCTCTCAAGGGTAAAGATCATCTCAGCTGATGAGCTTCCTAATGATAAAATTTATATTCTCCATAACGTAAAGCTGAAAGACCTTAAAACAAAGGAGGAATTCACTTACAAGCTTGTTTCCCCCGAAGAAGCTGATCTTGAACAGGATAAGATATCTGTTACTTCTCCCATTGGCAAATCTCTGCTTGGAAAAAAGAAAAATGAAGAAGTGGAAATTATTGTCCCGGCCGGAAAATTGAAATATAAAATTGTGGATTTTACTAAGTAACATAAGAATCATTCAAAATGGATAAAGATAAAAGAACTCTTTTAAAAGTCGGTATTACTATTGTGCTTTCCCTGATAATTTTATTATGGGGAATAGCTTTTTTAAAAGATCTTAAATTCGGACTCGAAACAAATGAGCTTGTTGTTTACTTCTCAGATGTTAACGGCTTAAAGGAAGGTGATCCTGTCAGCGTGAACGGCGTTACCAAAGGCAAGATCACAAAAATTGAGCTTGCTCCGGGTGATTCTGTAAAAGTCGATTTTTCTTTATCCAAAGAAGTTACTTTAAGGAAAGATTATGATGTTTCAGTGGCTATGATAGAGCTTATGAGCGGCAAACAGATCTATATAAAACCCGGTGTATCCAAAGAGGTTGCAGATATCACGAAACCTCTTGTTGGAGCTAAGACTAACGATATAGTGGGCTTAATAGGCACTATGAATGAAGTAGGTGAAGATGTAAAGCTGATTACCCGAAAGCTTGATACTGCAATGACCAAAATGACAGTTACAGTTGATAACATAAATTCCATCGTTGGCGATGACGGACTGAAATCAAATATTAAAGGCGCGGCAAGCAATTTTAACCTGGCTTCACGTAATCTTAATCTGATGCTTGCAGATACAAGGAACAGCATAAACTCGCTTACAGTTAAGCTGAACAATATTGCCACAAATGTTGATAATACCGTTACCGATACCAAGCCTGAGATCAAAGAAACCATGCAGGATGTCAGGGTCTTAACGGCAAGACTTGATTCACTTACAATTAATCTAAATAATCTTGTCCTTGGTGCGAATGATTCCAATTCAACTGTAGGCAAGCTGCTTACCGAAGATGAAATGTACGATAATATCAATAAGGCTCTGCTTAATATCAATAAGCTTGTAAAAAAGATAGAAAAAGACGGCATAAGATTAAAACTATTCTGATCGTATTAACTGATTAATATTTTTTTTTAATATCTTTGTAACTAACTCAACTTATTTCTGCAATACATGGTGAGAAAAAACCTGGGTATTCTTGTTACAACAGCGCTGATAGTATTATTCCTGTATTATGCATCCCAGTTCAATAACCCTTTAAACGGATCACAAAAGAAAATTACTGATATTAATTACCGCTCTGATGTAACAGGCACCAGCGGTATGGTGGTTTCTGCGAGTAAATATGCTTCGCAGGTTGGAATTGATATACTCAAAAACGGCGGTAATGCAGTTGATGCTGCCGTTGCAATGGGCTTTGCTTTGACTGTAACTTACCCGCAGGCAGGCAATATCGGCGGCGGGGGATTCATGGTCATTAAAACCAAAGATAAGATCACCACTATTGACTACCGCGAAAAAGCACCTGCCGGCTCAACCCGCAATATGTTCCTTGATGATAAAGGGAACTTCCTGCCTGAAAAAAGCCAGGTCGGGCATCTTTCAGCGGGAGTGCCCGGTGCAGTTGCAGGAATGCTTTATGCACTTGAAAAATACGGCTCTATGAAGCGTGAAGATGTTCTTGCTCCCTCAATAATGCTTGCCGAAGACGGATTCGAAATGGAAGACCGCCTTGCTGAATCTCTTAACTCAAACTATGATCTTTTCAGTAAATTCCCGTCTTCAAAAAAAGTGTTTACAAAAGGTGGACTCAATTTTTCTGCCGGCGAGCTTTTTATACAAAAAGATCTTGCCAATACTTTAAAGCTTATAAGTATTCACGGCAGGGATGGGTTTTACTCAGGCATTACCGCTGAGCTAATTGTGGCTGAAATGCAGCGTGGCGGTGGAATCATTACAGCCGGTGACCTGCTTGCCTACCAGCCGGTTGAAAGAGAGCCGGTTCATACAAATTATAAAGGCTATGACGTTTATTCAATGGCTCCGCCAAGCAGCGGCGGTATTGCGTTAATTCAGCTGTTGAATATGATAGAAAAAGAATCTATACCAAACAGAAATGATGTTTATTACGGTATCAAAGAACAATCAAATTATTACCATACTGTTATTGAAAGCATGAAAAGGGTATATGCCGATAGAAGCGAGCATCTTGGCGACCCTGATTTCTGGAAGGTCCCTGTTAATGAGCTTATAAAAAAAGAATATGCCAAAGAGCGCAGAAATGATATCGGTGATAACTCAACACCGGCGAATGAAATAAAACCGGGTGTGTTTGTAAAGGAATCAGACCAGACAACACATTACAGCGTAATTGATAAAGACGGCAATATGGTTAGTGTAACAACTACTCTGAACAATACATATGGCTCAGGTGTTGTAGTAGATGGTGCAGGATTTTTACTTAATGATGAAATGGATGATTTCGCTTCAAAGCCGGGTGAGCCTAATATGTTCGGGCTGATTGGCAATGAAGCAAATGCAATTGTGCCGGGTAAACGTATGCTGAGCTCAATGACCCCAACAATCATTTTAAAGGATGGTAATCCTTTTTTGGTTATCGGCTCACCCGGCGGCGGCCGCATAATTACATCAGTTTTTACTTCAATCGTAAATATTATCGATTTTAAGATGTCGCTTGATTCCGCAATTGACAGGCCGCGCTTTCATCACCAGTGGCAGCCTGAATACCTGCAGTATGAAGCAGGCGCAATTGATGATGAAGTAATGGCTAAGCTTACAGAAAAAGGGCACCAGGTAAAACAGATCCCTGATTACGGCAGAGTGGAAGGTATTCTAATTGACTGGAAAAATAAAACATATTACGGTCACAGTGACCGCCGCGGATACGGCGCTGCTATTGGATATTAATATGTATTCCAAACCGGCGTGCTGTAATATATTACCTGTTAACAAATATTGGAATTTTCAGAAATTGTTTTAATTGTAAATTAATCTGTATTATGACGAAAATTATTAAATTGAAAGTGTTTTTTGTTGTATTATTCCTTGCTTTAATATTTCCGGGGATTGTTTTAAGCAGCGATTTTCTTTTTATTGATAAAGGAGATACCGAGGAATATGAAATAGCTGCAGATACTTACCAGGGTTATGAATGGGTCGTTTCAACTATAATTGACCCTTCTATTGTGAAATACGAAGGTAAAGAATTTGATTATGGTGAAAAAAACACTGATTTGTCTGTTCAGAAAATAAAATTCAAAGGACTCAAAAAAGGGAAAACTACTGTGACCTTACAGTATATCAAACAGGGTGATATGGTTCCTAAAAAAACAAAAACTATTACAATAAAAGTATATTGAAATTATCAACGGGTATGAAGAAAATATTTTTATTACATCTTATTATCGCAACTGCCGTATTTATATTGTCATGTTCCGGATTAAAGGAAATTGAAAATTACAAAGGTGAAAATATTTCTATGGGGGTTGGTGAGTATTCCGTTGTAAAAATGCCTGCGGATACAAAAGCCGGGTATGACTGGAATATATCTGCTAACAGCGATCCAACAATTGCTAAATATGAGAGCAGGGAAAAGCTTTCGGGTGAAAATAATTCATCCGCTGATACCCTTCTTATCAAATTTAAAGGATTGAAAAAGGGTAAAACAATTATTACATTGAATTATGTAAAAAAAGGGGATTTTCTTGCCAAGAAAACAAGAACTGTTAACATTACAGTGTATTAATTTAGTGAACTATAAAAAAATAATATTATCAGCTTTAATTATTATTACCTGGTGCGGAAATGTTTTCGCATTCAGCGATACTTCTTCCAATAATGTACCGGGGCAATATACTTATATAAGGCAGGATTACTTTGGCTTAAATGATGAATACGAAACACCATTTTTTATCTTCAAAGGCAAAAAATCCGGACCCGTAATGATGCTCGATGGCGGAATTCACGGAGATGAAATTGCTTCTTATATGGCGTGTGATTCCATAGTAAAATATCTCAATCTTTATTCAGGCACGCTTATTGTCATTCCGCGTACAAATATTAAAGCTTGCCAGCAGAATACAAGACAGGTTAATTTTGATTTTAACCATGCATTTCCGGGTGATATTACCGCCGAGCTTTTTGAGTACAGGCTGGCATATGAGTTCATGTGGATGGTAGATTCAGTGAAGCCTGATCTTATTATAAATCTGCATGAGGCAAGGACCAAATGGTCACCTAAAGCGTTAACTGACCCGGAAAAAGCTTATGGCCAGATCGTAATATCATGCCTGCAGCCGTTCGAAGAACTTTTGGTAAGATCAGTTGATAATATGAATAAACGCATCCCGGAAGGTGATTACCAATTCCATACCCATTATTATTCATACCGCGATCACAGCTCGCTCGATAATTTTGTTTCAAAGTTCAATATTAAATCATATACTGTTGAAACATACCGCGGCTTCGATATAGATGCCCGCGTTAAGCTGCAGCTTATAGCTGCACTGCAGTTTATGGAGGAGATAGGGCTGGAATTCAGCTTTCCAGCTCATTTAACAGCTTTTCAGTAATATTACATTGACTTGGGGTAATTCAATAATTTAATTTAAACAGCATGAAAAAAATAATAAACTCAGCAGCAGCATTAGTACTTTTGCTTGCCGCGGTTATTTCCTACTCACAGGAAAAAACTTACACCGAAACCAATTCTGAGATCGCAGCATCAGTTGGTGAAAACTTCACAATTTCACTTGAATCAAATCAGTCAACAGGCTATTCATGGTCAGTAGGTATGGTAAGCGATAACGCGCAGGTTGTAATTGCGGGCATGGATTATGATCTGCCCGAAGGCTCAACAACTGGGCAGGGCGGAGCTGAAGTATGGCATTTAAAGGCAGTCGCTCCCGGTTCAGTTAAGCTTTTATTCTATTACGCAAGGTCATGGGAAAAAGACGCTCCTGCTAAAACAGTAACATTTAACGTTTCAATAAAGTAATAAAAAAAATGCTTCCCAAACAATAGTTTGGGAAGCATCTAAGCTGTCATGCCCGCGAAGGCGGGCATCCAGACGAAAATCTATGTGATACTTTTACTAACTGGACTAATATATGTTTCGCAATTCTTTGATAACTATGTTTCCCAAACTCCAGTTTGGGAAACAATAGTACTTTACTTAACAGATGTTCCTTCAAACTTAATCCTTGGGTCGCTCACACTTAAAATTTCATTCAGCTCATAAACATTCTTATACCCATATCCATAAAGATTTAGATATGTTGGTATATTCAGTGCTAAAGTAATTCCCTTATCTCCGCCGCCTTTTATATCGAAATTAACCGGAATTGACATCTTGGTCGGGAAATACTTTTCATCGTCAGAAAAATTATTATTACAATATATCAGGATCTTGGTATCAAAAGAAGGAATTATCTCCACCAGTGTTTCCTGTGTAAAATCTGAAAAATTAAGATTAACTGCTCCATTAACATGTTTGCTGTTATACATAGTGTTTGATCTCGCATCCAGTATTATCACATTTTCCTGTTCTGACATTTTTACAAAATCTTCTACAGATAAAAGCCTTTCCATTCTGTGCTCTTTGACATCAGCCATCAATTTTTCGTAATCGTCAAAGCTTACAAAAGGTGATTTTTCCTGTGCGCAAGCTGTGAAAGTGTACAGCGCTAATAAAACTAAGATTAAATTGATTTTTCTCATTTTTTGGGGAATTTAATTGATATTAAGGGTTATAGTGAGCTTAAAGGTGTTTTGTTCCCTGTATATTAAAAATTATGACTTTTCTTTGATGCCGTAAATTGTCTTTTCTATCCTTTTATCGGGAATTAGCCATATCAGCGCGACAAGTACATATAATCCCCCCGCAGCCCACTGGCTTATATCAAAAAAAGAAAGGATTATTCCTGCAATATACAGGATCGGTGACGCTTTGCCTTTGATATCATTGCCAATAGCTTTTTTAAGCAATGATTCGTTTCCGTGAAGCTTCAGTATCATGCTTTGAAGTATAAAATAAGCTATCGCAGCCATTAACAGGTCAATACCATATAATGTCAATGTTAACGGGGCAAAATGGTTCTCTGCCATCCAGCCTGTTGTGAACGGAACCAGGCTGAGCCAGAATAACAGGTGCATGTTTGCCCACAAAATACCGCCTGATACATGCTTAACAGTATGAAGCATATGATGGTGGTTATTCCAGTATATCCCGATATAAATAAAGCTGAGTACATAACTTAAAAAGTATGGATAGATCGGCGCAAGATCGTTTAATGTTGTACCATGAGGTACCTTAAGCTCAAGTACCATAATTGTGATAATTATCGCAAGTACACCGTCACTGAATGCTTCTAATCTGTTTTTAGTCATATGTGGTTGTTTGGCTGTTGTTATAACGAAACTGAAAGATTCAGTTTCCCGCCTAAGCCCTTTTCGACAATTTTCATTAGAGTTGAAATCCTAACTTCTTTAACATCGTTTTCAATTTTTGAAATATATGATTTTGTTGTTCCTATTTTATCGGCAAGCTCGCCCTGGGTCAAACCTTTTTTAAGTCTTGCTTGCTGCAGTATAATTCCAAGCCGAAAGGATTCATAACTCTTCTCAAATTTGTCACGTTTTGCTGTCCCTCTTTTGCCGTATTGTTCTTCTATATGCTGGTCCAGTGATTTTAGTTTATTTTTCTGTTTCATATTCTTTTTTTATCTTTAATGCTTTTTCAATTTCTGATTTCGGAGTTTTTTGCGTTTTCTTCTGAAAACCGCTTGTTACAATAATTAAGTTACCTTTGTCAAAAAAACAAAATATGCGGTATATGTTGCTGCTTTGCTTTACTCTAATTTCATACAATCCATCAGTATTTGTAAGGTGCTTAAAATATTCTTCCGGAATAGATCTTTGTGATTCAATTAGCTTAAGTGTCCAAATTATCTTATCTTTTACTTTATTGCTTTGTTTACTTAAAAAATCAGTAAAATAGCTCTTATAAAAATAAATAGTTCTGATCTTATCATTCATCAATTGTAAATATAATCAAAGTTGCACTATAGTGCAACTCAAAAATTATCGATAAAATGAACCCAAAATGCTAATCAAATCTCCAGCCTTTCAGAATATTGATAACTACACTATCTTTATTGTAATATACTTCAGAATAGTACCAAGCCAGATCTGTTGGAATCCAAAAACTATTTGATTTAAATAACAGCTTTCCGTCACTTGTATAGTTATGTTTTGTTGATAAAGTATATGTATCATATTCGTCAGACAAGGGTTTACCAATAATTCTTTGTACTTCTGTCATATGCATTCCTTGCTTAACCGAGTCAAATTTATCGGGTGAATACTCAGTAGCCATTTTAGTATCAGCGTAAGGTGCAAAAATATTATATCCTTCACCAAGCATTAGCCTTGTAATAAATACAACAATATAAATTAAAAATAAAAATGTAGGAATTGATATTATTTTATAAATAAAGGAGTTTTTGTCCATCTTAGTTTAGTAGTAAATTTGATAGTGCAAAAAAAGAATAACTTAAAGAATGAATTGAGAATAAAATTATAACAGCAATTTTAAAGTATTTGTAGGGATATTGTTTGTAGATGTTTTGTAAATAGGGATAAATAGTTATACAAATTAATACGAATAATACTGAAAAGAATAATAATGTTACATAATAAGTATAACAAATAACGGAAAAAGAAATTGTGTCAGGTTTCCTGGATAAAATAAAAACAGTTGTAGAATAAGTGGCTAAAACGTATAACAGGATATTTGATAACATTACGGAAAAATTGAATTTTTAAACCGTAGACTATTCTCTCCCTAAGCCACCTCAATCCCTAAAACAGCATCTTTCAGCCTGCCGTTAGGCTGTTTGTAGAACGGTACGCCAAGTACCTGGTAGCTTTTTACGTTAATATCGTAATTGATATTCCTTACTGTATCGCTTTTCTCTGCTTCTATTGAAAGGAATAGGAACTCCGCTATTTTTTTCGCGTCTTCCTTTGAAAAATTGAAGCCTGTAAGCTTTACATTATACTTCTGCGGTGAAGGAACCGCGTTCTTTAATGTATAATTTACGCCTATTTCCTTAGCGGATTCTATCGGCATCCAGAATGCGGGTACGTAGAACTTTACGTCGCCTTCTGTTTTATTTCCGCCGCCGAAAAGGTTCGATATCCATCCGCCGGATGAGTCACGTGAATGTATCTTAACAAATGCGTCAACAAGCCAGAACCCTTTGTAAACCATTTCGCCATCTCCTTTAACAAGGGGAGCGGCAAAGTTCACTTCTATCGGAACCAGCTCATCATTAATTATTTCCCAGCCGTTTCCGCAGCTTGAGCAATACACAATGCTGTCATTCATTTCGACGGTTAAACCGCTGTCACATGATTTGCATTTTACAGCTATTAATTTAAAATCTTCCATGATATTCAATCCTGAAAAGTGCGCTTGCCTGCCGAAACTTTAGTGTAGGCAAGAAGGATCCCATTCGGAGACCCACAATTATTATTTATTACTATTTAAAATATCGTTTAAAATTGATAAGACCCTTCGCTAACTTCCTTCGCGTTCGCGAAGTAAGTCATATCGCTCAGGGTTTGAAGCTATCTCCTCAAAAAGCTCGAAGCAATGCTTGCTACATCAACAGCATTAATGCCTGAAGCCATACTTTTTACCGTATTGGTGCTTTTGCTGCCAAAGAAGCCTTTCTTTGGCGGAGCAACAATACCCGTACCTTCTTCAATTTCACCGCCATACCTGAACTTCTTATATCCCCACATCATAATAATTATACCGAATATCAGCGAAAATGCGTAAACCACCAGCGCAGCTTCTGCGCTGTCACTATCACCTACTATCCCGAAAATACCGAAGAAAGTAACAAGGTATGAACCCACTGCTGTTCCGAAAATTCCCGCAACTGCGCGGTATAGATTATTGCCCGGCGCTTTACCGTAACAGATCGTGCCGTCTTCACCGTCAACAACTACCTGGTAAGTTCTGCCCTTGAAAATATACCTCACAACCCAAAGAGGGTAGTATACTATCGAAACATTCGGCCTTACAAGATCGTTATGCTGAAATGTTATCTGGTCAACTTTAACTGAATTCACAGCTTCGCTTACGAACTGTTCCTTTGCAATATCGGTAACTTCACGTTCTGATGAAATAATATTGAAGAGCATTCCTTCTGACTGAAGCTCCTCAAAATTTATAGGACGCATTTCATCGCCTGCAAGGTTTACCTTGCGCACGCCAAGCTCAGCAACATCGCATGCCGCAAAAGTCCTGTCAAACGGCTTCTGAATTTTACGCTCAACATCAACGTAATATGTGGTTGTTCTTCCGTTTACTGTTTGTGTGCGGCGTTCTTTGCCGAATACCCAGCCGATAACATCAGCCCTTACACGCCAGTAGGGAATGTAAACAAGGAATGCATCATCAAGCTTAGCCTGGTTCTTTAACCCGCGCGCTTTTGCAAGCCCTTTTCCAAGCCAGTTGAACATATTCTGTATAGCTATATTACGCTGTACTTTACGGGGAACGTAATATTTTACAACGCCGTCCACTCCTTTTGTTAAAAGCAGTGTGCCGCAATACTTGCAGTTAAAGGTTTTTACCCCTTCTCTCAGATCAAGCTCGCCTGCACAGGCGGGACACGTTATTCCTTTTAATACTTTTTCAGCCAATTTTTATTAATTGAAAATTGTTAATTGCTAATTGTTTATTAGTTTATACTTTCTTCGCTATCACGTATGCCATTACTATCAATGGTACCGATACAAGCCCGAATGCAAAGATCTTAAAGAATTCTGCAGTAAGTAATGCTTCTTCCATGCTGTCATTCAGCACAAAACCCAGCACATAACATATAATGCTGGTTATGACAAATGCTGCTATACTTAAGCCGAAGAGTATCCTGAACGGAGCTTCGCTTTTTGCCGGGTAAATGTTGGAATACACCTGCCCTGAAGAAGCTTCAACAAGCGCCGTATAGCTTTGCCCGCCGAAATTATAATAGAACTGGTAGAATGGTATATGTACCAGCGCAGCTTCCTTTACTATATCAAGGCTTACGCCTGAACCCTGCAGCCATGCCTGTGCTGAATCATAAAGCACATCAGGCTTAACTATTTCATGGGCATTGTGTACGTTTTTATCATAGAACTTCAAAGCACCGGCAGGGATCTGAAGCTTTTTAATTTCAGATACTGATGTGCTTGCAGCAGGCTGAAGGAAAATCTTATCGCCTGAGCCGTCCTTGGTCTTAAAATACCAGACAGGGAAGTAATAAAACTCGCTTTTAACTATCTGCGCCTTCTGGTCAAGATCTTTTACGGTATGGTTACCTGACATCCAGCGTTTTAAATTGCCTTCTGCCTCGTTTGGTTTGAAGTTTGAATGGATAAGGTAATGGAAAACTACTTTTCTTTTATCTAAGAATAAAGCCGATGCACAAAACGGACATTCTATAAAAGTTTCATCCTGTTGTACAGTAACATCAGCCCCGCATTGTGTACATTTTATTTGCATTTTTCAACTCTGAGTTCAAGCGAAGAGTCTCTTCGCTATTAACTTAAAACATTAATAAAAAATCTTAATTACCACGAACTTCAGGTCGTGGTTAAAAGTACCAAAAAATATCCGGGGCTTCAGCCCCTAAGTGAAAGCACTAATTCAGAATAGATGATTTTCAATGCTATGAGATCCTTCGCCCCGCCTCAAACTTCGTTTTCAGCGGGACTCAGAATTCATATTTTATAATTTTGAAAGCAGGTCTTTTTTCTTAGCGTCAAATTCTTCCTGTGTCAGTGCACCTGCATCCTTCAGCTTTGCAAGCTTTTCTATGGTTGCAAGCACGTCATCCTGTGACTGCTGAACAGGTGGATTGTTCTGCTGCTGCTGCTGGTTTTGCGGCTGCTGCTGATTCATAGAACCCATCATCATATTAGCCATTGTCATACCGGCGCCAAGACCTACACCAATGCCTGCTGCTCCGCCTGAACCTTCATTCTCAGCAGCTTTTTCCATAGCCATAGCTGTTTTGAACTTCATATAGTTGTCCAGGTTTCCGATCGCGCCCATTGAGCTTCTTTCGTTGATCTTTTCCTGTACTTCATCCGGCGGAACTATTCCGACTATAATAAGATCGGTAAGCTCTATACCCATTGAATTGAAGAAATCTGTAACTTCAGCTTTTATGCCTGTTTCTATCTGCGGGTAGTACTGCCCAAGGTCAAATACTGTTTTCAGGTTCTTGCCAAGTACAGTGTTCAGCCTTGATACAATTGAATCCCTTAAGTAGTCTTCAATTTCATTGGTGGTATATTTACCCTGTGTACCAACTATTTCGTTAATAAAAAGCTGGGGATCTTTAACTCTCATAGAGAATTTACCCGAAGCCCTTAACTGTACGAATGATAATTCAGTATCACGGAAGTTAATAGGTGATTTGGTTCCCCATTTAAGATCAATGAACTTCTTCATTGATACATAATACACCTGTGCCTGGAACGGTGAGTTAAACCCGAAAGGCAGTGAAAGCAGCTTTGTTAAGAACGGGATATTTGCCGTTGTTAATGTGTGGCGGCCTGCGCCGAAAACATCAAGCGCTTTTCCGTCTTTGTAAAATACCGCTGTCTGGGAATCCTGCACAATAAGCTGCGCACCCATTTTAATATCTGTTGAACCTGCTTGCGGTTCACGGTGAACAAGCTCTTTGCCTGATTCATCAAAAAACTGGATTATTTCTAATGCATTACCCATTTTGTTGTTTCCTTCTATATTGTTTAATTTATTCTTTTTCTATTAATTTATTTTTGTAAAATTAATCATTTGCTTATTTAAATACAATTATCCAACCGCCGATTTTACAATTTGTTTCAGGAAAAATTTAGCCTTTTGTTTCAGGTTTATACAGCCATTCGATCAGAAATTGCAAATTATTACTTAATTCTTTGTGGGAATATATCAAAATTGCTATTAAAATTAAACATTTGTATTTTGCAGGGTTAAAATAATTGCACTAAAATGGAACAAAAGCATTCTTTAGTCAGAAAACTCGGCTTGTTTACTGCCGTTACTATCGTAATTGGCTCTATGATCGGCTCGGGAATTTTCAAGAAATCCGCATCGATGTCCGGGGAGCTGGGCGCGCCGGGAATTATTCTGGCAATTTGGCTGATCGCAGGTATTATCAGTCTCATCGGGGCCTTAACCAACGCTGAAGTTGCAGGCATCCTGCCGCGAGCCGGGGGACAGTATGTGTACTTCCGTGAAATGTACGGTAACTTTACCGCCTATCTTTATGGCTGGGCAATATTTGCAGTAATACAGACCGGCTCTATAGCCTCAATTGCATATGTATTCAGCGGATATTTTGAATACTTTTTCCCAACACCCCACCTCTCCCCGGAATGGGAAGCATGGGGATTCTCACTCAAATGGGGTGAGCAGGTAATACTTGATCTTTACCCGCTTAAGGATATTGGATTAAAGATGCTTACCATCGCTCTTATAATGTTCCTTTCAACTGTGAATTTCTTCGGTGTTGCCTTCGGCGGCATTGTGCAGAATGTTTTTACTGTACTGAAAAATGTTGCCATAGCATTCATTGTTGTGCTGGCATTAACGGCAGGCGCGGGTTCAGTTGCGAACTTTTCGCCCTTTGTAAATTCAGCCTTCCAGTTTCCATCAGGCAGTCTGCTTGGGGGTATCGTTCTCGCACTCAGCGGAGCTTTTTGGGCTTATGACGGGTGGAATAACATCACATACCTTGGAGGTGAAGTAAAAGACGCTCAGCGCAACATTCCCAAAGCTATGATATTCGGTATGTCTTTTGTAATTCTTGTTTACCTGCTTGTAAATCTGGCGTATTTCTACGTTCTGCCGGCTGATGTGATGAAGGATTCATCCTTCCTTGCCGCTGATGTTATGAAACGCTCAGTGGGGGAGTGGGGCGGCGCGTTTGTGGCAATTGCCGTTCTGATTTCTACATTTGGTACCACAAACGGCACAATACTGGTAAGTGCCAGAGTATATTACGCAATGGCTAAAGATGGCCTGTTCTTTAAGAAGCTTGAAGACGTGCATCATAAATATAAAACCCCGGGTACTTCAATAATTATACAGGGAATTTGGGCCAGCTTGATCACTATGACGGGTACATTCGACCAGTTGACCGATATGCTTATATTTGTTTCATGGATATTCTACGGAATGGGCGCATACGGCGTGTTTGTGCTGCGCAAAAAGATGCCAAATGCGGAGCGTCCTTACAAAGCTTTCGGTTACCCGGTACTGCCGGCTTTCTTTGTGCTATTTTCAGCGTTCTTTGTCGGATTCAGCATCTGGTACAATGTCCGCAATGCTGTGTTCGGCATGCTGCTTGTTGCAATAGGTATACCACTGTATTATTATTTCAGAAAGCAGAAAAGCGAGGGAAAAGAATAGACGTCGAATTGAATCATTACTTCACCGCTTGTCATACCCGCGAATGCGGGTATCCAGAGGTAGATTTTTGTAAACTGCCAGTAGTTATGAAACAAAATAATCTTGTAGAAAGAAATGCTTCAGCTACATATAGGTTTTTTTCATTTCCCGGATCTATTATTCTTCATAATTTATCGTCTGGATGCCCGCCTGCGCAGGCATGATAGGATTACATTAATATTTGGTGCAAAAAACCTATTACATATATATCATTACCAATAAAAGAAACGGGACTTTGTATACCGGAATGACCAATGATCTGCTGTTAAGGATATATATTCATAAGCATAAATTCAACAAGGGTTTTTCTCATATATATGATCTTAACAAACTGGTTTATTTTGAAACTACGGATGATGCATATACAGCAATAAATAGAGAAAAACAAATAAAAAAATGGAATCGTGACTGGAAGTTACAATTGATTGAAAAATCGAATCCAGGTTGGAAAGATTTATATTTTGAAATAGGCGGGAAAGAATTTAGTGATTCTGCTGACTTTGATCTTTTGAAAGAGATTTACAGTAAAAAACTGAATAAGTGACAGCAGCTTCTGGTTTTTATTGTGTCCCGCTCGTCATACCCGCGAATGCGGGTATCCAGAGTTAGATTTAAGTATATTGCCAGTAGCTATGAAACAGAATTATCTTGTAGAAAGAAATGCTTCATCTACTTATGGGATTTTTTCATTTCCAGGATCTATTTTTTTTATTTA
The DNA here is from genome assembly GCA_017303675.1 of Ignavibacteria bacterium. Classification (NCBI taxonomy): domain Bacteria; kingdom Pseudomonadati; phylum Ignavibacteriota; class Ignavibacteria; species Ignavibacteria bacterium. Next base: position 193,773 of record JAFLBX010000002.1, read on the forward strand.
TCGTCTGGATGTCCGCATGCGCGGGCATGACAAATGCGAAGAAACAGAAAATGAGATCGCTTGATTTATCAGTTTAAATCCGTGCAGATCCGCTTCATCAGTGTCGTCCGTGTTCCAATTTATTAACTAATTATGAATTCATCTAATCGCCTGAATTTATTACGAAAAATCCTCATCTACCTCCAGATACCGGTCTATATACTGGCGTTAAAGTTTGTGCTTTCGTTCTTTATCAAAATTGAAGGAGTATCAGAAAACATTGACAGTTTTTTTGACAGCTTTCTGTGGGTGTTCGTTATTTCATTTATGGCATCGGGAATAATTGCAGTGCTAATTTTGGTATTAGCTTACGCTAAAAAGAATATTCTGCTCTACGCTGTGTTATCAATAATTGCTCTTGCAGTTTTGTTCACATATTTATTTAAATTCGCGGGACACTGGATGTTCATTTCTATTCCGTTTATCGTGGTTTTGTACCACGCAGTTATATTTACTGTAAACAGCAGACCTGACGCTCCAAAAGATGTAAAAACCGCTTAAATTCGATAATTCCTTACTAATAATGTATATTTAGCGGAACTATTATTTTCACCGCTTATTGAGTAACCGCTTAACAATTAATTTTTCACAAGATACCCTTTCCCGTTTATTTCACAATAAATACAAGTTATATTTGGGTAACCTAATATCAGGTAAATTAATACTCATTTTATGAATATAAATAATTTATCTTCCATCCTCCTTGCAGCACTTTTTATCTTAAGTACCGCTTTCACATCCGTATCTTTCTCACAGGAAGAAGTTGTAATGGATTCAATTATCACAGGCGGCAAATACCGCATAACACTGTATACCGATAAAGAAATCATCGGTAAGGTAACAAAACAGGATTCCGTTTACGTTTACATGTCAACCGATGAAGGCACTGTCCGCATCCGTCATGAAGATATCTTCAGTGTATCAAAAAGCACAGTGCCAAGGCTAATGGCTGCAATGTTCACCCTGGGCGGAGGTATTCTATTGCGCGGTGGCGGTAATTATTACAACAGCTACAACGATGAAAATAAGCCGGGGTATTCGTTCCAGGTAACCGGATTATATCCTTTCAGTGAAAATAAAGCTATTCGCATTGATATCAGCTACAGCCGCTTCAACAGAACTATGTATGACTATTATTACTATTATACCTCACCGCCGGAAAATTCTAAACAGGATATTGATTTTTATAACGCCTATGCCCAAATAATTTTTGGAGATTTTAATACCCGCACTAATTTCAGTGTTTATGGAATTGCTGGTGTAGGGTTAATGCATATTAATGAGGGTGATTATAAATATACCTATTATAACTATTATGATTCAACCTACACAACACAGACCCGGAACGGCTACAATTATACCAATTTCAGCATGACAATAGGCGGTGGGCTTAGATTCAAGATTAATAACAGGCTCGGCATATTTACAGAAATTCAGTATAACATGACAGCATACGAGGGCTTTTTCTGGTTCTTCGGAGGCGGCAACTTCCCCATAAGAGGCGGTTTAACTTACACTTTCTTTTAAAGGAGCTGCCATATGAAAAATGCTGTTATTTTTACGGTGCTGTTCCTGCTGATGCCGGTAATTATTCAAGCTCAAACTTCCGATACACTTCGTGAAGGAAGAAATTGCAAAGTAGTTTTATATAACGGCTACCAGGCAGAAGGAACAATTACTGAGCGGGGAAGCGATACTGTAAAATTCAAAACAGATGTAATAATTCTTTCAATTCCGGTAAAGGATATTAAGTTCGTCATGAACCCGGAGTTTGAGCTCTCAGATATTGAAGAAATTGATACCCTTGATCATAACCGCATACCTGTTGTTGAAGAAAAGATTGATACAACTGCTGAATGTATTTTATATTTCCATAATAAGAAAGTATACAATAATGTACAGCTTATTGTTGATACTGATTCAACACTTAAGGTCATCAAAGGTGATCAATCAAAGATAATAAATATTGCCGGAATTCGGAAGATCGTTTTTAAACCACCGGCTCCATTTGGAAGAGGTTATCTGATCGGCTCGGGTATTGGTTTTTTGAGTGTGTTTATTCCTCTGGCATTATTTATTGACAAAGGGACAGAAAATTATAGCGGTATAGGTGCAGGTATTATATTCGGATTAGTATGTTCTGTTCCTGCCGGATTAATAGGAGGGATTGTAGGCGTCTTAAGTGCTTACGATGATGTTTACCTTTTTGATAACGGGATTTACCCGCAAAAGATCAAACGCATCAAACACGCAATGTCCAAACATTATTGAACGAATTCTAAATTGCTTTTGTAGAGACGTCCCGCCGGGACGTCTAAATAAATAATTCGATGTTGCCGAGCCCTTTCAGGGCTCGTGATAAATCGTTAAATTTCAAACGAAGCCTGAAAGGCTTCGACTACGAAGTTAAAAATCCCAAAGTATATTTGTAGTCGAGCCCTTTCAGGGCTCGTGGTTAAATTGTATATCTCCAAACAAAGCTGAAATGGCATCAACTTCAAGATATTTGTCGCGCTGAGCGAAGTCGAAGCGTGTAAGTGTATCAATTACTTTACATCACCTCCAGAGCAAATAATTCTGGAGTAAAAATAACCACAACAAAAAAAGGGGGCAACAGCCCCCTTAAATTAACAATTGATCCTATTTCTTCCTCAAATCCCTTAATTGCTCAAACAATTTCTTTTCTTCCTGTGTCAGGTCTTTCGGGGTCTGCAGGTCTATCTTAACAAACAGGTCGCCATGCTGTGAATCTTTGCCGTACTTTGGCATACCCAAACCGCCCAGCCTCAGAGTTTTACCATTTGATGTTTCAGGGGGAATAGTAATTTTTATCTTACCTTTTAGTGTAGTTACATCAAGCTTGCCGCCTAACACTGCGGTATAAATATCTACCGGCAGGTCCATATACAGGTCATCATCTATCCGGTTATATAACGCATGTTTTTCAAGTTTTAATGTAAGCAGCAGGTCACCGTTCGGACCGTTATTATGGCCGGGGTATCCTTTGCCTGCAAGCTTGAGCGTTTGGCCGTCATACGCGCCTTTTTTTATCTTCAGCTTTATTGTCTGGCCGCCAAGCTCAAACAATTTTTCTGCACCGTTGTAAGCATCTTCAAGTGTAATGGGCAGCTCAGCCTGCATATCTTCGCCCTTAAGCTGCTGCTTTCTTCCGCCGCGCTGCTTAGAGCCGGTAAACCCGGAGCCTGCTCCGCCAAAAAATGCCTCGAAGAAATCACTGAAACCGCCACCTCCGCCGCCAAAAGCACTTGAAAAATCACCGAAATTCGTGCTGTAAGTCTGGCCGCCATTGCCTCCGTATTGCTGCTGGTATTTACCCCAGTCAAAACCGCCGCCACCGCCGCCGCCCTGCTGGTATGCTTTCCAGTTTGAGCCAAGCTCATCGTATTTTTTACGTTTTTCAGGATCGCCAATCACCTCATTCGCTTCGTTGACTTCTTTGAATTTTGCCTCAGCGGCTTTATCGCCCGGATTTTTATCAGGGTGATATTTCATTGCAAGCTTGCGGAACGCTTTTTTTATCTCATCCTGTGAAGCTGATTTTGAAACTCCTAATACTTTATAATAATCTTTATAATCCATACCAAATTTATAATTCTAATTTTAATCTGTATAGTTCCTTAAATTTCAGCTTTTCAGATTTTATCTGAGCGCCAGTAAAAATAACTGTGCATATCATCTATGAACCAGCCTGTTTTTTTATATAATGCTTTTGCAGGATGGTTTTCATTCTGTGTTTCAAGCGCCATACCCGTTGCCCCGGTTTCACGGACAAGCTCCTTGCTTTTTTCTATAAGCTTTTCAGCTACGCCTTTTTTCCTGTGTATAATATCTACATATAGATCGTTCAGCAGCCACATTCTTTTCATACCCACCGATGTGAAAAGAGGGTAGAGCTGAACAAATCCCATTGCTTCATTATTTTCATCAAGCGCCAGGTAAATTACGGACTCGTTATTTTTCATTCTATCATTTATGAACTTCAGCGCGCCGTCAATATCCGGTTCCTGGTCGTAAAATACGCGGTAGTCATTAAATAGTTTTGCCGCCTGTTCAAGTTCTGCAAGTGTAGCCTGTATTATCTTCATTTGATTTTTTCAGTAATACCCGCGAAAGCGGGTATCTATTATTGAAATTAATTTTATATTATTAAACTTTGATTTGTTAAAATATAACAGAAAAAATATTTTTTTTTGAAAATCTGAATTTGCTGCATTCAGTTCATTGCAGCTATTATACACATATTAACAATATCCGCTGCGCTGCAGCCACGGCTTAGATCCATTACAGGTTTTGCCAGACCCTGAACTATCGGTCCCGTCGCAATTGCACCGCCGATTCGTTCGGTTATTTTATACGCAATATTCCCAGCATTCAGGTCAGGGAATATAAATACATTGGCAGCTCCCTTTAATTTACCCTTCGGGTCTTTTCTTTTTGCTACTTCCGGCAAGAATGCAGTATCGAACTGCATTTCACCATCACAAATTAATCCCGGCATTTTTTTTCGGGTGATGTGCAATGCTTTTAATACTTTTTCCGTTGATGAATCCTTTGCACTGCCTTTTGTCGAAAAGCTCAGAAATGCTGTCCTTGGCTTAATTCCGGTCAGCTTCTTAAAATTCATGGAAGTTTGAATCGCAATATCACTCAGCTGCTCCGCTGTTGGATTGGGGAGAACCCCGCAATCGCCGTAAGCTAAAGCTTTGCCGTAAAACCTGCTGCTTTTCGGAAAGTTCATTAAGAAAAATGATGAAACAGTTTTATTACCTTTGCTTAATCCAATTGTCTGAATAGCGCTTCTTAACACATTGCCTGTAGAGTAAACACTCCCGGCTACAACTGAATCTGCGTAATTGTTCTTTAGCAGCATACAGGCAAATGTCAGCGGATCTGTCATTGAAACCCGCGCTGTATCCGTTTTGAATCCGGGGTCTTTTTTCCTCCGCATGGCTGCATATTCATCAATAAATTGTTCAGAAAATCCAAGATCGATAATATCAAGCCCGTCCTGCTCTGGCAGCTTAATATTTTTACCTGTATAAATAAAAATTATCTTCGCAAGCTTTTTCTTCAGGATCACTTTAGCCGCCTCTATCACCCTGGGATCATATGATTCAGGCAGAATAATAGTTTTCTTCTTGCGCTTCGCCGTTGCTTCTAATTTTTTGAATATATCCAATATAAATTCGTAATTGCTAATTGTTCATTGTTAATTGCAAATTGTCTGTATGATCCCGCCGCCAATCAGGTCATCGCCGTCATAAAATACCGCTGACTGGCCAGGTGTAATTGCTTTTTTAGGCTCATCAAATATAACTTTAATTTCATTATCATTTAACTGCTCAATTACTGCCGCAGAGCCTTTATCTTTATACCTTATCTTTACAACCGCTTTAATTGGATTGTTCAGCGCAGCATACTTCTGCAGGTTAATATCACTGCAAATAAATACCCTGTTGTATATACCTGCTTCATCATCAACATAAATTACATTATTATCAGCATCAATTTTAGAAACATAAACCGGCTTGCCCAGTGATACTTCAAGTCCGCGCCTCTGGCCGATAGTATAGTTAATATAGCCCTTATGCTTGCCAATTTTTTTATTGTGATAAATAATATCACCGCCTTCGATTGCATGTTTCAGCTCAGGCTTTCTTATCTGTATCAGCTGCCTGTAGTCATCGTTGGGTACAAAGCATATTTCCTGTGAGTCGGGAATATCCGCTGATTTCATCCCAAGCTCTTTTGCAATTTCGCGTATCTTTGTTTTTTGATATCCCCCAAGCGGAAACAGTGTTCTGCCAAGTGCGTATTGTGAAACCTGCCATAAGGCGTAGGACTGGTCTTTGCTCATATCAGCGGACCTGCTAATAAAATACCTGCCGGTTTCATTACTTTTCCCAAGCTGTGCGTAGTGACCCGTAGCGATATAATCCGCTCCAAGCTCAACTGCTTTTTCAAGCAGCGCGCCCCATTTAATTTCTTTATTGCATAACACACATGGGTTGGGGGTATGACCCTTTAAATACTCATCAATGAAATTAGAAATTACTACATCATTGAACCTGCCTGTAAAATCCATGGTGTAATGCGGAAAACCAAGCTGGTTAGCAACGTTGCGTGCGCTGTAAATTGTCTCAAGCGAGCAGCAGCCTGAATCCTTCTCCGGGATATCATCAAATCCCCAGGTTTTCATGGTTACCCCTATTAATTTATAGCCCTCTTCTTTAAGCAGCCAGGCTGCAACGGATGAATCAACCCCGCCGCTCATTGCCACAAGTACCGTTTTTTGTGAATTTTCAGTCATTTATGCAAAATACCTATAATTTACTAACTATAAAAGATGAAAAATTGGGTTGTTATTGGTTTAAAATCCTTTATATTTGCATTGATTTACTAATTTAAATTACTCGAAAGGGGGGTAATAAATGACCAAAAGATCATTTCTCGTATGGGCAATGGTATTCATATTTGGTATCGCCAGCCTGCCTGTTGTTGGTTTTTCTGCAGAAAGCAAGCAAACTGCTAATACCGAATTAACAAAGAAGAAAAAGCCCAAAAAGAAATTTTCCAAAAAGAAAAAATCTTTAAAGAAAAAGAAAGGCTCAAAAAAGAAGTATTCCGGAGGAAAAAAGAAGTACTCTAAGAAGAAAAAGTACACCGGAAAAAAGAAGTATTCTAAGAAGAAAAAATATAATAAAAAGAAAAAATATTCTTCAAAGAAGAAAAAAAGCTACAAAAGAAAATATACCGCTCCTAAGACCAACAGCAGCAATGTTGAGTACAGGAACTACAAAAGATCAAATGATCCTGAAAACAGCGGTAACAACGAAGTGAATATCGAAAAGATAGCTCCTTCAAAAGAGATCAGGAAAGAACCTAAAAAAGAAGGCGAAAACTAAGATCTTTTATCAATTGAAAGATATAAAGCCCCGTAAGTTAACACTTGCGGGGCTTTTTGTTTGTGTTAATTGACAAGTCAATTTTGCATTTAATTTTAATTTAATAATTCGGATAATTGCTTATTCTACTCATAAAAACGGAGCGTAAAAATGAAACTCAAATTTTCATATTTCGTCATACTCTTGATATTTTTCTCTGCAGGAATCTCTTCGCAAACACTGGTTTCAACATATAATTTTGCCGGTACAACTGTTTATAACGGCTTCTGGGGTATTACACAGATCAACGATACTTTAAGAATAGGCTCAAGCAGCAACGGTAAAATTTATACAATTTCCAAAACCGGTATTATAAGGGATAGCTTAACAACTCCCTTCAGCTTCAATAACGGACTTGCCTACGATGGCTCGGGTTACTGGATAGCGCGTAATGCATCCGGAACAAACTCAAGGATAATCAAAGTTAATTCAGCCGGCAGTCCGGTTGATACCATTCGTATAACTTCGTTATACGGTAATACTACTATTGGTATTGGCGGTATCGCAATGGATGGTCCTAATCATTTATGGGCTGCAATTTATTATCCTGATTTTGCTTCATACCCGTTCGCATATGCTTATAAGTTCGATCTCGGTACAAAAACTATTGTTGATTCAATTCCGCTTCGCGGTAAACAGGTACAGGGTATTACGGTAAAAGGTGATACTATACTTTATGTTACTGATAATTTCCAAAGCGATGCTGAGCGTATTTACGCTTACCGCAAAGCTGTTGGTGATACAATTTTTTCATTTGCAGCACCTGATCCGGATGGTGACTGTGACCCGCGCGGCTTGTTTTGGGATGGCTCAAACCTGTGGCTGATGGCATACAGGGTTGGCAACAATGTTTCTCAGTACCGCACACTTTATAAATACCTTTTGAACGGCCAGGGCAGTCCTTCAATTTCAACCAATGTAACCTCGGTTAACTTCGGTAACGTGCTTGTTGGCTCAACCGGAAACCAGCCGCTGACTATTTTGAATACAGGTACTGGCAAGCTGATAATAAGCGCATTCAATTTCACAAATCCAAGATTTTCAATTTCACCAAATATTGTGCCTGATACTATTCAACCGGGCAGTTCTAAGAATTATTCACTCGGGTTTACCCCGCTTGTTTACGATACCCTAAGCGGTGTACTTAATATCCAAAGCAATGATCTTGCAAATCCTACCAAATCAGTAAACCTCTTTGGTAAAGGAGTTTTTAACGGCGCATACATTGGTATTTCTTCATCAAATTTTAATTTTAACTCTAAGCGTGTTAATTCTCTCACCGGATTTACATTCAACATTACAAACCAGGGCTCAGCCCCGCTTACAATTACAGGGTGCAATTTTTCAACGTCACGCTACAGGTTTGATACAACCAATGCAAGGTTTCCTATTACAATTGATACACAAAGAACAAAAACGTTCAGGATTTGGTTCAATCCGAATGCTCCCGGTTCTTTCAGTGATTCGGCAATATTCCAGACAAATGCTGTGAATAATTCTTCGGCAAAAATAATTCTTGCCGGAACCGGTATAGACGTTCCCCCGGTACTTGGTGATATTGTTTGGGAAAGCGTGATACCTGATAACCCGCTAACAACCGCTGATGATGTACAGCCAAAATCACTGAAGCAGATACCTGATGTGAACGGTGATGGCGTTGCTGATATGATATGCGCAACAGAAAACTACTGGACTATCTGCTACAACGGAAATTCCTACGGAACTGCCGATACTTTATGGAAATTCAATTCATGCTTCGGCACAAATAATACCGGTTCAGTTGACTGGGAAGACGCTATGCAGATAATGGATGACTTGAACGGAGATGGCATCAAAGAAGTTGTTATTGGCTGCGGCGGCGGTAATGAGGAAGTTTATGTGCTGAGCGGCGGAACGGGAAGGGTTATTTGGGAATATGCAGGACCAAATACGAATTATGATGGCGATATAATGGGACTAAGAATTGACCGTGATTTTAACGGCGACGGCAGAAAAGATATTTTAATTTCTGCAAGCGGTGAAGGCTCAACTAACCCGGGCAGACACTCCGCAATTTGCCTGAATGCGCTTAACGGCCAGGTTTTATGGACTAATATTGTAAACTCTGAGTTCACATATGATGTTGTAACAACAACTATCGGCGGCGCTATTGCATTTACAAATAACGGGGGACCCTATGGAATTATCGGGCTTAACAGCACAGGCGGCAATGCGTGGAACTATCCGATACCCGGTTCGCTGAATGCTGTATGGAGCATGAGGGAAGTTGCTGATATTAATGCAGACGGTAACAGTGATATAGTCAGCCTGTACGGCTTTAACGGAACAGTAGTTGCTTTATCAGGCAGTTCAGGTTCAGAGCTGTGGACAGTTAACATGGGCTCAGGCAATAACGGTACTGTTGAATTGCTTGATGACCTGGACCTCAACGGTTTTAAAGATATCACCTGCTCCGGTCCGCAGACTGCGTTCCGTATCGATTCCAAAACAGGGCAGCAGATGTGGACACAGTCGTTCGGCGCATCGTATATCAGGGATGCCGGCATCCTTGGTGATATTACAAGCGATACAGTTGCTGAAGTACTGTATTCAACCCAGGCTCCCGGAAAAGTATTTGTGCTCAATGGTAAAACCGGTTCTATACTTTTCAGCTATGAGTTCGGTTCATCGCTCACCTACAGGGCTGATAGGGTCGCAGCGCTTAACAGCGTTGATGGCAACCAGTGGAATGAATTTGTTTCAGTCTGCCGCGATGGCAGGATAAAATGTTTCAACGGCGGACCCGGTGAAGTTATCGGCATAACTAATCTGAACACCAACATTCCTGAAAAATTTGCGTTATACCAGAACTATCCGAATCCGTTTAACCCTGAAACGAACATTAAGTTCGAAGTTCCAAGGACAGCTAATATTAAAATAGCAGTATATGATATGCTTGGCAGGGAAGTTGATATACTTGTGAATGGCAAAATGGATGCGGGAACTTATAATGCATCGTGGAATGCAATGCCTTACTCCAGCGGTGTCTATTTCTACCGCCTCACATCAGATGATTTTGTAAGTGTGAAGAAGATGATAGTGATAAAGTAAAGGTAGTGATCAAATATTGTCGTGCTGAGCGGAGTCGAAGCTCAGTTATAGTATGATTTTAAAAGACGTCCTTCGGGGCGTCTTTTTTTATGACAATCTATAACACCTTTCAGTCCTTAAATTTGCTGCAGCTATTTTCGTAGTCGAGCCCTTTCAGGGCTCGTTTAAGATTTAACGTAAATTAAAATAAAACCGTGAAAGCCGCTGGACTGGCTTTGATAGTATTTTGGATACAAGGTATTTGTCACGCTGAGCGGAGTCTAAGCGCTTTTGAAAAGCCCTCGTTGGTGCTGGACTTGTTTTTATCATTATCGCTAATGAAAATAGATTTTCGATATACATTCACTTTTACATAGTAATTATCAGCTGATGCGCTCTTCGACTCCGATCAGTGCGACATAATTTTAAAGTTATTATTTATCATTTACAGTATCCCTAAGCCCATCTCCGTATCACCTTAAACCTGTATTGCTAAATCTTATATATGAAAATATATTGTTGAACTTAACTTCACAAATATTAAATAATTTCAGGGGGAAAATATGAAATTATTACTTACATCAATCATTTCAATTTTTATATTTGCAATAACTATCAATTCACAGCCAATCAGCTGGGTTGAACAAAACAGCGGCGTTACAACACAGTTAACTTCAGTATCAATTGTAAATGATAATCATGCCTGGGTATGCGGCTACGCCGGCAGGGTGCTTCGCACCACAAACGGCGGCGCTAACTGGGTCAGCGTAAACGCTGCGCCTATCCCGGGTACACTGGATCTCCACACAATTTATGCTATTGATTCCGTTACTGCTATAGTCGGCGGCTCCGGCAGCTCCTCATTTCTTTTCCGCACAACAAACGGTGGAACCAATTGGACACAGGTATTTACCGAAACAGGCGGATTTATAAATTCCGTGCAATTTGGCAACAGCTTCGCCGGGTATATGGTTGGTGATCCTGTTGGCGGAAGGTGGTCTATGTGGGGTACTACAACCGGCGGTGTTACATGGGATTCAGCTACATTCTACCTGCCGCAGGCAGGCAGTGAAGCAGGGTGGAATAACTCATTTTTCTTCGATGTTACAGCAGGGCTATGGTTCGGTACAAATAATACCAGGGTTTATAAAACTTTGACTTTAACAAGCTGGCAAACTCAGTCAACTACAACCCAGCTTAATTCATATGCAATTTGGTTCAATAATGCATTATTCGGTATGACAGGCGGAACAGCGGTTCTGATAACAACCAATGGCGGTACTAACTGGGTTTCACCGCCTGCTGCATTGCCCGGAACAGCTAATCTTTCCGGTATTACAGGGTTCGGACTCCAATGGGTCGTAACAAGGCAGGCTGCTGAAATTTATATGACTACCAATAACGGGTTATCATGGACAACAAGCTATACAGCGCCGGCTGGCACTTACAGGCATATTGGCAAAAACAGGGTTAACAATTTGATCTATTATGGCGTAAGATCTAACGGTGGAATTTCAAAAGGCACTTTAGTTACAGGCATAGAACCTGTTTCTAATACTATCCCGGCTGAATTTGAGCTTAAACAGAATTATCCTAACCCGTTTAACCCTAATACTGTAATTGAATTTTCAATTCCCAAAAATGCATTTGTAAAGCTTGCAGTTTACGATGCCCTTGGCAGGGAAGTTAATTCATTACTCAACGATAATCTCAAAGCAGGTGAATATAAAATCAGCTTCAGTGCAGCCGATATGGCAAGCGGTACATATTACTATAAGCTAATTTCAGGTGATGTAGTTGAAACAAAGAAAATGATTTTAGTGAAGTGATTTTCCTGGAGTGCATCAACTATGTTGATGCATGCATTGACTCAGTCAATGCACTCCAAAGAAAAGCAATTTATTAGGGTAATGTTCAAAAAGGCATCTTAAAATTAAGATGCCTTTTTTGTTTTTCATTTATTTATCTTTGTAAATGGAAAATGGAAATAAAGTAAAAAAAGAGATCAATACCCGTACGCTTGGCGGATGGCTGATAGCCATCCAGGTATTCATTATAGTTAATGCTATCAGCTGGGTTGGCAACCTGCAGATGTATTACAAGCTGCTTGGTGAAAAAGACCAGCTCATAAAACAAAAACCTGCAGAAGATGCTTCACTGCTTAATATTTTTATTTATTTTGAGCTTGCTGCGAGTTTGGTTTTCGCGTTTTTATGTTTTGTAGTTTTCTATTTCTTCTATAAAAGAAATAACAGGTTTCCGCTTATACTTACAATTTATCTTATTGCCGAAGTGATAATTGAAGCCATATCCTACATTATATTCGGACACCTGTCAAATAATCCGGCACTGATGCTGCAGAAGCTTGGATTCAGTGTGGTTATTGCAGTGGCAATTATTGTGTATCTGAAACGTTCTGAAAGGGTTAAGCAAACGTTTATATTTTAATTTTGTTAATACTCATCGGTTGAATTAAAATCATCCGATGAGTTTTGCCCGCAAAACCGCACGAATTCATTCCTTTATACTTAAATCGCTGTTAATTATATTTGTTTAAAAAGGAGCCCTTTAAGGGCAAATTATGAAAATTTCACTGAATTGGTTACGAAATTATATTGATATTTCTCTTTCAGTCGATGATCTGGTTAAAGGATTAACCGATCTGGGAATTGAAGTAGAAAGTGTTGAAGATCAGCAGAAAAAGCTTGATAAATTTGTCATTGGAAAGGTTTTAGAACGTTCCAAGCATCCAAATGCAGATAAATTAAGTGTTTGTAAAGTAGATGCCGGCACTGGAGAGATTCTGAATATTGTATGCGGCGCGCCGAACGTAGATGCAGGGCAGACTGTATGCGTTGCACTGGTTGGGGCTATTGTTCCAGCCGGCGGTTTTGAAATTAAAAAAGCGAAGCTGCGCGGTGAAGTATCAGAAGGAATGATATGTTCAGCTAAAGAGCTTGAGCTTGGCGATGATCATTCCGGAATTATGGTCCTAGATACAAATTTACCGGTAGGCACACCATTTGCAGAGTATCTGAAACAAAACGATGTTGTTCTTGAAATAGGTATAACTCCCAACAGGGGAGACCTGCTTTCACACATTGGGATAGCAAGAGAGCTTGGCGCTTTGACCGGCAATAAGCTGAAGGAACCCGTGCTGAAAAATGATTTTGAGGGCAGCGAAATAAATAATAAAATTTCAGTTAATATTGAAAATACCAAAGGCTGCTTAAGATACTGCGGTGCAATGGTTGAAGGTATTTCTGTAAAGGAATCACCTGACTGGCTAAAAAATGCGTTAACTGCTGTTGGGCTCAGACCCATTAACAATATTGTAGATATTACAAATTATGTAATGATGGAATGCGGGCAGCCGCTGCACGCTTTTGATTATAATACGATCGCAGGCAGCAAAATTACTGTTCGTTCAGCGGGCAGCGATAAAAAATTTAAAACGCTTGACAGCAAAGAACGTCGTTTGCGTGAAGATGTACTTATGATTTGTGACGGTGAAAAACCCGTTGCCCTTGCAGGTATTATGGGAGGCGAAAATTCAGAAATAAATAATTCCACAACAAATGTATTTATTGAAAGCGCATATTTTGATCCTGTATTAACTCGCCTGTCATCCAAATTCCTGGGTTTGCAGTCTGATTCATCTTACAGGTTTGAGCGTGGTGTAGATATTGAACGCACCGAATGGGCATGCAAACGCGCTGCTGAATTAATTGCTGAAATCGCAGGCGGAAAAATAGTCAGCGGTTTTATTGATAACTACCCAAATAAGCTTGAAAAACTTAAAGTTCCTTTAAGGCTTTCACATCTGAACCGAATTGCCGGGACTGAATATTCACCCGAAAGAACAATTGAGCTGCTGGGAAGTATCGGTATATCAAATTTAACCGGTAAAAATAGCGGTTATGAATTTGAAATACCTCAATCTAGAAGAGAAGATCTAACCCGCGAAATTGATCTTATAGAAGAGGTTATAAGACTTGATGGCTATGATAAAATTGAGATCTCTGATCATTCATCCTTATATTATGATACCCGTGAATTTTCGGGGAAAGAATATGATATGCTTCGTGAAGTCAGAAAATATATTATCGGCAGGGGATTTAAGGAAATAATTTCAAATACACTGGTTGAAGAAAATTTTCAGAAGCTATTAAGTGAGAATTATGTTAAGCTGATGAATCCTTCAAGCGATAAAATGAATGTATTGCGTAGCGAATTATATTCAGGTTTATTTGAAGTTATAAAGCTTAACTTTGAAAATTCAAATAATTCACTCAAATTGTTCGAAACCGGAAATTCATTCAGCTTGAATGAAAAAGGGGAAATTAAAGAAACAAAGAATATTTTGCTTGTTATGGCAGGGGAATATGACTTTAAGACATTTGACCAAAAACAGCGAAATTTCAGCATTTTGGATATGGTGAATGAGGCTGAAGGATTGTTTGAAAAATTAAGCGTTGAAAATATCAAAAAATATGATTATAATGCCCAAAATGCTTTGATGGATTATTCCATAGAATACAAAAGCCGGAACAATGTTGTTTGTAAGATCATTAGCTTCTCCGGTAAATTCTTAAATTCAATTGGAATAGAAAGACCTGTGATAATATGTCAGATACCATATTAAGTTTAAGCAAAACTTTAAATCATAAAACTGTTTTTGAACCGTTCTCTAATTTTCCGCCTGTTTTGCGTGACCTGTGCATACTTGCAGATAGCAGTATAAAACAGGGTGATATAATGGATACAATACTTTCGGTAAATACAGGTAAGTTATTAAAGAATGTATCATTATATGATATCTATGAACCTAAAAATGAGGGTTCAAAAAAGAGTTATACGTACAGCCTTGAATACAGGGCAGGCGACAGAACTTTGACAAACGAAGAGGTCAATAAGCTTCAGGATAAAATTGTTGCTGAGCTTGCCAAAAAGATCAAGGCAGAATTAAGAAAATAAGAATTTAGGGGATTAGCCCGAAAGTTAAATAATATCCGATTATGGATAATTCAATACTAAAAGTAAACGATTCCGGTTTAAAAAATGAGCTTGAGAAAATGTTCTCAAAAGTGAAAGTATTGGTTGAAAAATTCAATATTTCAAAAGATGAGAACAAATTACTCAAAGAAAAGGTTAAAGAACTTGAGCATGCATTAAGCGATGCAGAGATTGAGGTTTCTAACAGGAATAGTGAGCTTTTAGCTAAAGATAAGGAAATTACAGATTTAAAGAATAAAATTCTGGAAGAAAGAAAAAATAAAGTTTCAGGTGAAGATAAAGCTCAGTTAAAATCAAGGATTCGTGAACTTATGGTCAGGCTAGATACTCATCTCGAACAGAAAACAAATAATAACTTTTAGCTTAATTTATTTAAAAGAGCAGCCATTTTTTGTTTAAACAGGTTAAAATTTATTAGTTGTTTTGTATCACAAGGTCGGGATTTACAAAAGGTAAAACAATAAACTTCAATAAATCGTATGGACTCAAAGGATATCAGGATCAAAATATTCAACAATCATTACACACTTAAGGGTGATGATGTTGAGCTGCTCGAAAAAAGTGCGCAGTATGTAGATACATTAATGCATAAAGTACAAAATGATATTCCAAACCAGTCTGATTTTACAGTGGCTATAGTTTCTGCATTAAATATAGCAGAAAATTATTACAGGGAAAAGAACTCAAGCTTTGTTCTTGACCAGAATTATAAATCATTGATCGGAAATCTGAACTCTCAGGTTAAAGAAATAAATGATTATATAGACAGCAACACCTGATATATAGCAGCTATAAAATAGATTTATTCAGGATTTACCGTTCTTTAAATACAGGATAAGGAAGTTTAATATAAAATTACCGCACCGACCGGCCGTAGCCAAAAATTAAATAGATCCAACACTATTTAATTGGGGAGAACGCTCGATTACAATGTCAATTACAGGCCTCACTCAGAGTTTACTTTGAGATCGCAGGAACTCTTGTAAGAGTTCAGTTTTAAGTGATCAGTGGAAGTTAAAAGACATTTCGGCACTCACCCACTGTGTTGAAAGAGGGATCTATAACTCTTTCGCTATGGTTTTAGTTCGCGTGCGGTTTTTTATTTATAAAAAAGTACTCAATTAACTGTTTTAAATCGTTTCAACCCAAAATCATATGTTAGAATTACGGAGAAATAAAATATGCTTCAGGAAATTTATGTATTAGTGCCATTGATCGTCATACTCTGTGCGGCGACATTTTATCTTGGATGGTTCATGCAGAACAAGGTAACAAAAGGCAAGATAAACAGCGCAGAGGAACAGTCAAAACGTATTATCGCCGATGGCGAAAAGGCAGCTTTAAATATCAAAAAAGAAAAGCTGCTGGAAGTAAGGGACGAATGGTACAAAAAGAAACAGGAATTTGATGCTGACTACCAGTCCAAAAAGAACAAGCTTAAATCATTCGAAAAACAGCTTCAGGATAAAGAAGAAGTTATCAGCAAAAGGATCGATGAATATGCCAAAAAGGAAAAATCGATAAATAAGCTCGAAAATGACTTCAATAACAAGATCAATTCCTTAAATGATAAAGAAACAAAGCTTGAAAGCCTGATACAGGAACAGAACAACAGGCTTGAGAATATTTCTGGTCTTACCGCTGAAGAAGCCAAGACCATTTTGATGAATAATCTCATCGAAGAAACTAAAATGCAGACTGCAACCAGGCTGAAAGAGATCCGCGATGAAATGAAGCTCGAAGCCAAAAAGCTTGCGCGTAACCTGATTGTACAGGCTATTCAGCGGAGCGCTGCTGATCATTCAGTTGAAACCACGGTAAGTGTGCTGAATATCCAGAGCGATGAGCTCAAAGGAAGGATCATCGGCAAGGAAGGCAGAAATGTCCGTGCATTTGAAGCGGCTACGGGCGTGGATATTATTGTTGATGATACACCGGAAGCAATAACAATTTCAGGCTTCGATCCGTTCAGGCGTGAAGTTGCCAAGATCTCCATGGAGCGTTTGATTGCTGACGGCCGTATTCATCCTACAAGGATTGAGGAAGTAGTTGAAAAGGTCCGTAAAGAGCTTGAAGAGGAAATTATCCGTGTCGGCGAGAATTCCATAATTGAATGCGGCTTACACGGTCTGCATCCTGAAATGATAAGGTATGTAGGCAGAATGAAATACCGCACAAGCTACGGTCAGAACCTGCTGCAGCACAGCATTGAAGTAGCGCATTTATGCGGCATTATGGCTGTTGAGCTTGGCTTAGACCCGGTAATGGCTAAACGCGCGGGATTGCTGCATGATATCGGCAAAGTGATTGACCGCGAAGTTGAAGGACCGCACGCCATACTTGGATATGAGCTTGCCAAGAAGTATAAAGAGCACCCGGTTGTATGTAATGCTATTGGCGCTCATCATGAAGATATGGAAATGGAAACACCGATAGCAGTTATTGTTCAGGCATGCGATGCCATCAGCGGGGCACGCCCCGGCGCAAGGCGCGAATCGGTTGAAGGGTATGTAAAACGCCTGCAGAAGCTGGAAGAAGTCGCAAAATCTTTTGAAGGTGTTGGCAGAACCTACGCTATCCAGGCCGGCAGGGAAGTAAGGGTAATAGTTGAGCACGATAAGGTAAGCGATGCTCTGGCAGACCAGCTTTCAGTTGATATTGCTACAAGGATACAGGAAGAAATGGAATACCCCGGACAGATCAAAGTAACTGTGATCCGTGAACGGCGTTCCGTTGCGTACGCAAAATAAAAAGTATGCCCCAAAAGAGCAGGCTAAAGATAGGTATCACAGGCGGTATAGGTTCAGGCAAAAGCCTTGCCTGCAGGTACCTTGAAGAACTAGGTTATAAAGTAATTTATGCTGATAAAATAGCTAAAGAGCTTTATGCATCAAATAAAGCTCTCTTGAAAAAACTTGCCGGAGAATTCGGGAAAAGTATCCTTAACAGTGATGGTACATTAAACCGTATAAACGCCAGGAAAGCAATTTTTTCAAATAAGAAAAATATTAAAAGGGTGAACTCTATAGTTCACCCTTTTGTATTCCGGGAAATGGACAGGATAGTTGCCGCTATAAAGGACAGGATCATTTTTTTTGAAGCTGCAATTATGTTTGAATCAGGCAGCTATAAAAGGATGAATTATGTCGTTCTTATCTATGCTGATAAAGAAACAAGGATCAAACGTATCATCAACCGGGACGACGTAAAACGCCGTGATGTGCTGAAGCTGATGAAGCTGCAGCTTGATGAACGCGAAAAGCTTAAAAGGGCAGATTTTGTGATCAAGAATAACTCCACCGCAGCAGAGCTGAAGAAAAAAATAAAAGCATTTAACAGGATAATAAAGTTACTGTAATTATTTAAATATGAATATCAACGACCTGAGCAAACAGGAAGAAAAAGATTTTTTCCATACCTATAAGCGGCTTGGCATTGTTATTGAAAGGGGAGAAGGGTGTTACCTTTACTCTTCTTCCGGTGAAAAGATACTGGATATGTTCGGCGGCCTTGCCGTGAATGTGTTGGGCTACGGCCATAAAAAAATGAACAATGCTATTAAAGAACAGGTCGATAAATATATTCATATTTCAAACTTATTTTACCAGGAAAAACAAATAGCGCTTGCAGAGAAGATAAAACAACTCTCAGGTGCCGAAAAAGTATTCTTCTGCAACAGCGGCACCGAGGCAGCGGAAGCTGCCATAAAACTTGTGCGCAAGTATTTCCTGGGCCAAGATAAAACCACGCTGGTTTCATTCACCGGCTCATTCCACGGCAGAACAATGGGAGCGCTTTCGCTAACCGCCCGCAAAAAATACCGCGAGCAATTCCTGCCGCTGCTGCCGGGTGTAAAGCATCTTGAGTATAATTCGGTATCTGAGCTTGAGAGCGGAATTGATGAGAATACGGCGGCAGTATTCATTGAATGCCTGCAGGGCGAAGGCGGTGTAAATCCCGCACAACCGGAATTCATAAATAAGCTGAATGAGCTTAAGGAAAGATACAGGTTCCTCATTGCCGCCGATGAGATACAATCAGGTGTTGGCAGAACCGGTACATTTAACGCCTTCACACAATTCGGGCTTGATGCAGATATTATAATAATGGCAAAAGGCATCGGCGGCGGGCTGCCGCTTGGCGCAATTGCAGGAAACAGGCGAGTAGCAGAAGTATTTACATACGGTGAACACGGCTCAACATTTGGCGGCAACCCTGTTGCTGCAGCATCCGGACTCGTGGTAATGGAAGAGCTTGAGGGCGGATTAATGCAGAGCAATAAAACCATGGGTGAGCTTCTTTTGAATAAGCTGAATACAATAAAAAATAA
Source organism: Ignavibacteria bacterium (assembly GCA_017303675.1). Taxonomy (NCBI): domain Bacteria; kingdom Pseudomonadati; phylum Ignavibacteriota; class Ignavibacteria; species Ignavibacteria bacterium. Next base: position 213,192 of record JAFLBX010000002.1, read on the forward strand.
ATATCCCGGTAAGATTAAAGATATCCGCGGTATGGGATTAATGACAGGCGCGGAATTGTACTTCCCCGGTGAAAAGGTTGTTAATGAATTAATGAAACATAACGTGCTTGTGAACTGTACGAATGAAAATGTCATAAGGCTGCTCCCTCCATACATAATAGGTGAAATAGAAATTGATCTGTTCTGTGATAATTTTGAAAAGGTTCTGAAAGATTTTTAAGTATTCTGAAAAATTAAAAGCCGCCTGCTCAAACAGGCGGCTTTTTTTGTTATTACATTCCCAAATTTATGCGAAACCCCATTTAGCTTTATTCTGAGCAATATCTTCAGGTGTCGGATTCTTCCTGATGGGTGTTGGTTCAGTTGTAAAGTCATCCGGAGGATGAACTTCAAATACCTTTGCGTTAAGCTCAATATCATCTTTGAATAAAGCGGGAACCTGTGAGTCTTCATAAATAGCCTGCCAGGGACAAGCGGGTTCGCATGCAGCGCAATCGATACATTCGGCAGGGTGAATGTAAAGCATGTTCTTTGAAAAGTTATCGTCATCAGCCTGCAGCTCATAAATACAATCTACCGGGCAGACTTCTGCACATTCTGTATCTTTGCAGTCAAGACATAATTTTGTAATTACCCAAGGCATAGTTTATTATCTCCTTAAATTAAAAAACTTCTTACACAAATATAAAAAGAATCGTTAAATTAAAAAGTGGACTTTTATGGTATATGATATTTATCCACATGAATTTATGACTTAAATCAATAAATCATACTTAAAAATATAACCCGTATCATATTCCCGGAAAATCAGGGAATATTATTTCTTTTTCTAAGAACCCATTCGATTGAAAAGAGCAGGATAACAAGTATGAGGTAATATTTATTTCCCCACAGGTCAAACCGGAGATATTTTCCGGCGGCAGTTTCATAGTTGCTGCGCGGCTGCTCTTTGTATTGTTTCAGCAGATCGCTGTACCCGCTTAAATTCCCGGGCTCAAGCAAACTGCCGCCTGTTAGGGAGGCAAGCTCCCGCAGCAGCTCAGGGTTGCTTTTTGTATCGATGTATTCAGTATTTACCGTATCGCTTGTAAAACGGTTCACATCCCTTGCGAGGTAGCTGCCGCTGTATTCGGCGTCACCTTCGATGGTATAATTACCGTAAGGCAGCGCAGGCACAACCGCTGAAAATTTATTTTCCTCCTGTGTGAACTTAAGCTCACCTGCATTTGAACCGTCTTCGCGGAGGATTCTTCCTGTTACCTTTGCGTTGCGGGTTAATATATAATTTTCATCATACACTTCAGCAAATATTTTTACATGTTCAGTGTAATCAAAAATATCTTTTGAAGGATATATTTTAAACCTTGTTCTTTTTTCCTTATCCAAAGTAATATTTATCAGCTCAAGCAGCATTGCCTCAAGGGTTTTTTCTGCATTCGAAGATGGGTTCAGCTTCCAGCGCCAAAGCCCGTAACCTAAGAACGCTGTTGAGCGCGTGTTGCCGTTTATCCTGTTAATTATTACCGGTTCACCTGATGCCTTATCGGTTGCAAGCGTGACTGAACCGGGCTTTGGCATTATGCCGCCCGTATTTTTAAATATCTCGGGGGTTGAGCCAAGAGAAGGAATTTTTGTGAGATTATTTTCTGCTGATGAAACAGGCAAAAGCCTGAATAAGCTTTCGCCCTGGTTAACACGGGTGAGCGAAAACGGGATCTGCTCATCAAGCGCACTCAGCTTCTGGTAATCGGTGTTTTTGCCCGCAAAGAAAACAACGGGTATGTTATACTGCTTAACAGCAGATGATATATCACTCACCAGCGCAGGGCTTGTTACACTTACCGGGAAATTCAGCAGGAACAAGGCTGAGAGTTCGCCGAATGAACGCGGGTCAACCGGACCCTCGTAAAACTCACCTGCAGATTTTTGTGTCTTATAAGTGATATTATAGTTGCCGATACGTTTTAAAACCGAGCCAGTGAATTCATTATCATAACCGGGTCCCCCTGATAATACCAGTATGTTAACCTTGTTATCCAAAAACGTTATGTAAAAATCTGAACGGTTATTCTTATAGGTCAGCTCATCGGGTATATTTTCTGCGGCAACTGAATATTTTATCTTGCCGGCTGCGCTTTCTGTGATATCAAATTCAAGCTCATAGCTGCTTCGTGCAGCGTCATAGTTAAGCATTTGTGACCTTACTTCACTGCCTTCGCGGAGCAGCTTCACAACCGTGCTGCCTGTACCTGCCTTATTAACTGCAATGTAAACCCTTATCTTAACGGCAGTGCCTGTAAAGGCTTTTTCATTGCGTACAACACTTTTTACTGTAATATCTTTTTTGGTTACGGTATCTCCCACCGGTATTGTTATGAACGGTGCTGAGAACTTTCTGGCTTCATAAAGCGGACCGGAGCCTTCATTAAATATCCCGTCTGAAATTATTGTGACGGAATTATAAGAACCGTCGGGGAAGCTTTCTTCTATAGCTCTAAGGGATGCACTGAGATCTGTGCTATACCCGCTGAAATGAACTGAATCGGGATCCTTCACTTCTTTGATGCCGTTACTGAATGTAAATACACTGCTTCCGCCGCTGAAGATACCGGTTTCCTTTAAGATATTTATCACCTGCTGATCTTTGCCGGAATAATCATTGCTTCTTGTAGCATCTATCAGCACGATATCCTTCCTGTTATTAACATTCCCTGTTAAATAAGAAAGCACGGGCTCTATAAAGAGCGCAAGTAAAATAAATATTGCAGTACTTTTAAGTATTATCAAAAGGGTCTTTTTGTTTTTTTCTAAAGCGGTGTTACGGTAAAAGTAATATGAAACTGCCAGGGCAATCACAGCAAAGAGGACTAGGAACAGGGGAGAGTAACTTGAAGTGAATCCCGGCATTTAGTGTTAAGTAAGTTAAGCAGTTAAGTAAATTAAGCGGCAGCATTTTAAAAAATACTGCCGCATTAAAATCACAGTTTTATTTCGAGGTAAATCGTTTTCTTGAGCTCCTCAAGCCACTCGCCAAGCAGCTTCTGCTCTTTGTACTTCTGGGCATACTGCTCAAGCAGCATGTAGTCGCTTTCAAGCGTAGCGGCATGCTCGGGGAACTTGTTCATAACCTTATACATATAATAGCCGTAATATCTTTCATCACCAACTTTTACAGGATCAGATATTTCCCCGATAGCAAGCGGTGTAAGCGCAGCAACTTCAAGCTGGTCTAAATTATTCACGCTAAGCTTGCCTATATAACCGCTGTCTGTAGTTACTTTGGGATCCTGTGAATATTCAGCGGCGGCTTTGGTAAACGTAATCTGCCCGGAGTTTATCTTATCGCGCAGGTCTTTTAAGAAATTTATTTCTGTGAAATCAGCCGCTTCCAGCCTGGGGAATTTTACCAGTATATGCTGCGCGGTGATGAAATCACCTGATTTATCATTCAGCTTTATGATATGATATCCGAACTCAGTTTCAACTATGCCTGATGTTTCACCGGGCTTTAACAGGAATGCGGCATCTTCGAACTCTTTTACGAACGAGCCTTTTTTGGATTTACCCAAAGCTCCGCCCTGAAGCGCGGAAAGCGAATCATCAGAATATTTTTTTGCAAGCTCAGAAAAATCCATTCCCAGCTTAACGCTGTCTAAGAGCTTTTCTATCTTTTCCTTTGCCATGAACTTGGCATCTTCGGTTACCTTGGGTATCCTTATTATCTGCGCAAGCTCATAAGTTTCGGGTACCATTGGCAGGGAGTCTTTGTAATCATTGTAGAACTTGGTGACCTCAGGCTTTGTGACCGTTATGCCGTAGCCGAACTTTGCCTGCTTAACGCGGGTCAATTTCATGTTCTTTTCTGTCTGGTCCTTAAGCAGGTTCTTTATCTTAGGGATAGTAAGCCCGTAAGCATCTTCCACGTTCTTTTCAGAGCCGAACTGTGTGACCATATCCCTTATTCTGCCTTCAACCTGCTTGTTCACTTCATCGGCTGAAACAAATATGCTATCCTGCTCAGCCTTTGCTAGCATCAGCTTTTCTGATACCAGGTTCTGGAAAACCTGCTGAACAAGCTCGTTTGATATCTGCTGAATATTGTTCTGCTGCATATAGCTGTAAAGCGAAAAGTTAAGATCACTCTGCAGAACAACATCATTGCCTACAATTGCAATGATCTTATCGCCTTCACCCTGTGAAAAGGTGTTGAACGATAACATAAGGAAGAGAGCTGCCAGTATTATTTTTATTTTATTCAATATTTAGTTTTAAGTCTTTAATAATTAATTTAAACTTTAACCTGCAACCTGCAACCTGTTACCTGTTACCTGTAACCTGCAACTTGAAACCTGCAACCTGCAACCATTAATCTTTGTATGCTTCTGCAAGTATATCATCATGAATTGTTACCGGGTATTTCTGCCTCAGGGCATCCAGGTAAGCTTTTTCTGAATCCTTATACTTTAACTGCTGAAGCTCGTTAGAAATTTCAGGTTTAGCTTCTTCAATTGATTTTGGCACCTGTTTGCCGGTTGAATCTGTTTTTACATACTTTGTCTTATTGGTTTCATAGAATGTTGTGATATCGCCGTCGTTTATCTTAACCTTGCTCCACAGCTCATCCTGGTCAACCCTGAAAACGAGCAGTCCGTTCTCATAATCTGTAATGTTGGCTATGAACTCATCATCTTTTTCTATGTTTGAGTCCTTAGCTTTTTTGTTAAGCAGCGGACTCTCGCTGGCTGAATTTATCATTGCCTGCAGTGTCTGGTCATTCAGCGGCATTCTTGCGAAATCACGGTTTACGTTCAGGTGGTTTATCAGGTCTATGATCTTTACCTGTCCGCCGTCATATGAAGCAATTACCATTTCCTTATCGCCTGCAGTGAAGAGGCTATCCATGTTATAGTCTGATACGCTTTTAACGGAATCAAACTTCGATTTCAGGAAGTTCAGGCCACCCGCTTCTATTTTATAACTGAATTTTCCCTTTAATGTTTCAACAAATTTTGCGTATTCATCTTTATAAGCTTTGGATTTTTTGAATTCGTTCTTAATTGTCTCAAATTCCTTTTCAAGCGAGCCGACTTTTTTCTCTGCGAATTTTTTAACAATATGCCATCCGTATGGTGTTCTTATCGGACCCGCAACATCGTTAACTGACATTGTAAATGCTGTTGAATCAAGCGGCTGCGCAAGCCTTCTTCTTTCAACATTGCCAAGATCACCGTTCTGCACTTTTGAGCCTGCATCTTCTGAGAACTGCTGCACCAGTGATTCAAAGCTCTCGCCGCCTTTAGCTTTGTTGTAAACATCAAGCGCTCTCTGGTAAGTGCCAACTGAATCAATAACATTACCAATGCTGTCGCGTTTATCCTGGATAAGTATGTGTGATATCTTAACTGATTCAATTCTCGGCTTGCGGTCAGTCAGCTTTATAATATGCAGCCCGAACATTGTTCTTACCGGTTTTTTGGATATATCACCGACCTTTAAGGCGTAAACAGCGTCTTCAAATTCAGGTACTGTCATACCGGCGGTGAAGTAATAAAGATCGCCGCGGTTTGATTTAACAGTGCGGTCCATCGAGTACATTTCTGCAACTGTTCCGAAATCTTCGCCTTTTTCAAGCCTTGCTATAACAGAATCAGCTCTCTGGTATGCCATAATTGAATCCTGCGGTGAGGCGTTTTCAGGCAGGTTGATGAGGATATGCGAAGCCCTTACTTCATCTTTCCTTTTTTCGTACAGGTCTTCAACTTTTTCTTTAACTATTTCCTTATCCACAAGGTATGTAGGGGCAAAGTTCCTTTTATATTCTTCTACATCCTTCTGAATATCGGGGTTGTTAAGCAATCCGCGTTCGCGGGCATCTTTTACCTTCAGGCGGAAGTTTATGTAAAGATTAAGGAACTGCTTTTTTTCATCGATCGATTTGTTCCTGGCAGTATCGATATTCCCGACAGTTTTGAGGTATTGTTTTTCGAACTCACCCAGTGTTATTTTATCATCGCCTATATCAACAAGGGTTTTGTTGGCTTTATTGCAGTTAGAAGCTGAAAAAGCCAGCATGGCAATTACTAATAGAATTCCGTACATTTTGAATTTATTCATTTTATTCATTAAATATGATATATTTTTTATTGATTTTCGTTAGATTTAATCTCAATTTTAGCTATTATTAACAAGAGTTTCAAGGCAGTTTATGTTAGTTTACAGCTGATAATTTATAGTTTATAGTTTGTTTGATTAAATGGTAATTCTATGGAATTATTGGATGGTTAAATAGTTAAACAGTTAATTTTTATAATGGTTTCTGAATTTGAATTTTCTCACAATGAAAAAATAAAATTTTTTTTTACGGGTTTTGGGAGCAGTTTTGGCGAAAACAGCTTATTATTTGAAAGTGAAACTTTCTCAAAATGAATTTATTCATTTTGAAACAAGTTTCATTATGAATATTCATTTTGCAACTGTGTTGAAATTTCAAGGCTTTAGATTTTCTCATTATGAATAATTCATTTTGGGAATAATTTGTTTTGAAAACTGTTGTTGAATTTGTTTATTTACCATAGCTTGTTATGTAATTTTAAACATTTCGCTCCTACGGAGCTCATCATTGGGGTTTATTCCATTCTACAAACATATCGCTCCTACGGAGCTCAACAATCGGGTTTTACCAATCTACAAACATATCGCTCCTACGGAGCTCAACAATCGGGTTTTACCAATCTACAAACATTTCGCTCCTACGGAGCTTGGTGTTAGGGCTATTAATCATTCCAGGTTAGCCTTTCTGCATTAAGAAAATTGAACGATTAGAATTCCAGAAATTGGATAAAAATGAATGATTGACCGATTAGAATGCCAAATCCGTAACGGATTTGGCGTTATTCCAGCCGATGGGGTATTTATATCTATTCGCTGGAAAGTTAGAATGCTTCGGTTCTGTGTAATTTTTAGGGTTTCTAATAATTCGGTTTACCGGTAGATTTTCTCTGCCTAAGGATGCGCAATTATTTAAGTATTTCATGATTAAAGGGATTGGTTCATTATATGCAAAATGCATATATTGTAATATAATATATGCGTATGGCAAATGCAAGGGTAATGGTAATTTTTAGTTCGGATCAAATCAATTTTACGCTTGAATAATGCGATATTATATATTAATTTAAATCAGATAATTGTTAATAAAACCCGAATCCTTTGAGCTTACAGTGCAAAAATGAAACCGGCCAAACTGATACAAATCGATTTTTAGTATAATGAACAATAAAACTGAAAAACGAACTATATTATTAAAGCCAAAAGCAATTAGCTTAGCTGTGGTGTTAATCTTTTTTAGCCAAATTGTGTTAGGTCAAGAAGTAGTTTGGCAGAAGACTGATCTCTATTCTAATTGGACAACAGGAAATTCCATTAAACAAACGAGTGATGGAAATTACGTAATTGCCGGGAGAAGAGGGGGAAGCGGGTACTGGGGTTTCGTGGCAAAATTAAATAATACAGGTGATACTCTGTGGGTAAGATATTTACCTGCAACTATAGGGATGACTTCTGTAATTGAAACTTCAACTGGTGATTTTGTTGCAGTGGGAGACAACCGATTGGTTGTAAAATTGAGGCCAGATGGCAGCATAATCTGGATGAAGAATATACCAGAAACCGGATATAGCTTGTATTTCTATCACTTGATTGAAACGAATGATATGAAAATCATTGCAGTTGGTAAATGTGAAACCGGCAGCCCCACTGTAAGATCAGGATATATGGTAAAAATTGATACTAATGGAAATAAATTGTGGTCAAAAATAATTAGACCGGGAAATACTCAAAGTACAATTTATCATCTAAAACAAGTTGCCGATGGAGGTTTCATACTAGCAGGTGGAATTACGATAATCAATAATGTACAGCAACTATTGGTTAGAACAAACATTAATGGAGATACTTTATGGTCTAAATCATATGGAAGTACATTTAATGATCACAGTAATTCCGTTTTTCAAACGCCGGATTATGGTTTCTTAATAATTGGCACAATTTGGTACAACAATCAGTACATTAAGTTGTATTACACAAAAACAGATAGTTCCGGAAATTTACAATGGTCAAAAATTTATGGCGATACAAATACATATTTTAATTTGAGGTCATCGGATTGTGCTGTTAGGGTAGAATATAATAACACTTATGTCATTACAGGAGTTAAATCCACTGAAGCGTTTTTATTGGCAATAGACCCTTTAGGCAATAAAGTTTGGGAAAAAACCTACCCGCTAGATACACTTGAAATTTCAGGATCATCTGTAGACTTATGCAATGATAGTTCCTATATTGTCAGTGGAGACGCTTTTAATTTCCCGCCACTTGAACTGGATGCGCAATTTCTTTATGTTTTAAAGACTACCAAAGCAGATCCTATTGGAATACAGCATACTGGAACTGAAATCCCCAAAAAGTTTCAACTTCACCAAAACTATCCAAATCCTTTCAATCCTACTACAACTATACGTTATGATATTCCCCTCTGGAGAGGGGTGTCCGAAGGACGGGGTGTGTTTATATCAATAAAGATATATGATCTGCTTTGCAGAGAGGTATTCAGTGTTAGCGAATACAAACAAGCCGGAAGTTATGAGATGATGTTTGACGGAAGTAATTTGGCGAGCGGGCTTTATTTTTATAGCCTTGAAGCAAGTCCTTCGACAGGCTCAGGACGAGGATACTTTGAAACCAAGAAGATGGTTTTGATAAAATGATCCCGCCAGGGCGGATCTGCGAAATTGCCAAAAGCATTTTCCTGAAAATGAAGTTTAGAATCGTTTATAACCCTGCAGGCTCTTGGAGACCCGGCAGGTTTTGCTTTTGTGGCACTACTCTCTTTCCCAAAATCTTGTCGTGCTGAGCGGAGTCGAAGCACATGGATTTCAGCCCTTCGACTCCTCTAAGGCGACATCTATTTTTTATAGTCGAGCCACTATCAAAGCCAGTCCATAGGCTTTCAGGGCTCGTTATTAATTTTATGTTAATCATAATTACAAACCCTAAAAGGGTTCGGCTACGGTTTATTTTGAAGACCTGGCAGGTTTTGCTTTTTGTAGTCGAGCCACTGTCTAAGCCAGTCCATAGGCTTTCAGGGCTTGAATCAATTTAATCCTTTCCGTGCCTCGCACATTATGGCAGGCGTGAAAATAATGAAATTCGTGAAATTCGCTAAATTCGCGAAATTAGTGGTTAGGCTTTTGCGTTTAAATCATTCTTTGATCAAAAATTACATATTAGCGCTTATATAGATTTTAAATTTTAAAATTGTTATATTTGTAAGCTAAAATCCATAATAAAGGGGTGAAAAAAATTTGATCAAAGTAACACTTCAGGAAAACGAATCTATAGATAAAGTCTTAAAAAGATTCAAAAAGAAGTATGAAAAAGCCGGCGTTTTAAAAGAAGTACGTAAAAGAGGCTTTTTTGTAAAGCCTTCAATAAAAAAACGCATGAAAAAGGCTAAAGCAATAAGAAGAAATAAAAGAACTCTGGCGGAAGAAACTGCGGCTTAATACCGGTTTTAAAGCTAATAGATTTTCCCATCCATAACAGCAATAAAGGATGGGTTTTTTATTATAGTTTTAGGTTATCCGGCTGAAAATTGTTGTTGGTGAAAACACCAACAACTGCTATCATGAAAGATAACAGCAAAAAGACGGGTTTTTATTATCTTCACTTTTGAAACTGCTAATCATTAATTGTTGTTCTAACATTTGAAATTACAGCAAAAAAGTACAGGGGAGGCAAACAGTTCACAAAACAATTCCCAAACTTCAGAAAGTACATCAGCAGGCAATTTAAAGCCGTTCATTTCGTCTGAAGAGATACAGAAGCGTTTAAAAGAGCTTGCCGGAAAAATAAGCAGTGATTATCAAGGCAGGATCCCTGTGTTCATTGGTGTGCTTAACGGTTCTTTTATTTTTATCAGCGATCTTGTAAGGGAAGTAACACTTGATGTTGAAATTGACTTCCTGAAGCTTTCAAGCTACGGCGACAGCAAAATATCTTCAGGTGAAGTTAAGCTGCTTAAAGACCTTAACTGCCAGATAGAAGGAAGGGATATAATAATCGTTGAAGATATCATTGATTCGGGACTTTCGATAAAATATATTCGCGACCTTGTGCTTTCGCACAACCCGAATTCACTCGAGTTCTGCGCCCTGCTGATAAAAAAAGGCCTGAGCAACTTATCATTTGAAATAAAATACACGGGATTTGAAATTGAAAATAAATTTGTAGTTGGCTACGGACTCGATTACGCGCAGAAGTACAGGAATTTGAAAGAGATATGTATATTAGATTCATAACCTTGATTACCATGATAACCTTGATTACCATGATAACCTTGATTACCATGATTAAAGGATTAGCTTGATTTAAGATTAACAGATCAACAGATTAACAAAAATTTAGTTTAAAGAAAAAATAATAGATGTCAGAAGATTTTTCAAATAACGGTTCAAACCAGAAGCCTCCTAAAAAAAGGCGGAACGAAGAGTTCAACTGGAACAGGGTATTTAAAGTGGTTCTTGGGTGGAGCGCGATACTTTTCGGCTTTTTCCTGATTATGATATGGTCAAAATCAGGTGATGGCGGAGAAGTAGAAATAGGCTTTGACCAGTACCAGAAGCTCCTTGCCGAAGACAAGATAAAAGAAGCTGTCGTAAAAAAGCTTGATAACACATTCACATTTCACGGCGTATTAAAACAGGCTGAGCCTTTGAATGTTGGCAGCCGCCAGGTATCAGCAGATAAGTTCACAGTGCTTTTGCCATACACCAATATTGATGACGCAGTTATCAAAACATGGAACGATAAGCAGATAGCATTCCGCATAGAAAAGGAAGATACAAGCTGGATAGGTCCATTGATAGGCGCATTGCCGTGGATACTTATTATCGTATTCTGGATTATTATAATGCGCAGGATGCAGGGGCAGGGCGGCGGAACCAAGGGAATATTCTCCTTCGGTAAATCCAAAGCCAAGATGCTAACCGAAAATCAGCTTCGCGTTACATTTAAAGATGTTGCCGGCGCTGATGAAGCAAAGTATGAGCTTGAAGAAATTATTGAGTTTTTAAGAGAGCCTTCAAAGTTCCAGAGGCTTGGCGGCAAGATTCCAAGAGGCGTTTTACTGCTTGGACCTCCGGGAACAGGCAAGACACTCCTTGCAAGAGCAGTTGCAGGCGAAGCCGGCGTGCCGTTTTTCAGTATTTCAGGAGCTGATTTTGTTGAGATGTTCGTTGGTGTTGGGGCATCAAGAGTACGTGACCTTTTTGAAAAAGGCAAGAAGAACGCGCCGTGTATAATTTTTATTGATGAAATTGATGCTGTCGGCAGGCACCGCGGTGCGGGTCTCGGCGGCGGACATGATGAACGTGAGCAGACCTTGAACCAGTTACTTGTTGAAATGGATGGCTTTGAACAGAATGCGGGTGTAATAATTATAGCCGCAACAAACAGGCCTGATGTACTTGACCCGGCTCTTTTAAGGCCCGGCAGGTTTGACAGACAGGTTGTTGTTGACAGACCCGATGTAAAAGGCCGTGAAGGAATATTTAAAGTTCACGCAAGAAATATTCCTCTTGATAAAGGTGTTAAGCTGGATATTCTTGCAAGAGGCACACCTGGGCTATCCGGAGCGGATATAGCAAATCTAGTAAATGAAGCTGCACTACTTGCTGCACGCAAGAACCAGAATGTTGTGACCATGGCTGATTTTGAAGAAGCCAAAGATAAAGTTCTGATGGGGCTTGAAAGAAAAAGCATGCTGATATCTGAAGATGAGAAAAAGACTACGGCTTATCATGAGATAGGACATGTACTTGTAGCTAAAATGATCCCCGGAACCGACCCAATACATAAAGTAACAATTATTCCGAGAGGAAGAGCTTTGGGTGTTACAGCATATCTTCCTATTGATGAAAAGCATACTCATTCAAGAGAGTATATTGAAGGCAGAATCGCTATGATGTTCGGCGGCAGGGCAGCCGAAAAGATAATTTTTAATCAGCTTACTACAGGCGCGAGTAACGATATTGAACGAGCCAGTAAGTTAGCCAGAATGATGGTTTGTGACTGGGGAATGAGTGATAAGTTAGGACCGGTAAACTATGGTAAAAAGGAAGAGGAAATATTTTTAGGTAGAGAAATTGCGCAGCACAGGGATTATAGTGAACATACCGCAATTACTATTGATGAAGAAGTTATGAAGATCATTAAGACGCAAATGGAAAGAGCTGAAAAAATTCTGAGTGATAATGTTGATATGCTGCATAAACTTTCCTTGGCATTATTGGAGCGTGAAATACTTGATAATGAGGAAATTGATAAGATCATGCGCGGTGAAGCGCTGCCGCCGTATGAGAAGATAAAGGTGAACGGCGATACGGCCGCACTGAACGGTGTGAACGGTAAAACTGAAAATACCGGATCTGAGATCAAAGCTGATGATGATAAATCAACAGATAAAAAAGATTAAAATTACAATTAAATAATTTTTACAAAATGCCTGCCTGGCAATTTAATTACAGGCAGGCTTTATTTTTGGGATTGAGAGATTCACATGCAAATAGTGTACTAGTTTAAATCGGGAATTCATAAATGACCCTCACCCCCTAACCCCTCTCCCAAAGGGAGAGGGGAGAGAACATTTTAGAATTTGGCTTAACTTTCAACCGTAATAAAATATGAAAAATTAACGGCACTAATGTTTAATTTTATAGATTGCAGAAAGAATACATAAATACAAATTCCACAACGCCGTTTCACGGCGAAATATACCGCAAGCTGATACATTACTCTTCAGCATCGATATCTATTGGCTATTTGTTCATTGAAAAAGAGATCGTGCTGCTGGTGCTTGCTATACTGCTTGTGTTAATGTTTATTGTTGAGCTGGTAAAATATAAAAGCAATTTTATTTATGACCTTTACCTGAAGAATTTTAAACATATGCTCCGCGAGCATGAGTATGACAGGAACCGCTTCCGCATAAACGGCGCATCGTGGGTGATATTTGCCGCGATATTCTGCATAATACTATTCCCGAAGCTGATTGCTGTAACGGGTCTGCTGATGCTTTCATTCGCTGACAGCACCTCTGCTCTGGCAGGCAGGCTTTTCGGGAAGAAACAGTATGCACCTAACAGGTCATACGTTGGTACAATTACATTTTTTGTTGTTGGGCTGTTTATAATGTTCCTTGCGCCGAAATATTTTTATACGGTTACTGAATATACAATTGTACTTATTGCAGTAATTGTAACAACAGTGGCAGACGGTCTTAGCCTGCCGGTTGATGATAATTTTACAATCCCCGTGACATGCTGCAGTGTAATGTACCTGCTGTATGTTATTTTTTATCCGGGGATAGTGTTTTAATTTACAAAATAGATTTTCAATTTTAAACCGTTAAAACGGTTTTTGAAAAAGATCAATATCTTTAACCCACGGATAAATCCGTGGGCTATGTTGGATTAATTTTTGTTGAAACAAAGATTTCATTTAGCCCACGACTTTAGTCGTGGGACAAATTGATTCAAGTTATTTTGAAACCGTTTTAACGGTTTCCACCAAGTATAAAAGAAACCAAATAAAGGAAACTAATGGGCTTAAAATGCGGTATCGTAGGATTACCGAACGTAGGTAAATCAACCCTGTTCAATTGCTTAACTTCATCCCAGCAGGCAGAAGCTGCCAATTATCCGTTCTGCACAATAGAACCTAACATCGGTGTTGTAACCGTACCTGATAAGCGTGTTGATGAGCTGGTAAAGCTGTACAACTCCAAAAAAATTGTAAAAACGGTAATTGAGTTCGTTGATATAGCGGGACTCGTTGCAGGCGCATCAAAAGGCGAGGGGCTTGGCAACAAATTCCTTTCGCACATCCGTGAAGTTGACGCAATTGTTCACATTGTGCGCTGCTTCGAAAATGAAAATGTCATTCACGTTAACAACAAGGTTGACCCTAAGGCTGATATTGAGATAATAGAGACAGAGCTTATCTTAAAGGATATTGAAACAATTGAGGCAAAGATACAGAAGACTGAAAAAGGGCTTAAGACCGGCGATAAGAAGATAAAGGATGAATATGCAAGCTACATTGAGCTGAAAAAACATCTTGAATCAGGCAGGCTTGCAAAGTATTACATCAATGAATACAAAAAAACGCATTCGCCTGATGACTACAAACATCTGCATGAGCTGAACCTGTTAACCGATAAACATGTGCTGTATGTTGCCAACGTTGATGATAAAAATATAGGAGGCAATGAGTACTCTAAGATAGTACAGGAAATAGCGCAAAAGGAAGGTGAAGAAGCTATAGTTCTTTCGGTAGGTATTGAATCTGAAATATCACAGCTTGAGCCTGATGAGAAGACTGAGTTCTTAAAAGAGCTTGGTATTGAAGAAGCAGGACTTGATAAGCTGATACATACAGCATATCATTTACTGGGACTTAAAACATTTTTCACAGCAGGCGAAAAGGAAGTACATGCATGGACCTTTGTGCAGGGCACAAAGGCGCCGCAGGCGGCGGGTATTATTCACACAGATTTTGAGCACGGTTTCATACGCGCTGAAATTATGAGCTATGACGACCTTGTAAAGCTTGGCAGCGAGCATGCAGTTAAGGAAAAAGGTCTTATGCGTGTTGAAGGCAAGGAATACGAAGTGAAAGATGGTGACGTTGTGTACTTCAGGTTTAATGTGTAATGCTTAAAGGAGTTAATAAAAGGGCGCATTTTTATGCGCCTTTTTTGTTGTCACAGCTTGTGTTTAAAATAGTCAAACTAACAGAACCCGCAAAACGGAAATTTTGTTTGTAATGTTAGAATTAATAATTTCCGGTTTTTCATTTGAATTTTCACTTTAATTATATTAATTTAAGAAAAATTCAAAAAATCTCATAAAATCATACCAAAATGAGAATATTATATACTATAATACTGCAGATAGCCCTCTTTCTCAGTTTATTCATAAGTCCTGCAGCTTCACAGGAATTTCATCCGAAGCCTGAGCTGTTTAACCTGGATATACTGAATTTTTATTCCACCGAAGGTACGCGTTCACGCGTGGATATATACGTTGAAATTCCGCTTAAGAACATGGAATTCAAAAAATCCAAAACAATCAAGAATACATATATTTCGAAGTTTGACCTGAATATAGATGTTAAAGATAAAGCCGGTAATGTTATTTACAACAATGTTTCCAAAGAAGAAGTAAGCACACAGGAAACAGGACAGGAGTACCTTTCACAAAATGCGCAGATATTAACCCGCAATATGTTCCTTCCGCCGGGTGATTATGAAGTGTTCGTTTCTGTTTATGAGCAGAGCACAAAGAACAAGACCGAAAAAAAGCGGGAAGTTACGGTTGAAGATTATTCAACACCGCCGCTTAGCATTAGTGATGTTATGATAGTATCCAGGCTTTCTTCAAATGACGGTAAAAAGATAATAACACCTGATGTCGGCAGAAACGTTGCCGCAATTGATACATTTTACCTGTTCTATTATGTTTATA
The DNA here is from genome assembly GCA_017303675.1 of Ignavibacteria bacterium. Lineage (NCBI taxonomy): Bacteria > Pseudomonadati > Ignavibacteriota > Ignavibacteria > Ignavibacteria bacterium. Next base: position 228,776 of record JAFLBX010000002.1, read on the forward strand.
AAAATAACGATGATGAAAAAATAGAACTGAACTGCAGGATACTTGACCCGGAAAAGAAGGAAGTTTACAATAAAAAGGAAGTGCTTGATGTAACCAGCGGAATATCTTTCCAGAACCAGGTATTTATGGCTGTGCCAACAGCGGAATTCGGTTACGGGAAATATACAATTGAAATAACCGCAGCCAGCAATAATTACAACTCTACAACTGATTCATGGTTTGAGAACCTGAGCCTTGACTTTCCGCTGCCGATGAAGGATATAGATATACTTGTTGAGCAGCTTCAGTATATTGCAAAAGGCGATGAAATGGATTTTATCCGCGACGGCAAAACAGATGTTGAAAAGCAAAAAAGATTCCTTGATTTCTGGAAGAAGAAGGATCCCAGCCCCAACACCAAGCGTAATGAAGTAATGCAGGAATACTACAGAAGGATAACGGCTGCAAATAAATTCTTCGGGAATGTTTATACGCAGGGGTGGAGAACTGATATGGGAATGGTTTATGTGATATTCGGTGAGCCTAATAATATAGAAAGACATCCGTATGATATGGATTCCAAACCGTACGAGATATGGGAATACTACCAGGATAACAAGCAGTTTGTATTTGTGGATAATACGGGGTTTGGTGACTACAGGCTGGTCTCGCCGATTTGGGATACTTTCAGGTATGAAAATTACAGGTAACTAAAAAATTATTTATATAAAATTAAAAGCCGCATTTAATGCGGCTTTTTGTTTGTTAATTTACATTTGATTTCACATATTTGTAAGTTACTGTTTACTACTGCAGTATTGTCGAAACGTCACAAAGTACATAATAATTTGGAAACCATGATTAATAATTATACTTAAATTATAAAATATTTCTGATTTTTTAATGCAAACTATTCTTAACTATTGACAAAACAAAAATACTATGTTATCTTTGTTTAAATTACCTAAACGTTATGAAAACTTTATAGAAACTTGAACCTTAAAACCCTAAATTATTTTGCTGTTATATTACTAACCATTTCTACCTTAAATGCAGTAGAAACCTTTTGCCAAGTAACTAATAATATTAATACCCTTACAAATAATAAATCAAGTATTGTATTAAAACTTAAATCACATTATACAAATTCAGAGAACAACCTACGGAATTTTCCGTTTGGATTTGGGATTGCTTTTGCTCTGAACTATGATCTGAAACAGAAAATTATGACATCAGGAGTGATCGGGAACTTCAGTATTAATTTATCATTGAAGAAGCTATTTTTATTGATAGAGTACGGCCAGTTCTTTGAAAGTAAATTAAAAACTAATACTTCTTATTCTTCAGCAGGTTTGAGATATAAATTCTTGAAGACAAAGCATAGCAGTTTAGCATTACATTCAGCAGTATTTGGCGTGTGGAATTCGTCCGGTTCCGGCGGTATTGGAGGGGGTTTATCCGGCTTCGTTGCATTGAACTACATGTATTCAACAACTGAATATTTTGGAATATCGTTCAGTTTACGATATCCGTTTGGCGGCTTTCGCAATACTTTGATAACAGCAGGTTTTCAATTTTTAACAAATTAAAAGGAGGAATAATGAATCTCTTAAAAACTTTACTTATTACTTTCATTTTAACTTACACCCCAAATTTATTTACACAGTTTGATCATGTCCAAGATGCACACAAACATGTTGTTAAGGAAGCATGGAATTTATTAAAAGTGAGTTACCCAGTAATTGATTATTTTGAAATGAAAACATGGATGATTGATAATGGAAATAATGGACCTTGGTATATGTATGATAAAGGGCGAATTCTAGCAGGTGCTTACAGAGAAGATGATGAAGACCTAATTTATAATTATACTTGTTGGAATGTAGCGTCTAGTACACATTTTTGGAAAGTACGTACTCCAGACAATCCAAATGAATTCGGCACCTTCTCTTTAGATGAATGTTTGATTGCTCATTGTAATGTCCCCGCTAGTGCTTGGAATAGGTTAGAACTATATAAAAATGGTGGGTGGATTTTTAAAAAACAATATACTTTGCCAAATGGTGATCCAATAACATCAGTTACTTTTAATTTGTGGGAAGGGGGCACTTATGAAGTTGTTAGCTTTGGTCCTATTGGCATGCGTTATCAAGGTTTGATTACAGGACCAAATAATTTGTACGAAACTGGTTATATGGAAATTACGGGACGTTATGTTGATTATAATGGTACTTGGGAAAATTATAATCCGCCTCTGAGAGTTAGATTAGGCGATTCAAGAAAATATTTTGTCTATGAAATTTTTGGAAGGATGACACATTGCTTAGTTGACCAAAGTGTTCCTGCACACACACATTTAGATGCTCACCCTGACGGTTTTCCTTGTTACAGGGGTGATTCTTATGAGACAAGAATGGACGGGCAGTATCAAAATTACACTGCTGCTAATACTGGAGGACAATTTGTAAATCCGTACGGTTACGGTGTTGACCCGGTTTTCTATTTGGCTTTTACAATGAACCAAATAGCCAGCAGGTTTCCTAGTAATGATGCAGATGGAGAATCTGAATACAACCAACCACCATTATTTACAAGCCAATTTTTAAATGGAGCGCCATTTTGGGATAGGAATATTTTTTCTCAACATGGTGAAAATGGAATTTCACAATCAAATTTTGAAACAATAGCCCATTACTGTATGAAAAATGCGATTAGGTTAACAGCAGGATTATTGTATTGGTTCACAGTTGAAACAGGCCAAACAGCAAATTCACCTCCTAACATTACTAACGTTTTAAAAGACAAACCTGATTACAATGTTTTTTGGAATGAAAAGATCCGTCTTACTAGCCAATTTACAGGCACGCAACCAATGAATTTTGCATGGGAATATAGAAGGTGCGGTAGCTTTAACGGCGGATGTCAAAATCAGTCCCCCTTACCAAATGGACTTCAATTATCTGCAGGTACTTCAAATTCGTATTTCGAAATTGCAAACAGCTTTGGAGTTAGTTGTCCTAATCTCTATAATTGTTATCAAAATACAAATTGCACGGTTGTTGGTCAATATCCTAATTGTGAAAATGGCATCCTGAACTATTCAATAAAATTAACAGCCGTGAATGATTGGGGTTCTTCGCAATTTCAATTTTCCAATCCAATATATCCGCGTGCAACTTTTCGACCCCCACCCTCAGGCGGTGGTGGCTGCCCATTTGTATATGTTTGGAACAGTGATTCAACATTGTATATGACTGACAACAATCTGTTACACCGTTCAGAATTCGATAATTTTGCGAATGTTGATATAACTGACAAATATAAACTTCAAATTCAACCAAACATAATAAACGGAAAATTCTCAATTCAAATTGCTGAACATGAAAACGACCATGATTATATTGATATGGTTAAACTTTATGCTGTTGACCATCCGCTTGGCACAAAAATTGCGGTAACAGAACACAATGATATCGTTATGTATGATACTACTATCGTGCAAGGGCCAGATGACGCAAATAGAAACGGGACGAATATAACTGCTAATATACAATATTATTACCAAGGCAAATTGATCGTATCGGGGAATTCCGGAGATAATATTTACGCACATTATGATTCATCAGCGCAATCAAATGCCGCAGGTAGGTTCAAAAAGAAATATAAAAACATACTAAACAGTATTATTCCTGACAGCATGGCTTTATTAGGAAATCTTGATAGAGAACCCATTGGCCCCAAAGGCATAGGCGGTGTTGCTTATATTTTTATTGACCCAAATAATCATATTGATAGACAATTTGCGATGAGAGAAAATATGTCAGAAGTTGTGATTCCTTTTTCAAATTTAAATGATGCAGTAGATCATGTAGAAATTAACTGGCAAAACGATTATTCAGTTTCTTATTTCGCAGTAGTTCCTATTGCGTACAGCGGCTTTACATTAACAGAGTTATCAATGAATGCAGCTATTCATTCAATAAACAACGAGAATGTTACAGAGCTCCTCACCATAAAAGATTTAAACTATGCTGAAATGGATAGTTCAGATTATATTACTATGATGTTTGATTCAATACCTGAACCTGAAAATGGCTGGGTTAGAGATTTTATAATTGAAACCAACGGAAGATATACAGTAGGAAATAGCTATTCAAAAGTTTTAAATTTGAGAAATAACAATATCACTTCAAATTACAGTTTTACGCTTCATAACAATTACCCAAATCCTTTTAATCCTAAAACTGTGATTAACTATGATATAGGCACAAATTCATTTGTTAAAGTTAGCATTTACAATCTTTTAGGGCAATTGATACAGGTATTGGTAAATGAAAGTAAGGTGGCCGGACAATATTCTGTAGAATTTGACGGATCAAATTTACCCAGTGGTTTATACATTTACAAAATTGAGGCAGGTGATTATATTGAGTCTAAGAAAATGTTACTTATAAAATGAAGAGAATATTAATTTATGTATTTATATTATTGATATCAAAACCCACTGCAGCGCAGTGGGTTTTGGATTATCAGTTTGCCAACAGCACAACAGGTGTTACGTCAATATCTGTTATAGATTCTAATTACGTGTGGTTCGTAGCAATTGATTCAATAAACAATCGGCAAATTTACAAGAAAGAAAATCAGGCTTTAAGTACAGTTAATTCTTCCGGTATATACAGACCTAATAAATTGATCGCTGTAAACAAAGACACCGCCTATATGAATGCCGTTAACGGGAGATTATACAGAACAAACAATTCTGGTAATAATTGGCTAATTATACGTGATTCAGTTTTATTCGGTTATACTTATAGTATTGACGTCCGATATCCTGATCACGTTGTTGCCGGTCAGTTTGAAAATGATTCAAGCATAAGTGTCCTATTCACTACTTCTAACGGAGGTATGAACTGGCTGCGGCAAGGTATTCCATTTACAACAGAATATACCATTTTTGATGTAAGTATTAAAGACCCGGCTCATATATATGCAGGAATGAATTGTCCGGGTATTAATTGCGGTAGTCTGCGTTATTGGTACACTTCAAACGGAGGAGATAACTGGTTGATAAAAGATATTTCATTGGTCTCAAATAATATGTGGATCTTAGCCCCGGTATTCAATATAAATAATACAACCGGATTTTTGTTTGCCCCGGGTTTTAATGTGTACAGATTTAAATCAATAAATGCAGGAATAAATTGGAGTTCCCCTGAGTACTTTTCGAGCGGTAATACTGAGGGCTTTGTCGGAATAAAAAATATTGACAGCACTCAAACTTGGTTTTCCGCTTCAGGGTTGAAAATATATAAAACTACTAATGATGGTGTTAACTGGAATGAAATGAATATTCCTATAGCAGCCGGGGAAAATATTTTCACATTTGATTTCATCAGGGTTGGAAACAAATATTATGGTTATTTAAGTACGGATAAAGGCAAGATTTACAGGCTTGTTGAATCTATTTTTCCAATCGGCATAACCCCCATTTCCACAGTAATTCCAAAATCATATTCACTGAATCAGAATTACCCAAACCCGTTTAATCCGGTTACAAAGATAAGGTTTAATTTGCCGCACTCTGGTTATGTGAAGTTGAGCATTTACGACGCATTAGGTAAAGAGGTAAGTTTACTTGTGAACGAAAATCTCCAGGCGGGTGTATACGAAACTGACTTTGATGCATCAAACATTCCAAGCGGTGTGTATTTTTACAGGCTTGAGGCTGTTGACCCATTGACTCCCAACCCTCATGAGGGCAAGACGCTCATCGTGACAGAAACAAAGAAAATGGTGTTAATTAAATAGTTCAGAAACTAATTTGTTTTTTTAAAAGCCGCATTTAATGCGGCTTTTTTTATTTCCCTCCAATAGGCTGTTGTGGTATTAAGTTCAGGTTGATATTACAACTGTCCTTCGACTCCGCTCAGGACGACAAATAAATCCTTCCTCGCAAAACAGGAAAATTTTAGATTGAAATTGACTTTAATATACTTCTTTATTCGTGATCTCGGCGGCAATGCCTTCCAAAAGATTTTTCATAGAAGCGGAATTTTTTATCTTGTAATCATTATCAGTTTTAACCGTCTCAATTTTGAATTCCGGGCCTGAATTCATAACAATTTTAATTACCTCGCCATTTGCCGGATCAACGCTTATAGTATAATCTTTTTTTACTTTTTTGAATTTGGTTATCCTGGCAATTTCATTTTCCAGCGCGCCTCTGCCTGATTTACGCATTTTTTCACCCAGCGAGTTATAGTGTGCCTGCAGCTCGGGACTCAGAATATTCCACGCTTTTGTCATATCACGCTGTTCTGCAGCTATTATAAATGCCACAACTGCGCCATCGGGTGTTTCGTGAATATTCTTGCAGCCGTTTAATGTGAACATCACTGTAATAAGCACGAATACCTTTAAAACTAACGGGAATTTAATATTTTTCATTGTTTTCATTTTCGTTGTAATACATCATTTATTTCTGTAAATTTACAAATATATTTTATCATTTTTAGCAATAATATGAAAATTAAATTCCTGAAGGCAGCAGGCTTACTATTGATTTTATGTAACTTAACCTTTTCACAGAATCCGGGTGATGTTGCATTAAATGAAATTATGTACGCGCCAACACCTGCAGCCAATGAATGGTTTGAGCTTTATAATAATACATCAGCGCCTTTCAACATGGCTAACTGGAAATGGAAGGACGCAACAGCTACAATAAGAACAATTACCACACAGAATATAGATCTGCCTGCAAGCGGTTACGCTGTTATTTGCCAGGATACTTCAGCTTTCAGAACAGCTTATCCGGGATTTACAGGTTTGCTCATTCAATCAACCGGATGGAGCTCATTAAATAATACAGGCACAGAAAACCTGATAATATTCAATGCATCAAATGTTGTTGTTGATTCAATTCAGTTCACAAATACATGGGGCGGAGGAACAGGCAGCCGCTCACTTGAAAGAATAAGCCCGACGGCTCCGACAAATCAGCAGAGCAACTGGGGTACATCTATTGCATCAGCGGGGGCAACACCCGGTTTGCGTAACAGCCTTTCACCGCTTGCCAATGACCTGGTGCTGAATATACTTTCATTCAGTAATAATAATCCCGTAATAGGTAATAACCTGCAGATAACTGCAAATGTTAAGAACCGTGGAACAGTAACTGCCAACACTTACAGCGTATCGTTTTATGATGATTACAATAAAGACGGAAATCCAACCCCGAATGAATTAATTAATACCGTTAATTCATCTTCACCGTTAAATTCGGGTGACTCTATTAACTACAATACTTCTAAAGTAATGGACTCACTTGGACTAAGGCAATTTATTACCGTGGTCACTTACGCACCTGATGAAGATACATCAAATAATAAACGCACGGGAACTGTAACAGTAATACCAGGCGGCGGCGGATTTGATTCACTGGTAATAAATGAAATTATGTACGCCCCCACAACCGGAACAGGAAAGGAATGGTTTGAAATTTACAACAAGTCATCAAATCCCGTTAACCTTGCCAACTGGAAATGGAAGGACGCAACTTCAACACAGCATACAATTACAACACAGGCTGTAAATATTCCCGCAAACGGATTTGCCGTGGTGTGTGAAGATTCAGCCGCAGTGAAGCTGTTCTATCCCAATAATCCGGGTATTTACCTGCAATCAACAGGATGGAGCGCATTGAATAACACAGGTGATAACCTTGTGCTGTTCAATTCAACCGGTACAATTATTGATAGTATCACATTCACCTCGTCATGGGGCGGAAGCGCAAATAATAAGTCACTGGAAAGAGTATCATACACAGCGCCAACAAATCAGCAGAGCAACTGGGGAACGTGTGTATCAACTATTGGAGCTACTCCGAACAAAGTTAACAGCTTAACCCCAAAGCCAAACGATCTTGCGCTGAACAAAATAACATTCAGCCGCACTTTGCCTGCACTTGGTGATACGCTTGGGATCATAGCGCAGGTTAAAAACAGGGGACTCAATTCCGCGCCATCTTACTCTGTATCATTTTATGATGATTACAATAAGGATAGTATTGCAACTCCTAATGAGCTTAAATCCACTGTGAATTCAACCGGTGTGTTGAATGCAGGTGATTCCGTAAACATAACATACTCGCAGATACTCGATAGTGCAGGCTTGCGCCAATACATTGCAGTTGTGAATTACGGCGCTGATGAAGATACAAGCAATAACAAATATGTAGCTTCAATTGAAGTTGCAGGTGGCTCAACTGCAGGCAGAGTTATAATAAATGAAATTATGTATGACTTCCCGGCGGGTGAGTGTGAATGGGTGGAAATATTCAATAACTCAGATTCTGTTGTAAACTTAAAGAACTGGAAAGTTTCAGATAACAGCTTAACACAGGTTAATATTACAGCAAATGATTACTTCCTTAACCCGCAAAGTTATGCCGTTATTTCGCAAAGCGGCGCAATATTTACAAACCATCCTTCAATAGATTCCGCAAAAGTAATTATCAATTCATCATTCCCATCGCTTAATAACACCGGCGACGCGGTTATTATTTACAAAATTAACGGCGCTGTTTCTGACAGAGTTGATTTCCTGCCGGAATGGGGCGGTGATAATTCATCGCTAGAGCGTATAGATATTAACGGTGTATCAAATGATTCAAGCAACTGGGCAAGCTCAATAGCATGTGAAAGGTCAACACCGACTTTAATAAATTCAATTTCAGCAGCGGTACATTACCATAGAAATGATCTTATAATTAATGAAATAATGGCAGCTCCGCTTACGGGACAGCCTGAGTATATTGAGCTTTACAATCCTACTGCCAATAATATTAATATAGTTGGCTGGCTGCTTTCTGAATCAAGCGGATCAAAAGGAATTACTGATACATGTTCGGCTATCATAAAACCGGGAATGTATGCAGTTATTGCAGCTGATACAAATATCTATAACGCCTTCCCGTACTTAAGAACACCTGACAGCACTCAGAAAGTATTTATACCGGGATCCTTAAACTTAAGCAATGAAGGTGACCTTGTTAAAATTGCCGATGTGTTCAGAACAATGATAGACAGTGTGTATTATTCCGATAACTGGTATAATCCAAACCTGCCGGGTTCAGGCAGATCGCTAGAAAAGATAAATCCCGCACTTAACGGCAATGACGGTAAGAACTGGAGCAGCTGTACTTTCCCCAATGGCGGTTCCCCCGGATTGAAGAACAGTATCTATACAAATACCAATTTTGCAACGGGAGAAATTTCTGTTTCACCGAACCCGTTCTCACCCGATGGCGATGGTTACGAGGATTTTACAATTATCAGCTACAAGCTTAAAAATTCAGTTTCACAGGTAAGAATGAAAATATATGACGTAAAGGGGAGGCTGGTAAAAACCATCATGAATAACCAGGCATCGGGTCCGGAAGGTCAGGTTGTATTTAACGGAATTGATGATGAGAACCGCAAGCTGAGGCTTGGCATTTATGTGATATTCCTGGAAGCTTTAAATGACCAGAACGGTGTAGTTGAAACAATAAAATCAACCCTTGTTGTAGGCGCAAAATTATAAGAAAGAAAAACCCATTAATGGCTAAGAATCAAACAGCGAAAAAAACACAATCAATAGATAAGCAGGTAAAAAAAGAGCAGACACCCGTACAGATCAATAAAATTGTTCTCTATATAATACTCGCAGTGATTTCCTTTGCGGTATATGCAAATTCACTGCAGAATGAATTTGTTTTTGATGATGAATCAGTTGTTGAAGGCGACCCAACTATAACAGAGCTTTCCAATATCCCGAAGTTCTTTACAGGTGAAATGGGATTTCACAAGGTAATTGGCGCTTATTACAGACCGGTTGTTTCAGCTTCATATACTATAGATCATGCTATATGGGGCTTGCAGCCCTTCGGTTTCCATTTAACAAATGTTATAATGCACATTATAAATGTGCTGCTGTTTTTTGCGCTGCTGCGGCTGATGTTTGAAAAGTCACAATCACCTTATAAAGATTATATCATCCTGATCGCCGCACTTATATTTGCTGTTCATCCAATACATACAGAAGTTGTAGCATGGGTCAGCGGGCGCACGGACGGGCTTTCATGCACATTCTTTTTTGCCGCATTTATTTTTTATCTGAAATACAGCAAAGAGCCGTCAAATAAAAATCTTGCGCTTACACTATTAATGTATGCTCTTTCGCTGTTTTCCAAGGAAATGGCTATCACTTTTCCTGCAGTTGTTATACTGTATGATATGATTATCAACAGGGGAGAGTTTAAAGAGCTGCTCAAAAAACGTTATATTGTTTACGGTTCTTTAATAGTGTTATCGGGTCTTTTTATGCTGTTAAGATGGTATGCATTAAGAACAGCGGTTCCAAGACCTACATATTTTTATTTTTATGAGATGGATACACTCACAGCGATTTTAACAATGCTGCAGACATTGCCACTATATTTCAGGTTATCAATTGCGCCGTATGGTATGCTTTACCATTATAGCGGATACATGCCGGATATTTCAAGCTTAACAGATATAAGAGCACTGTTTGCCGTATTTTTTATATTGATACTTGGCGGAGCTTCGGTTTATTTCATTAAACGCGCGCCGTATGTTTCTTACGCAATAATAATATTTTTTGTCACACTGCTGCCGGTTTTAAATATAGTGCCTACTATGAACTTTATGGCAGACAGGTTTTTGTATATTCCTTCAATGTTCGTAAGTATTATTGCTGCGGCTGCTCTATTCAGGTATTTTACTAAAAAGAACTATAACCTTGTTATGGGAATTTCAGCGGCAGTGCTTATATTATTTTCATACATGACATATGCCAGGAATGCAGAATGGAGAACCAATGATATATTGTTCCTAAGCGCTGAAGGCAGGCCGGGGACTGTGACTTATGTTAATATAGGCAATATATATGCAAACAAAGGAAATTTTGATGTTGCAGAGGTTTATTACAGGAAGGCGATTGACCTGCGCAAGGAAACGCTGATAGCGCATAATAATGTTGGCAAGGTGTTTATGGTAAAGGGTAATTATGATTCAGCTTACTACTATATTAATAAAGCATTCCTGCTGGATACCCTTTCACCAGAGCCGCAGTTCACGTTTGCGCAGATGTATCAGCGAAAAGGCGATATTCCGATGGCGATCCAGTGGCTTGAAAAGCTGTGTTCACACTCACCAAGGTATTACAATGCATCGGATATGCTTGCAGAGCTGAAAGCGCTGCCGCCGCCGCAAAATACAGGCGATAATCAGATTGTGCCGCCCGTGTTAAAGGATGAAAAAATGGAAAAGGTGAGAGTACTCGAAGAATCATCCTATAAAAATTACCAGGCTAAGAATTTTGATAAGGCTATTGATGAGCTGAACCAGCTTATCAAGTTAATGCCTGATAAATCCGCGGGATATTATAATAACATAGGTATGTGTTATATGGACCAGGAAAAGTACACCGAAGCAATAGAAAATTTTACAGTTGCGGCAACAAAAGATTCTAAATTTTCGTCTGCTTATAATAATATTGGTACCTGTTATGAAAGGATGAATGAAATTCCAAAAGCGAGGGAAAGCTACAAAAAAGCATTGCAGGTTGATCCCAATAATGAGCTTGCAAAACAGAATCTTGAGAAATTGAAATAAGAGTTTTATTACAGAGTATAAATTCAGAATTTAAAATTAACCCGCGGAATATTCTGCGGGTTTTTTTATTAACTGAAATTCAGCTTTAACATTTCGCTCCATAGGAAAATAATTAGATGCTCAAAGAAGAAACACACCCTCCCGCCAGGGCGGGACAAGCTTCTCAAGAGGGGAATATGATTAGCCATGCCCTTCAGGGCGTGGGTTAAGTGCACCCACAAAAAAAGGGCTTTAGCCCTCATTAGAAAATAATTAGATGCTAAAAAGAAGAAACACACCCTCCCGCCAGGGCGGGACAAGCTTCTCAAGAGGGGAATTATAAATTATCTACAATAAATTACTTGCGAGCTCGGCAAGCTCTGAACGCTCGCCTTTGATGAGATTTACATGAGCGTAAAGATCCTGACCCTTAAAATGCTCAATAAGATATGTTAAACCGTTTGATTGCGAATCAAGATACGGATGGTCAATCTGGTAAACATCACCTGTGAAAACGATCTTAGCGCCTTCACCAACCCTGGTTATAATTGTTTTTACTTCATGGGGTGTCAGATTCTGCGCTTCATCAACAATGAAAAATATACGCTGCAGACTTCTGCCCCTAATATAGCTTAACGGTTCAATTACCAGCTTCTGGTCTTTCACCATTTGTGTTATCTGCTGATGCTGCTTTTCGGTTTCGCTGTACTGGTCCTGTATAACCTTAAGATTATCCCATAGCGGCTGCATGTAGGGCGCGAGCTTTGATTCCACATCACCGGGAAGGTAGCCAATATCTTTATTGCTCAGCGGAACGACGGGTCTTGCGATATATATCTGCCTGTAGTTCTTTTTAACATTCAATGCAGATGCAAGCGCAAGCAGGGTTTTGCCTGTGCCGGCTTTTCCTGTAATTGTAACAAGCGGAAGGTTGTGGTTTGTTAAGGCATCAATTGCGAATGTTTGTTCAGCGTTGCGGGGTTTAATTCCGTAAACAGGGTTTTTATCAACCTTACGCAGTATCTGGTTCTTATTATCAATTGCAGCAAGTACTGAGTGGCTTGCATTGCGAAGCACGAGATATTTGTTCGGAACCTGTTCGGTTTTTGATTTTTTTAATGTAGTTTTTATGGGAACTTCAAATGGCGGCTGGTAGAGCTTTTCTATCAGATCATGGCTGAAATTCTCTATGGTTTCTTTCCCGCTGTATAGTTCTTCAACATTTGTGATCTTATCGGTTGTATAATCTTCAGCCTGAACGCCGACTGCCTTGGCTTTCATCCTCAAATTTACATCTTTACTTACAAGTATTACACTGTGCCCGGTTTTACGCTGTTTAATTTCAAATGCTGCGCTGAGTATGCGGTGATCAGGTGTATCTTCTTTGAATACATCGCGTATCTCATCATTTAATCCTTTGCTAAGGGCAATGGAGACCTTGCCCTTGCCTTTGCCCAGCGGCACGCCGCCGTTGAAGAGGGCTGAGCCTGTAAGGCTATCGAGCTTTCGGGCAAATTCACGCGCATTCAGGTTTATAACCTGGCTGCCACGCTTAAAGTGATCAAGCTCTTCGATCACAGTTATGGGAATGGCGATATCATGCTCTTTAAACTGGTTTATGCAGGTAGAATCATGCAATATCACATTTGTATCTAAAACAAAGGTTTTCTTAGGAGCCTTGCTGCTTTTCATTAAGTATAGTTAAATTTTGAGATGGTGAAAATAATAATTAAAATAAATATAATGAAACAAAAATCCTGTTAAGCTTTTACGACCTGTCCGCCATCAAAAACCATGCCTGATGCCATTTCATTATAAGTAATAAATATATTTGATTCTTCAATTTCCAGTTCAGCCGCTAATGTTCCGGCAACGGTTTTCATTATGGTTTCAATCTGTTCATTTGATTTACCCTCAAAACCTGTAATTTCAATAATAGGTGAATGAGTCTTTGCCTGCATTGCAGCCGCAGTAGTATCGCCAACAGCATATTGGTGCCGCTCAATGAACTGCCAATATGACCAGATATGCCCGGGCTCAATTCCTGCTGCATCAGAAATTTGCAGGTTTAATCTTTTTAAAATCTCATTAATTTTTAATGGTCTGCTTAAGGGTAGTGTTTTTATACAGATTACAGGCATTATATAATATTGGAGTTAACAATTACAATTTGATGTCACTGCACAAATATAAGAAATATTTCAAAGAAAATCTAAATAAACCAGAAAACAGCAAAAAAGTAATCCTAACGGAAAATTAACAGCTCTTTATAAAATATTTTATATAATGACTCTTATCAATATAATAACAAAAATGAGGATTGAAATAAGTATTATTATTTTCTGCTCTGTTGGGGACATAATGATAATATAATATCTCGTTTTATCAATAAAAATTTATTAATTTGGTTCAACCTAAATTATATAACCATGAAAAACCTTTTAATAATATCCCTGCTTATCCTTTTAGCCTCAATATATTCATGCAATGATGATACTATAAATAATAATGTGGGCAATCCAACAGCTGATTTTGATATGTACATTATCAAATCAAAGGATACAGCATTCAATTTTGCAACATACACTTATAAGAATGGTGAGAATGGGCTTAAATTATTCAATGACTCGCTTTTAGTATTCTCAAAATCCAAAAACGGGATAATTCTGCTTGCGCGGATAAATTCGTTGCACAACATTACAGCATTTTATTATTCTGATGAAAACGGAAACGGAATTTTACAAATTCCTTTTCAAAACCTGCCAGATTATATTGAAATTTCTCCGGATGCATCAAAGGTCTTATTTGCTGAAGAAAATAATGCTGCTCTTTATATATCAAACATCGATGGAACCCAAAAGTTACTTCTTTCGGGCAGCATTTTTGGCGCATTTACTTTCCCAAAATTTTCACCGAATGGTAACAGAATTGCATTTCTGGAAAAGCCGGCATCAGGAGTGCATGGGCTGTATCTGATAAATATTGACGGAACGAATAAGAAGTTATTAAAGGATAGCCTGAGTGTAATGGAATTTCATTCACTCGATTTTTCACCTGATGGCAGCGGAATTGTATACCAAACCGCAATACAGCCGGGAAATGAAACAAATGTTTGTATCATTGATACTTCAGGAAATAATTATAGAGTGTTGACAGACGGTATAAATCCATTTTGGTCACCAAACGGGGATAAAATTTGCTTTTTGAAAAGTATAGGGCAGGGAATTTATGAAATCCATTTGATAAATTCCGATGGAAGCGGTTTAACAAATATATCCGTTAATCATTATGACTATGATTCACCAGGAAAGTGGTCAGCAGATGGTACAAAGATAATCTACAATGGCCAGGCGCATCCGAATTTGCCGACTTTATATAAGTATGACCTGAATACCGGTTTAACAAATGTCGTCTCAGATTCTGTATTTGGCTATATGTGGAAATAATAATGGTAATTTTTAATAAAAATACTCTTTTTAAAACATTAGTAGTTTTGGTTATGATCTCTTTCACAGGCTGTGTTACCAGCAAAATTGAGTATGTTGAAAGCAGAGAGTTTCCAAAAGGGAAGACCTACAGGATATTTGAGGTATTTATGAAGGATGGCAGTGTAATAAACCTTAAAGATAAAGAGCCCGAATTCAAGCTGAATTATATAGGCAATGAAAATGTGATTATATATTTTGAAGATGTAAATATTGAAAAAAAGATACTGCTTAAGGATATATCACTGCTGAAGATAGAAGTTTTGGAAAGCAATACTGTTTTAAATGTAATTATCATAATCGGTTCTGTTATCCTGTTCTTTCTATTATTGTTAATGATTGTCAGTCCTTTCGAAGGTATGAAAATGGGGTAAGTATTATGCAATTTAAGCTATTTATTAAAAATCTTAATTTTAATTTATGATAAAGAATGCTGTAGTATTGAGTGTTATTGTATTTATTGTTATTCTGAGCTTTTCAGGCTGTGTTACCAGCAAAATTGAATATGTTGAAAGCAGCAAGGTACCGGTTGAAAAAACATACAGGATATCTCAGATTTATCTAAACGACGGAACAATAATAGATGTAAAAGAAAAAGAAGCTAAGTTAAGACCTAAATATAAAGGTGTGAGCAATGTAATTGTGTATTATGAAGATGTGAATATTGAAAGATCTGTGCCATTACAAAATGTAGCCAGTTTGAAGATAGAGGTTATAGAAAGTAATGTATTGCTGACAGTAGCAGTAATAGCCGGCTCATTGGCAGTTGCATATCTGCTGGCAATATGGATAGCAATTGCATCCGGCGGATATACAATGCATTAGTTATTGAAACAAATTAAACTGTGAATTTGTTAGTATATAGGAATCCAAAAAAATCAGAAAAAAATGAGTATATTGGCATTAATAATTTCGCTTGTAATGCTGACAGGGTGCGCTGAAAAGCCCGGCAGAACAGCGATGCATGAGCAGCAATTAACAAAACAAACTGATTCCACAAACATTTGCGGAGAATTTAAACCGGTCATGAGTAAAGACGAATTAAAAGAAAAGCTCACAGATGAGCAGTATAAAGTTACACAGGAAAAGGGGACTGAGCGTCCTTTCAGTAATAAGTATTGGGATAACCACGATGAAGGCAAGTATGCCTGCATAGTATGCGGCCAGGAGCTCTTCAGCAGTGACACCAAATTCGAATCAGGAACAGGCTGGCCAAGTTTTTTTAAGCCAATTAAGGATGAAAATGTTAAGGAAGAAACCGATAATACACTGGGTATGAAAAGAACTGAAGTAGTATGTTCAAACTGCGGCGCACATTTGGGGCATGTATTTGATGACGGTCCCGCCCCCACACGGCTTAGATATTGTATGAACTCCGCCGCGCTTGATTTTAAGAAGAAAGATGAGTAGGTGAGTTGTTGAGTAGGTACGTAGGTAAGTAGATGAGTAGGTGAGTAGGATAATGGGTGGAAATATTCAATAAAACTGAATCTTACTAACTCTATTTCACCAATTTATTATTTCACTATTTCGCTCTTATCAGGCTTACGCGGTAAGGATACAGTTCCGGTGATACTATACCTGATTTTACTGCCGGGTCGTTCATCATAATGTTACTGGCTTCATCTTCTGATTCCGCTTCAATAACTGCAATCCCGAATTTACCTGTTGTTTCAGGTCCGGCAAGAATCAGTTTACCTTTATCCAGCAGATCCTTTAAGTATTCAAAATGTACTCCCATAATATTCCCTTCTTCCTCTGTCATAGTTTCCGCAAAATTCTCTTTATGGGGTCTGATAAAATATATAAATTGCATAGCCGGATAATATTTAATTGTTAAATTATGGAAAGGGCTTACCGTGTTTATGAATTACTGCTGAAATTTACTTCAGGAAACCGATATAGAGTCCGACAATAATAACAGTAAGTATCAGTATGCCGAATAAAATGTAAAACTGGTTTGAGCTTCTTAGTTTATTAGGGAACATTGCTTATAATACATTATTTTTTAAATTTACTGTTACTGTTTTGTTCATCCTGCGCTATTTTGATCTTAACATCAAGCTCTGAGCTGTAATCAGGATTCAGCAGAACAGCCTTTTGCCAGTCACTTACAGCTTCGCTGTAGTTTTTCAAACGGAAATTAGCGTAACCACGGTTATAATATATATCGTAATTATCAGGTTCCTGCTCAAGCGCTTTGGTATAATCAGCAAGCGCGTTTTTGTAATCTTTAAGTGAGTAATAACAGTTGCCGCGGTAAAAAAATGATTCTGATGTTTCGCTTTTTTCAAGCACCGCTGAAAAATCACTGATAGCCTTTTTATACTCTTTTAACTTGAACCTTGCATACCCGCGGTTATAATAAGCGTTAGCATCACCTGAGAATTTTTCCAGGTATTTGGAAAAATATACCTCGGCATCTTTATAGTTTTTGCTTTCATTAGCCTGTGTGCCTATTTCGTAATATTTAACCGGATCAGAAACTTCCGTGTATTGCGGTTCGATCCCGATCATCGCGTAAATATCATTTACAGGTATTGCGAAGTATAATGCGCCTTCATGCTGACCGCTTACGCTGAGACCGATAAGCTCACCCTTTGAATTCAGCACCGCTCCGCCAGATGAACCGTCAGTTATAGGGCAGGTCATTTGTATAAGTTTAACATTATTTTCATCAGTTCTGAACCCGCTTACAATTCCTTCTGAAATAGAATTTTCGTAGCCTTCGGGTGAACCTACTGCGTAAATCCTTTGACCTGTTTTTAAGCTGCTGCTTGTGCCATAGGGAATTGGTGTTAAAGTTCTGTCATCGGTTTTCAGGAAAAGGATATCTTTAACTTCATCATATTTGAAAACGGAAACATTTTTGATTTCTTTATTATAGTGTTTGATCTCGATGCGGCTTGCATCCTTGCATACGTGGTGATTGGTGACGATGAGCCCTTCGTTATTTATAACTACACCGGAGCCCTGGAACATATTGCCAAGATTATCGTACGCAAGTACAACAACAATGGAATTATCGACCTTTTCGTAAATTTTATCGGGGGTCAGCTCATCTGAAGAAACCTGCTGGGTAAGCGTCCTGACGCAAACCAGAATGAAAAAAAGGGGAAGTATGTATAGATGCTTTAATAACATTTGCCTCCGCTAACTGTTAAAGCAAATATAATGAAAATTGTTGATTTACAAAATAATTTTTATTTCATCATTTAAAAATGACAAATTGGGTATTATATTTATAAAACTGAATAATGCAATCCTTAGAATATATATCGATAGCCGCCAATCCATCACATCTCTACTGTGAACCAGTTATATTTTGTAAACATTGCTGTAAAGCAGAATGTTCTGTAATGATTGATAAATTCTATTCCTTAACTATAGACTAAAATAAAATGAAAATCTTGAAATCAATTTTCCTCCCTGCAGTTTTGATAATTATTTTCTTTATTTCCTGTACAGATGACAAAACAGTCACCACTGGAAACGGCGGCATGCTAATAATTGACCCCACGATTACAATCACAGACCGGTTCGGAAATGAGCTTGGCGGCGATACTACTGATTGGTGTGTTAGAAATAACAGCCTATTCAGGTTTAATGCTGCTTATCCAAATCCCGCAAATGATACTGTGAACTTCAGGTTCCAGCTTCCGGAACAGGATACGATCAGCCTGATGTATCTCAAAACAAACGGGGATACAGCGGTATTTATCAGAGATCAGGTGCTGAACGCCGGGGTTTATGAAGTACAATTTAATGCGCGTGAACATTTGATATTCAGCGGTGTTTTCAGATTTATTATCCGTTCAAAACGGTTTCCTTCTGGCAGCGAATTCTGCCGTTATTACGGTGACGTTCAGTTTTATTGAAGTATTAAGTAAAATTTGATGATTACACTAATTTTATTCAAAAAACCTTGAATTTTATGAATAAATTGAATAGTTTTACGAACTCCATTGGTAAGTTGTATTATTATAAAGCTCATCAATCCCTAACTTGACTATTTCGTAAAAAATCGCTAATTTTGTAGTTTCTAATAATAATGCCGCTCATCCAAAGTCAATGGCTGCCAAGCCGGGGACAAATGAGCGCAGAAATTTATTTAGTAAATTAAGACTAAGGTAGGAATATTACGTGCCAACAATCAATCAGCTCGTCCGCAAAGGAAGAAAAGTTTTAAAGTTCAAAAGCAAATCACCGGCTCTTGAATCATCACCTCAGAAAAGAGGAGTTTGTACAAGAGTATATACAACAACACCCAAGAAGCCTAATTCAGCTTTAAGAAAAGTTGCAAGGGTACGCTTAAGCAACGGTATGGAAGTAACTGCGTATATCCCGGGTGAAGGACATAACCTTCAGGAACACTCAATAGTTCTTATCCGCGGCGGCAGGGTTAAAGATCTTCCGGGTGTTCGTTATCACATCGTAAGAGGCGCTGTGGATTCAAGCGGTGTTGCTGACAGGAAACAGGCCCGTTCAAAATACGGCGCTAAGAAAGCAAAGACCGGCGGAAAATAATATTGCCGCTGATCCATTTAATCAGGAATAAAAAAAATAATTATATATAAAGAGATTTGAGAAAGAAAACAGCAAATAAAAGACGCAGAGGTACAGACAGAATTTATTCAGATGTACTCGTTAACAGGTTCATAAACTGCATTATGTATGACGGATTGAAGCAGAAAGCTGAAAGAGTAGTTTATGATGCATTTGATATCATAAAAGAAAAGCTTAACGCAGAGCCTGTTGAGATATTCAAAAAGGCTATTCATAATGTAGAGCCTTCACTTGAAGTTCGCTCAAGAAGAGTTGGCGGATCAAACTACCAGGTGCCAACAGAAGTAAGACCGGAACGCAGAAAAGCGCTCGCAATAAAATGGATACTTACTTACGCAAGGGCTAAAGCCGGAAAGTCAATGGCTGAAAAACTCGCAGGTGAGCTTATGTCTGCTGCGAACAACGAAGGCAGCGCTGTAAAGAAAAAAGAAGACGTTCACAGAATGGCTGAAGCCAACAAGGCTTTTGCTCATTTCAGGTGGTAAAAAATACCGGGCTGCAGTCTGTAAATAGATCAAGCCGTATGGTATTCGCAGCATCTTCACAACAAAGTAAAAAATAATAGAAAGCATATAGTTTTAATGGCAAGAAAAGTAACATTAGAAAAGACAAGAAATATCGGTATCATGGCTCACATTGATGCCGGAAAGACCACGACTACTGAAAGAATTCTGTATTACACCGGACGTTTGCACAGAATGGGTGAAGTACATGAAGGCGCAGCAACTATGGACTGGATGGAGCAGGAAAAAGAGCGCGGTATAACAATTACCAGCGCTGCTACAACATGTTTCTGGAAAGATCACAGGATCAATATTATTGATACACCGGGTCACGTTGATTTTACCGCCGAAGTTGAGCGTTCATTAAGAGTGCTTGACGGAGCTGTTGCTCTGTTTTGCGCGGTTGGCGGAGTTGAACCTCAGTCTGAAACCGTATGGAGACAGGCTGATAAATACGGCGTACCGAGGCTTGCATTTGTAAACAAGATGGACAGAACAGGCGCTGATTTTTATCACGTGCTTGATATGATGAAAGAAAGATTAAAAGCCAACGTAGTTCCTCTGCAGCTTCCGATAGGGCAGGGCGATATTTTCGTTGGACAGATCGATCTTATCAGGATGAAGGCGCTTATCTATAATGCTGATACACTTGGCCAGACCTGGGAAGAACAGGAAATACCGGCTTCGTTGGTTGAAAAAGCCAATGAATACCGTTTAAAGCTTCTTGAATCAGTCAGTGAAGTTGACGATACTCTTCTTAATAAGTTTTTAGACGGCCAGGAAATTTCCGAGGCTGAAATTAAAAAAGTTTTAAGGGAAGCTACTTTAAAAGTAAAGATAATTCCCGTATTATGCGGTTCATCATTCAAGAACAAAGGTGTACAGACCCTTCTTGATTCAGTTATTGATTACCTCCCGTGTCCGAAGGATATAGGAGAAGTTTGGGGACACCATGTACACAGCGATGACCACATTACTAGGAATGTTGCAGATAATGAAAAGTTCTCATCACTTGCTTTCAAGATAATGACAGACCCGTTTGTAGGAAAGCTTACATTCTTCAGGGTTTATTCAGGTACATTGAAATCAGGTTCATATACATATAACTCAGTATCCGGTAAAAAGGAAAGAGTAGGCAGGCTTCTTCAGATGCATGCCAACCACCGCGAGGATATTGAAGAAGTATACGCAGGTGATATTGCCGCAGCTATTGGCCTGAAGAATACAAAGACAGGCGATACATTATGTGATGAAGGTGATCCTATCATACTTGAAAGGATGACTTTTCCTGATCCTGTAATTTCAATTGCTATTGAGCCTAAAACCAAGGCAGACCAGGACAGGCTTTCAGAATCACTTGGCAAGCTTGCTGATGAAGACCCGACTCTCCGCATTTCAACAAATGAGGAAACCGGACAGACAATTTTAGCCGGTATGGGTGAGCTTCATCTTGAAATTATTGTTGACCGCTTAAAACGCGAGTTCAAAGTAGAAGCTAATATTGGTAAACCCCAGGTTGCTTATAAAGAAACCATTACCAAGAAAGTTGAACAGGAAGGCAAATTTGTCCGTCAGTCAGGCGGTAAAGGTCAGTTTGGCCATGTTTGGATCACAATTGAGCCGAATGAAAAAGGCAAAGGATTCGTATTTGAAAATAAGATCGTTGGCGGTTCAATTCCAAAAGAATTCATTAAGCCTGTTGAGCAGGGAATAGAAGAAGCAATGAAGAACGGTGTTCTTGCAGGGTATCCTGTTGAGGATGTTAAAGCTGTTCTGTTTGACGGATCATTCCATGATGTTGACTCATCAGAAATGGCGTTTAAGATCGCCGGCTCAATGGCATTTAAAGCGGGAGCTTTAAAAGCGGGTCCGGTTATACTAGAGCCTATAATGAAAGTAGAAGTTATAACACCGGATGAGTATATGGGTGATATAATGGGTGACTTAAGCTCACGCCGCGGTAAAATTGAAGGTATGACCCAGCGCGCAGACGCGCAGGTTATCCGCGCTATGGTACCGCTGTCAGAAATGTTCGGTTATGCTACGCAGATGCGTTCAATGACCCAGGGCAGAGCGCTTTATAATATGGAAACTTCACATTATGAAGAAGTGCCTAAGTCAATTTCTGAGCAGATCATAGAGAAGTATAAAGGTAAAGAAACAGTCGGAGCTTAATTTATCCTGAACGATAGTGAAGGATCTCTGCTTCTAAATTAACTCAGATTGTTAGTTCATAAAAAAAAGATTAAGAATCGGGGAATTAAAAGATTTCTCGAAGATAATAAAATAGTTTTCGTTCTTTAAATAGTTTTAGGGTCAATCTTTAAGTAGATCACCCGCAAAATGATCAGGCGCATTAAAATGCTTTATAAAACAGGCTGTATATAAAGAGTCTTTAAATACAGGTTGTTTCCTCTTGAACTACTGGGCCAGTAGCTCAGGTGGTTAGAGCACGCGCCTTATAAGCGCGGGGTGGGAGGTTCAAATCCTCCCTGGCCCACTTTTTTAAACAAAAAGTGGTTAGAGCATCCCGCCGAAGGCGGGAGGGTGAAAGAGTCAAACTTCACACTGGCCCACTTTAATAAGTTTAAAGCAATAAGATGCTTTGATATAATACAAGTAAATAAAACCAAAATAATATAAATCATTTTAGGAGATACAATCAAAAATGGCTAAAGAAAAATTCGATAGAAGTAAGCCTCACGTGAACATTGGAACAATCGGTCACGTAGATCATGGTAAGACAACACTTACCGCTGCTATCACAATGGCACTTGCAAAAAAAGGAAAAGCTAAAGTTAGAGCTTTTGATTCAATTGATAATGCACCTGAAGAAAAAGCAAGGGGTATTACGATTGCAACAGCTCACGTAGAGTATGAAACCGATAAAAGGCATTATGCTCACGTTGACTGTCCCGGTCACGCAGATTATGTTAAGAACATGATCACAGGCGCAGCTCAGATGGACGGAGCTATTCTTGTAGTAGCTGCAAATGACGGTGCTATGCCTCAGACAAAAGAGCATATTCTTTTAGCCAGACAGGTTGGCGTTCCCCGTATTGTTGTATTCCTCAATAAAGTTGATATGATCTATGAACAGGAAAAATCAGCTGATGATGCTGAGCTTCTCCTCGAAGTGGTTGAATCAGAATTAAGGGATATTTTAAAGAGCTATGAATTCCCCGGCGACGAAATACCGTTTATCCGCGGAAGCGCTTTAAAAGCTATGGAAGCTGCAGTTGTTGAAGGTTCAAGCGCAGATGATCCGAACCTGAAATGCATTTATGATCTTATGGATGCAGTTGATAACTACATTTTAGAGCCGGCAAGAGAAATTGACAAGCCGTTTTTGATGTCAGTTGAAGACGTATTCTCGATCACAGGCCGCGGTACTGTTGCTACAGGCAGGGTTGAAAGAGGAAAAGTTAAGATGGGCGATGAAGTTGAGCTTATCGGTTTAGGCCAGCACAAGAAAACAGTTGTAACAGGTATCGAAATGTTCCAGAAAGAGCTTGAAGAAGGTCTTGCAGGCGATAACCTTGGTATGCTTTTACGCGGTGTTGATAAAAAAGACATCGAAAGAGGTATGGTTATTGCTAAGCCGGGTTCAATCACCCCGCACAAATCATTTAACTGCCAGATCTACGTTCTTTCAAAGGAAGAAGGCGGCCGTCATACACCGTTCTTCGGTAACTACAGGCCTCAGTTCTATTTCAGAACAACTGACGTTACCGGCGTTATGAATCTGCCCGAAGGAGTACAGATGGTTATGCCCGGTGATAACGTAGACAACTTAAAAGTTGATCTTATCACCCCGATCGCGATGGAAGAAGGATTGAAGTTCGCTATCCGTGAAGGCGGAAGAACAGTTGGCGCAGGTGTTGTAACTAAAATTATTGAATAATATTAAAGGTCATAATTAAGGCAGGTATAGAATAACTTGGCAACACAGAAAATAAGGATAAAATTAAAGTCATACGACCACAGGCTTATTGATAAGTGGACTGACAGGATCATCAAGACAATTAAATCAACCGGCGGAGTGGTATCGGGTCCGATACCGCTTCCTACCCGGAAGGCTGTTTATACTGTTTTGAGGTCACCGCATGTTGATAAGAAATCCAGGGAGCAGTTCGAAATAAGATCACATAAACGTGTTATCGATATTTTGAATTCCAATAAAAAAACCGTAGATGCGCTTACCAAGCTTGATCCTCCCGGCGGCGTATACATTGAAATTAAAACATAAGCAAAGGATACAGATAAACCAATGAAAGGCTTAATAGGAAGAAAACTTGGAATGACCTCGGTGTTTACCGATGATGGTTCAAGTGTACCCTGCACTTTAATAGAAGCGGGACCATGCTATGTTACTGCTGTAAAAACCAAAGAAAACGATGGTTATACCGCATTGCAGCTTGGCTTTACTGAAAGAAAAGAAAAACGCCTGGCAGTTCCGCAGGTTAAGAATTTTAAAAAGAAAAACCTGCCGGTACTGAGGTTCTTAAAAGAAGTCAGAGATTTTGAGAATGCTGAAGAATTCAAGGTCGGAGATGTGATCAAAACAGATCTTTTTAAAGAAGGAGATATTGTTAAAGTTACTTCAAAGAGCAAAGGAAAAGGATTCCAGGGCGTTGTTAAGAGGCACGGTTTTGGCGGCGGATCGGTAACACACGGTCAGAGCGACAGGTTAAGAGCCCCCGGTTCAATAGGCGCGAGCTCATATCCATCGAGGGTATTTAAAGGCCAGAGAATGGCCGGACGTACAGGCGGTGATAAGATCAGCGTAAGAAATTTAAAAATAGTAAAAATTATTCCTGAATCAAATTTATTGTTAATAAAGGGAGCAGTACCGGGAGCAATTTCAGGTATTGTTGAAATATACAAGGTGAAATAAACGATGCAATTAAACGTATTTAAAATAGACGGAACCGAAACCAAGGAAAAGATCGATCTTCCTTCAAATGTATTTGAAATTGAGCCGAACCACCATCTTATATACCAGGCTGTAAGAACTTATCTTTCTAACCAGAGACAGGGGACACATAAAGCCAAGGAAAGAAGCGAAGTAAGAGGCGGCGGAAAAAAACCATGGAAGCAAAAAGGACGCGGAACCGCGAGAGCCGGAACGACCAGGTCACCCGTTTGGGTGGGCGGAGGTACTGTACACGGACCCAGACCGCATACTTATAAGCTTGCTATGACAAAAAAATCAGCTCAGCTTGCAAGGAAAAGCGCACTCAGCCTGAAAGCGAAGAACGGCGAAATAATGGTAGTAGAAGATATTAACTTCGAAAAGCCAAAAACCAAAGATTTCAGTTCTATTTTAAAGAACCTGAACATTGACGGTAAAAAAGTATTAATGCTCACTGTTCAGAACAATGATAATGTATACCGCTCAGGTAGAAATATCCCCAAGGTTAACGTTCTCAGTGCATCAAGCGCAGCAACATATGACCTGGTTAATAATCAGCTCATTCTGATCCAGAAAAGCGCAGTTGATGAGTTATGCAAACCCTTTTTAAAATAAATTTATTAAGAGAGTATAAAAACAGATCATGATCAGAAGTATTTTAATAAAACCGGTCATCACCGAAAAAATGACACTGCTGCAGGAGCAGAAAAACCAGTATGCTTTCGAAGTTGATATCAAAGCAACCAAAGTTGATATCAAAAATGCTGTTCAGAACAAGTTCAATGTAAAAGTTGAAAGCATCAGAACAGTTCTTTCAAAAGGTAAACGCAAGTCTCAGTTCACAAGAAGAGGCAGATACGAGGGCTTTAGACCTAACAGAAAAAGAGCTATTGTTACTCTGGCAAAAGATAACAAAATAGATCTTTTCGAGACTTCAGCTTAAGCTCCAAAGCTTAAAGCGGCTCTCATCCCAAAACTTTTTTATAATTTAACCATTCTTAACTGCCTATGAAAATTGGAAAACAATTTACAAATAGGGAATCCCAGTCAATTGATAAATATCTTCAGGAGATCGGGAAAGTCGAACTTCTTGATGTAGAAGAGGAAATTGACCTTGCGAAGAAAATAAAATACGGTGACGATAAAGAGAAACAAAAAGCCTTGGAAAAGCTTACAAAAGCTAATCTGAGGTTTGTTGTTAGTGTTGCCAAGCAGTACCAGAACCAGGGACTCTCACTCGGCGACCTTATCAATGAAGGTAATCTAGGCCTTATAAAAGCCGCTAAAAGATTTGATGAAACAAGAGGCTTTAAATTCATTTCATACGCAGTATGGTGGATAAGACAATCAATACTACAGGCACTTGCTGAACAATCAAGGATAGTAAGGCTTCCGCTTAACAGGGTTGGAGCTCTTAACAAGATCGGTAAAGCATACAGCACATTAGAGCAGGAATTTGAAAGAGAACCAAGCGCAGATGAGCTTGCTGAACAGCTTGATATGTCTTTATACGAAGTATCCGATACATTGAAAATTTCAGGAAGACATCTCTCAATAGATGCTCCGTTTGTTCACGGTGAAGACAGCAGGCTTGTTGATATTATGCCTAACCAGAACCAGCCTCTTCCGGATCATACGCTTATAAATGAATCATTAAAGATAGAGATACAAAGAGCATTAAATACATTAAGCCCAAGAGAGCGCGATGTATTGAAATTATATTACGGTTTAGACCAGGAAAATCCATTAACCCTTGAAGAAATTGGTGAAAAGTTTAAGCTTACACGAGAGCGCGTAAGACAGATTAAAGAAAAAGCGATTCGCAGGCTTAAACATGCTTCCAAGAGCAAACAATTAAAAACATATTTAGGATAACTATAAGGTTTTGTGCGCCGTATTAATTACGGCGCATTTTTAATTGTAATTTCCTTCCAATAATTAATTAAAAGATCATGAAATTAATTCCGGCTGTGAAAACCTCATTATTCATATTAATATTTTCGCTTTTAGCCCTTAGCTGCGGCAAAAAATCGGGCAATGAAAACCTTGTTGAACTGAAAGGCGGAATAAAAGGCGGCGGAATTTTTGTTGCCAATGAGCTTGAAAATATCAGGAGCCTTGACCCGGTCGGTATAAATGATGTTGTTTCACATCACGTTTCACACCAGATATATGACGGATTGATCGATCTTGATACTAATCTGCAGATAATCCCGATGCTCGCTAAACGCTGGGAAATTTCACCGGACGGACTTACGTATACTTTTTATCTAAGAAATGATGTGACTTTTCATGATAATGAATGTTTCCCGGGAGGTAAAGGAAGAAAGTTTATCGCGCAGGATGTTATGTATTCATTCACCAGAGTACTTGACCCGAGAACCGGAAGCTTAGGATTCGATTTTTATAAGAATTACGTTGAAGGTGCTAAGGAATATAATGAAGAGATCAGCAAAGCAACTTCGGAAAAAAGAGAGCCGAAGCTTGCTGAAGTAACCGGCTATAAAGCACTGAACGATACCACTTTCCAGATAAAGCTGAAAAAATCATTTGCACCGTTCATTTATTATATGTGCCAGGGCTTTGCATACATTGTTCCCAAAGAAGCGGTTGAAAAATACGGCAAAGATTATTTCCAGAATCCGGTTGGAACAGGTCCTTTTGTTTTCCAGAACTGGACTCCGGATCTTGAGATCAACCTGAAAAGGAATCCCAATTACTGGGATAAAGACACTCACGGAAACCAGATACCTTACCTTGAAGGAGTTAAATTCAGGTTCATCAAGGACCTTTCGCAGCAGCTTCTGGAATTCAAGAACGGTAATTTGTATGAATCATACAGAATTCCCAATGAGCTGTTCAAATCAATTGTAAATGAAGATAAGACGCTGACCCCGGAGTATTCACAATTTACGGTTCAGCGTAAAACAGCATTATCTACTCAGTATTACGGCTTTCTGGTAACAAGCAAAACATTTTCTGATGTCAGAGTAAGGCAGGCTTTCAATTATGCAATTGACAGGGAAAAGATACTTAAGTATGTACTGAACGGTTCTGCAACTGACCCGGCAATATACGGAATGGTTCCGCCTGTAATGCCAAATTATAATGCTAAACAGGTTAAAGGCTACACTTTTGATCTTGTAAAAGCTAAACAGCTAATGACAGAAGCCGGGTATCCCGGCGGTAAAGGCTTCCCGGAAGTAACTTTGAATATAAATGAGGGTGGCGGCAGAAATACCCAGATTGCCGAAGCTATACAGGATATGTTAAAGGAAATTGGAGTAACTGTAAAGCTGCAGCTTCTTCAGTTTGCTCAGCATCTGGATAATATTGATGCAGGCAGAAGTGATTTTTACAGGCTTGGGTGGAATGCTGATTACCCTGACCCGGAAACATTTCTTAACCTGTTTTACGGTAAGAATGTACCTGCAAATCCAAAAGATGTCAGCCCAATAAACAGCTTCAGATATGTTAATCCGCAATATGACGCATTGTTTGAGAAAGCCATTGCAACTGTTGATATAGCAGAAAGAAATAAACTGTATGAACAGGCTGAACAGCTTGCTGTAAATGACGCTGTATGTCTTTTCATATATTATGATGAAGACTGGCGCCTTGTGCAGTCATTTGTCCGCGGTTTTGCTTTGGACCCGATGCACAGGGTAAATATGAGATTTACCTGGCTGGATAAATAATTTTTCTGTTTAAAGGAATTATTTTTTTCTCTTAATGGTTACATAACATATATTTAATGACGTATTTTCGGGTTTTAATAAATTTTTAATATAATTATATTTGCACAGAAGGTAAAACTTCTGAATTTAATAACATAAAATAAAAGAAAGGAGTAAAAATTATTTGATTAAAAAACTGATAGTCCTCGGTATATTTGTATTGCCGGTATTTTTGATCGGGATTACAGGTTGTTCAGCATCAGGCAGTGATGGTGAGTACAGCGTAAAAACAAACAAGAAAACCAAGAAATCAGAAGAAGTAGCCAGTGTAACTGGTATTCAGAAAAAAAGCTTGATAGAGCAGTCAAATTTAGAGACGCTCACAAACATTGTTTCCGAATATTCCAATACTTCTGTTGACCGTGACGCTGTAATGATCAAGATAATTGAGCTCATTAACACCCCGTATCTTTGGGGCGGTACAACAACAAACGGCATTGATTGTTCTGCATTCTGCCAGAGAGTAATGAAATTTGCTTTAGGCATTGATATTCCCAGAACATCCATAATGCAATCAACAGTTGGTGATGAAGTAGCAAGGGAAAACCTGCAGTTTGGCGACCTGGTATTTTTCAACACCATGGGAAGAAGGATCTCACATGTAGGTATATACCTCGGTGAGGGAGTTTTCGCACATTCATCTTCAAGCGGCGGAGTAAAAACAAACTCTCTTAATGAAGATTATTATAACTCGCGCTATGTTACAGCAAGACGTGTTATAAAATAACGAATGGCAACTTATATTATCAGAAAGTTACTGTATTCAATCCTTGTTTTAATAGGGGTTATTACAGTAACTTTTTGTTTAATGTATGTTATACCTGGTGACCCTGCAAGATTAATGCTGGGACAAAGGGCAGATATAGCTTCAATAGATGCAGTCAGGAAACAATTAGGGCTTGATGATCCTTTATACGTTCAATACGGCAGGTTCATGCTAAAAGCTGTACAGGGTGATCTTGGCAGGTCTTATTCATCAAACCGTGATGTGCTTACAACAATAATCGAAACATTTCCCGCAACAGCAATTCTTGCTGTTTCAGCATTATTAATTTCATCTATCATCGGAATCCTTATTGGAGTTGTTTCTTCAGTCAAACCATACACGCTTTCAGATAATATTTCAATGCTTGTAGCATTGTTCGGGATATCATTTCCGCCGTTCGCATTAGGATTAATTATGGCGTTCGTTTTCGGCGCTCTGTTAAAATGGTTCCCAATCTCAGGTTATATCAACAATGGTATGATATATCTTGTATTGCCGATGCTTACTCTTGCTTTAAGACCGCTCTCAATTATAGCCCGCCTTACCAGGTCAAGTATGCTGGATGTTCTGGGTCAGGATTATGTAAGGACAGCCAGGGCCAAAGGTGTTAATGAATGGAAGGTAATAATAAGGCACGCATTAAGGAATGCGCTGAATCCGGTTATCACAACTATCAGCGCCTGGCTTGCTGCACTGCTCGGAGGAACCTTCTTCATTGAATATATATTTAACTGGCCGGGAATCGGACTGCTTGCGATAAATTCTATTTTATCACTCGATTTCCCGATGATACAGGGAACAGTACTCTTCACCGCGGTTATATTCATAATTGTTAATGTTATTGTGGATATAATCTATGCCTTTCTTGATCCAAAAGTAAAATTATCATAAATTTAATTAATTCATCCATGAAGAAACTAACAATATTAGCTTTAATGCTTATTTTTGGGCTGGTACCTGTTTGTTCGCAAACAAACATTTATAACCCGTTCAGCATTAATTATGCTAAAACAAGCCTGGCAGCGGGCGAACTTTCCAAATCGGTTGATGATGCCGAAATTGTTGATGTTGACTTTAATCTTATAAATAAGATAATAGACAATAATTCCGAAAACATTACACTTTCAATACCTCATAACGGAAGTAACCTGGTCATTAAATTAAACAGGTTTGATATACTTGATGATAATATTAAAATAGTTGAAGGAACAGCATCAGGCGATAAACAGATCACTTCTAAAAAGGAATTCGCATCATATACCGGAAATTTATATGATATAAATTCTCCATTGGTTGCTGTAACTTTTTTCCGCAATGATGTATCAGCGCTGGTAATCTATAATAATGAAACATATGTTCTGGCAAAACAGCAAAGTACCGGTGACTTTATTTCTTATAAAAGCAGCAAATTGAAAATACAGAACAATTTTAAATGTAATACAGATGAACTTGGAATTCCTTCGCAGATCACTGAATTGCAGAAATCACTCAGTGGAAATTTTTCTTCTAGCCAAACCAGCACATTGCTTAAAGCAAGTATAGCAACTGAATCAGATTATGAGTTCTATACAGGATTAGGGAATTCAACAGAAAAAGCAACGAATTACATTATTGCTTTATATGTTCCCGTATCTGCTATTTATATGAGGGATGTAAATGTAATGCTGCAGTTAACTTATATGAGAGTGTGGACTACATCTGCAGACCCGTATCCTGATGCTACTTCATCAAATACTTTATTGAATTCATTCCGCAGTTACTGGAATGCGAATATGCAGTCAACACAAAGAACCCTCGCGCATTTTATTTCCACACGTCCCGGCGGATTAGGAGGAATTGCTTGGGTTAACGTACTGTGTGCAACAGGACCGAATCATAATGGTTATGCATTCAGCGATATTGATGCAAATTTTAATCCGTTGCCTACTTATTCATGGGATTGTATGGTTGTAGCTCATGAAACAGGCCACAACTTCGGCTCACCTCATACCCACAGCTGTTCATGGCCAGGCGGCCCGATTGACAGCTGTTATGAAACAGAAGGAGGCTGTTATACCGGTCCGGCTATAGCCCGTGTGGGAACAATTATGAGTTATTGTCATTTGAACGGTTCTATTGCGTTATACTTTGGTGCCTTACCTTCGCAGCTTATTCGATCAAGATCTGAAGCTGCAGCATGTATGAACAGTGTTTCCGGTTATGCAATTGGTTACCCTAATGGAGGAAGTTTCTACCGTTCCGGTACAACAGTTCCTGTTATTTGGGGAACGTCAAATCTTGGAAATGTTGACCTGCAGTATACAACAAATAACGGAACTAACTGGGTCAATATTGGAACTAATATTGATGCAGTATTGCGAACATATAACTGGACAATTCCTTATATACCTACAACTACACAGGCAAAAGTGCGCGTTTTTCAAAGCGGAAATACATCAACGGCAGATGAAAGTGACAGTACATTTCAGTTAAGACCTACCATAACAGCATTTACTTTGCTCAATCCCCCGCAATTAAGCAGGATAAATGTGAGTACCGGAGACACATCAAAGGTACACTTCAGCTTTACAAAGGGCGGTTCATTACCTGAGTTTAAATACAAATGGACACTAAGTACCACAAACAACTCGAATTCATACAGTACTTTTTCGAATTCTTCAGGAACTGATTCAGTCCTGTCGATTTCCAAAAATACGCTTGATTCAATTGTTGCTTCATGGGGTGTAAATAATGTTGGAGATTCGATAAGGGTCAGATGGTCAGTTAAATGTTTTACACAGTTCGATTCTCTTGCTGCAAATACTAACTTTCTGGTTACAATAGCAAGAACCGTAATTGGAATTGAACCGATATCATCAGTAATACCTGATAAATTCTATGTAAACCCCAATTATCCTAACCCGTTCAATCCGGAAACAAAAATAAAGTTCGGGCTGCCGGCTAATGCTGATGTGAAAATATCAGTATATGACATGCTGGGCAGGGAAGTGGATATACTTGTAAATTCAAAGCTTGAGGCGGGCGAATACATTGCAAACTGGAATGCAGTGAATTTTTCGAGCGGAATCTATATTTACAGGATAGAAGCAAAAGATGTAAAAGGAAATAAATTCATTGAAACCAGGAAAATGGTTTTGGTGAAGTAATAAAATTTATAATTAGATTTTCAAAAAGCTCCCGTAAGTTTTCGGGAGCTTTTTTTGTATTTAAAAATAATGGAATTTTTTTATATAGTAAGAAATTCTATATTATAAGAATAATCATAAACTAAAAAATGGCTATAAACTTCAATAAATTTACAATAAAAGCTCAGGAAGCAATGCAGGAAGCGGCTGAAATTGCCGCTAATTACTCAAACCAGCAGATAGAACCGCAGCACCTTTTGGCTGCAGTTATACAAAATGATGAGAGCATCGCAGTATCACTGATCAAAAAGATCGGTCCTAATATTGATACAATCAGAATAAAAGTATCAGGCTTAATTGAAAAATTACCCAAAGTATCAAACACAACTTCCTCAAATCAATTTCTATCAAATGTTCTTCAAAAAGATCTGGATGATGCGGTTAAATTTGCGGGACAGTTAAGAGATGACTATATAAGTATAGAGCATTTGCTGCTTGCGCTTGCAGATGATAAAGGGGAAACCGGCAAACTTCTTAATGTGCAGGGAATAACAGGTGAATCTATACTTTCTGCATTAAAGGATGTAAGAGGCAACCAAAGAGTATCATCACAGGCCCCTGAGGAAACATACCAGTCACTTAAAAAATACGGGAGAGACCTGAACCAGCTTGCCAGGCAGGGAAAACTTGACCCTGTTATCGGGCGGGAAGATGAAATCAGAAGAGTTCTCCAGGTTCTATCCAGAAGAACGAAAAATAATCCTGTGCTTGTGGGTGAGCCAGGAGTAGGTAAAACCGCAATAGCTGAAGGTCTCGCCTTCAGAATAGTGAATGGTGAAGTACCTGAAAACCTGAAATCGAAAATTGTGATAGCCCTTGATATGGGCGCTTTAATTGCCGGGGCAAGCTACCGCGGACAGTTTGAAGAAAGGCTGAAAGCCGTGATAAATGAAGTAAAACAAAGCAATGGTGAGATAATACTTTTTATTGATGAGATACATACGCTTGTAGGGGCGGGAAAAACTGACGGCGCTATGGATGCGGCTAATATTCTGAAGCCTGCGCTTGCAAGGGGAGAACTTCATGCAATTGGCGCAACTACACTTGATGAATACCGTAAATATATTGAAAAGGATCCTGCGCTTGAAAGACGCTTCCAGCCGGTAATTGTGGATGAGCCGAGTGTAGAAGATACGATCTCAATATTACGGGGACTTAAAGAAAAATACGAAGTTCACCATGGAGTAAGGATTACTGATTCAGCTATAGTTTCGGCAGCATCACTTTCTCACAGGTATATTACTGACAGGTTTTTGCCTGATAAGGCTATTGATCTTATAGATGAAGCCGCAAGCAAGCTAAGGATAGAAATTGATTCTATGCCTGAAGAGCTGGATATCATTGAAAAAAAGATCAAACAGCTTGAAATAGAGCGTGAAGCGCTGAAAAGAGAAATTACTTCCTAAAATAGATTTTCAAAGTCTGCATTACCATAACTTTCCAGAACCTTAACAGTTTTTGCCCTGTTAGTTAGTTAAAGCTATATGAGAATTCTAATTGCGGCAAACTGTAAATCAGGGGCGGCTGAAAGTTCAGCTGAGATTTCCAGTACCTTGAGATCACATTTTACCAAATACGGTATTACCCCTCATTTCTTTTATATTGATGAAAACTCACGCGAAGATATTAAGAATATCATCGATAACGGCAATTTCGATATTGTCGCAGTTTCCGGAGGAGACGGAACGATCAGCGCGATCGCGGATTTTCTTGCAGGAAAGGATATTGCGATGGGAGTAATACCTTCAGGTACGCTGAACCATTTCGCTAAAGATCTGGATATTCCTTTATCAACAGAAGAATCAGTTAAATTGTTAATAAACGGAAAACCTTCGTTAATTGATACGGCAACAGTCAATGGCAGGACATTTATAAACAATTCATCTATCGGAATCTATCCGATTGCAGTACGCAAAAGAGAGATACAGCAAAACAGATTTAAACGTAATAAATGGATTGCTTTGTTCTTCGGACTCTTAGCTGTAATGAGGAAGTTTCCTGTTTATGCTGTCAGGATAAAAACTGAAAGTGAAACATTGCTTATAAGATCACCCATAGTATTTGTAGGCAATAATGAGTATAGCACAGAACTGGTAACGCTAGGAAGCAGAAAGACTATTTCAGGAGGAAAACTGAGCCTGTATATAGCAAAGAGCAATACCCGCTGGAAAATGATAAAGCTTATAATAGCAGCTTGTTTTAACAGGCTTAACGATTCAGATGAACTTGAATTGAGGCTTGTTGATGAAGTTATTATAGATTCAAAAAAGAAATCTCTTTCAGTATCAGTTGATGGCGAAGTTGAAATAATGACTCCACCACTTAGCTACAAAATTAACAGAAAAAGTTTAAAAGTCATTTTACCCGATAAAGGCTGATTATATGAAGATAGTTGCCCACATATCTGATCTTCATTTTGGCACTGAAGATCTGTATGCTGGAGAAGCACTGATAGAAGACCTTCAGGGTTTGGGGCTCTCATTGCTCATAATCAGCGGGGACCTAACGCAGAGGGCAAGAAAAAAACAGTTCATAGAAGCGCAGCGGTATTTACAGAAATTACCGCAGCCGCAGCTTGTCATACCTGGCAATCACGATATTCCGTTGTTTGATATATTCAGGCGTATTTTTATGCCATTAAAAAGGTTCAGAAAATATATCTGCGGAAATTTAACGCCTGCTCACAATGAAAAAGGTCTTGCGGTTTTAGGATTGAATACAGCGAGGCCATATAAATGGAAAAATGGAGCAATTTCACAGGAGCAGATTGAACTGATACAATCACATATGTGCAGTATACCTGATGAGTATTTTAAAATTGTTGTAACTCATCATCCGTTTATCCCACCTCCGAATGATGATCTAGCTGAGCTTGTTGATAAAGCCCAGCTGGCTGTTGATGTAATTGACCCATGCGGAATTGACCTGCTGCTGGCTGGCCACCTCCATCATGGTTACACAGGGGATATCAGAAAACACTATCCTTCATCTGAAAGAACTATAATTGTAGCCCAGGCAGGAACTGCTATTTCTAACAGGATACGGGAAGAACCCAATTCATATAATGTTATATATATTTTTGAAGATAGTTTTGAAGTTTGTGTCAGGGTATTTGATAAAAAAAGATTTTCAGAAAAAAAGAAAATTAAATATATTTATAAAAATGGGCAATGGCAACTGGAAGGCTGAATTAATCAGGTTGCTGCAATTCTATTTTGTCTTTTTTCTTTTCTTCAAGAACCGGTAGTGTAAAGAAAAATGTTGTTCCTTTACCAACTTCAGACTCAAACCAAATCTTCCCGCCGTGTTTTTCAATTACACGCTTGCATAATGCAAGCCCTATTCCGGAACCCGGGTATTTCCTGTGGTCATGAAGCTTCTGGAAAACTATAAATATTCTTTCGCTGAACCATTGTTCAATTCCGATACCATTATCCTTAACAGCGAAGAGCCACATACCATCCTTCTTTTCAGCGGATATATCAATTGTTGGTTTGTTTTCTCCCTGGTATTTTATAGCGTTAGCTATCAGGTTCTGGAATACCTGTGTTATCTGCACAAAATTGCCGAATATAACAGGTAAAGTAAATTGTTTGATGTTGGCTTTACTTTCCTTTATTGCCAGTTCAAGATTTGCCATAGCATCTTTAAGCGCAAGGTTACAGTCAACATTTTCTTTAACTGCCCGTTCGGTTCCAACCCTGGAATACATCAGAAAATCAGTTATAAGCCTGTACATTCGTGTAACGCCGTCATCTGCTGAATTTATCTGCTCTTCCATTTCAGGACCAAGGCGTTTTTTATATTTTTTGTTCAGGGTTTCAAGGAAGTTCTGTATTGAGCGCAGCGGTTCCTGCAGGTCATGTGAAGCTGCGTATGAAAATACGTACAGCTCTTCATTGGAAAGCGCAAGTTCTTCGGCATATCTTCTTAATTCTTCTTCGACCTGTTTTTTGAATGTAATATCCCTGGAAATTGCAGATACACTTGTTACAATACCTGATTCATCCCAGATAGGAGATAAGGTCAGAGAAACATCGATAATGGTTTTATCTTTTTTCTGACGTTTGGTTTCAAGAGATTCTATTCTTTCACCTTTTGCTACCTTATTCAAAAGATGGTTCAATTCGTTTTGTTTATAATCGGGTATAACAATGGAAATATTCCTTCCGATGGCGTCCTTTTCCCTGTATCCGTAAAGCTTTTCGGCGCCGGGGTTCCAGCTCTGGATCTGGCCGTCTATACTCATTGCATAAATAGCATCGCTGGAATTCAGCACTATTGATGCCAGCTGGTTTTTTATTTCTTCATTTTTCTTTTTTTCCGTTATATCTCTTATGATAGTTATAACGTGGGGTATAGAGTGATATTGTACCGGTGTTGAAGCTACGCTAACATCAAGGTAAGAACCATCAATTCTTTTAATGGTGATATCAATTACAGGAACCTTCTTCATGTATTTCACCATTTCTTCAATCCGCTTGCTTATCTTATCTTTGAATGAATAATGTATAAAATCATAAACGCTTGCTCCTATTAACTGATCTTCTGACTGAGCTCCGAAAAGATTAAGACCTGCCTGGTTTATGAATAAAAACTTACCATCCCTGTGTATTGTTATTGTATCCGGTGAAAGGTCAACTGTGCTCCTTAGCCTGTTGACATTATCCTGAAGCTCTTCAATATCTTTGGCCAGATCAGTGATCTGAATATGTGACTCTTTAGCACGTCTGCGTGAAAATATAGCGAAAGCAAATCCAAAAAGCATCAAAACAAAAAGGAGCTCTACTATCCTGAATCCTTCAGTATCCGCCGCAATATTTCTCATCCATACAAAGAAATCAAGCATGGATGCGGCAATAAGAATAATAATTATTACTGAAAAAATAATAATTATATCTTTTAAATCGCCGGATTCCCTTTTATTTTTTGTTTCGTCTGCCAATTAAATCATTCTTTAATTCTTTTCTCAGGTCAATTATTTCCCTGATGGTCCTGAAAATTATAGACGGCCTTGCAGCAGTTGATACACCATCAACCCTGGGCAGGTGCTTTACTCCGAGCTCGGTAAATGTGTAACCAAGAAGCTCGGCGCGTATCATTATTTCAGCATCAATAAATGCGTCTTTTGTGTTAACCTTGATATTTTTGAACAGGTCTGTTTTAATTATCTTGAATGCACAGTCGATATCTATATAGTCTATACCGAAAGTATACCGCAAGATATAATTATACACAAAGCTTGTAAGCTTCCTGTAGGGTGAGTATTGTTTTTTCTTTCTGTAGCCTACAACCATATCGCTGAAAGGAACCAGTGCCACGAACTTTTTTAATTCCTCGAGGTCAAACTGGTTATCTCCATCAGTATAAAAAACATACTCAAACCGCGCTGTAGTAAAACCTTCCCATAAAGTTGCGCCATAACCTTTGTTCTTTTCATGGTGTACAACCTTTACTTTTGGATATTGCGTAGTCAGCTTATCGGCAACGGCAGCCGTATTATCAGGGGAGCCGTCTTCAATGATCGTTATTTCATAATCCTTAAGCTGGAGCTCTTCCAGCACTGCAACAGCCTTATGAACAACTTTATCTATGTTCTTTTCATCATAATAAGCAGGGAAAAAAACAGAAAGCCGTATATCTTTATTCGTTATCAAGAAAATATCTCCATGTATTTTTTAATCCTTCGTTAAAGCTGAATTCAGGCACCCATTTCAAATTTCTGGCTGCAAGCCTGTTATCCAGAATATTAGAGCGTACATCAAATTTTCTGCCGGGCAGGTATTTAACGTCAAAATCCAGCTTCAAAACCCTACGGAAACGTTCAAGTATCTGGTTAATTGAATGACCTTTACCGCTGCTGATATTATAGATCCTGTTTGATGTTTTATCTTTTAAAGACCTGTAAATTGATCTTGCCCCGTCTTTTATATAAAAATAATCTCTTATAACCTTGCCATCACCCCATACTTCAAGAGTTTCTCCCTGCTTTATCTTATAGAGCAAATGTGCTATAAGTCCCTGTGTTAAAAAAGGATTCTGTCTTTCGCCATACGGGTTGGCAAAACGCAGTATTTTATAGTCGAGACCTTTTAATTCATTGTATAAAAACAGGTATTTTTCAATTGTAAGCTTAATAATCCCGTACGAGCTTGTTGGTTCTGTAGGATGTTTTTCGTTTATAGGCAGCTTAACGGGATTGCCGTAAACGGTTCCCCCTGAAGATATGAACACAAGCCTGTTAATATTATACTCAACACATTTTTCGAAAAGGTGAAGTGATGAAATAAGATTGCTTTCTACATCATAAAATGTATTTTGATTGCTTGTAGCCGGAACAGTTGAGCTTACAAGGTGAACAACATAATTCTTTCCTTTTAATGCTTTGGAAATATCGACTTCATTGTTGAAATCACCTTCAATAAAATCGATCTTATCGAGTATATGGGCTACATTTTTTTTGGATGCGTTCAGCTTATCAAAAACGGTGACGCGGATACCGTTTGCAAGCAGGTCTTCGGCAATATGTGAGCCTATAAAACCGCCGCCTCCGAATATTATACAGCTTTCCTTCATTATCTGTTTATTTGCTTAACTTCAAAACATATCTGAAAGGGATAAAACAAAAAGGTATTCTTTTAATTTTAAGAATCCTGAAAAACTTTGCAGCCTGATCTGCAATTAATTTTAGGCTGTAATTATGAATATGCCATTCATCCAGATTATTTTTGGATGCCAGGTCCCAATTGCTTTCTTTAGGCTCTAAAACTCTCCGTAAACCCGAATTTAACAGTATTTTTTTAGTAATAATAATCAATTTTTC
Organism: Ignavibacteria bacterium; assembly: GCA_017303675.1. NCBI lineage: Bacteria > Pseudomonadati > Ignavibacteriota > Ignavibacteria > Ignavibacteria bacterium. The sequence goes on from JAFLBX010000002.1 coordinate 268,395, forward strand.
GTTGGGTATTGAAAGGGAAATTATACCGTTATCCTTCAAAACCCTCTTCATTTCCATTAATAATTTTTCAGGTTCCAATACATGTTCAAACACTTCAGTACATAATATCCTGTCAAAACTTTTATCTTTAAAAGGCAGCGATTCGCCGTTTGCTCTGATTAATTTAGCTTTGTTTCCAAGCCTTTTTTCAGCGCGTTCGATCTGTACCGGTGAAATATCGATACCTGTAAGATTTCCTTTGCCTATCCTTTCGAGTATATGTCCTGCGCCGCAGCCTACTTCAAGAAGTTCATCGTTTTCTCTGATATCAGCTTCCTGAATTAATACCCTTATGCGCTTGTTTTCAATGAACCTGAATAATCGGTTGGGGTGATTATAGAATTTATCAAGATCATGTTTGATGGCATGTTCTTCATTCCACTTTTCAAAATCCCCGGGTGCGGGTCTCATTGTTTTTCAAAAATAAAGGAACCGAAACGCTGATCCTGTGAAATTATTTGTTTAATGAATCTGTATTTAGTTGAATCTTTCAGCACATCAAGCTGTACATCATTTTTGAATTCAGGTCTGTAACCGTAATGTGATTCCCATATCACGTATGAACCTTTAGGCGCTTCATTCAGATTTTTAAGGTCAAGCTTTTTCCAAAGCTTTTGTTCATCTTTATACTGTTTTGAATAAAACATAATGAACGTATGATTGGTCAGTTTTTCTTTTCCTTTAGCTTCAGCAATGGTATCAACAAACTCTGCGGTTTCACGGACAGAAATATTTTCAGGTGAAAGCTTTTTAGGCTCTACAAAATATAAATGTACAGCAGCAATTATTACCAACGCTATCCCAAGAGAAGACAGGTATTTTGCCCGCGATTCATTCCATAAAGCAATAGAAAGAACAAAAAATAAAACCACAAAAATGATCTTTATATACTCGGTTTTTTCAAGCAGAATAAAACCATCAGTAGCTTTGGAAAGAAACAGGAACACCAAAACAGCGAAAATTCCTGTTATTATATAATTGGTTGAACGGAAATTTTTAAGTGAAAGATTATTAAGGCCTACTGCTGCAAAAAATGCACAGATAGGCGATATATGAAGCAGGTAACGCCAGTTACCAGGATTAGGACCATCGCTTACCATAGTAAGCATCTGGATAATAAAAATCGAAATGAATATTATATAAAACTCAGCGTATTTCTTAAAATATTCTTTGATCTTTGATGTATCGTTCAGGAAGCCGAAAAATCCCAGGAGGAAAAGAGAGAGGCAAACAGGTCCGACAATAAATATATACACCTTGAAATAATGAAGCAGGCCCTGTGACTTATAGTTAAGCCCTGCAACAGACTGCATTTCAGTAAGTACAAATAAAATATCACCGGTTTTTATAAATCCCAATAAGTTATATAATACAGGAAATACAAATAATGCGGCGGCAAACAGGTATTGTTTGCGGTAAGCAAATATTACGGCAAATACAATTATAAGCAAAGCAATTTCCTGCCTGATAGTATATATATATCCAAGCAGAAGAGCGCTGAAGAGGAATTTTTCCTTTTTATAAAGTATAAGAAAGCTGACAATACATAATGCAGTAAAAATTTCAGAATATGACCTGAAGGAAAGATCTACATACAGCGGCTGAGTTGCCAGTAACAATGCCCCGATAATTGCGTAGCTTACTTTGTAAGTTCTAATCAGAATATAGGTAATATATACAGTTGCAGCCGCAATTAACGAATTGAAAATTAACACGGCATCATAACTGATAAGGGCAGGGATCACCATAAAAATCTTGTACCCGGGTTTAGGGCCGTTGCCCAAAATTACCCATGGATCTGCCCAGAAGTTTACCATGTTAATATACTGGGCTACTTCATCATCCTGGTAAAATCCAACCGCGATCTTGCGGTAAGAATAATATAAAATTGCCAGAACGGGAATAATAAGCCAGAAATATTTTGAATATTTAGCTTCAAATGAGGTTTCGCTATAAGGAATATTTAATACCGTTTCCTGCTTTTTTGATGAAATTTCAGTTGTCTTTTTCCTGCTCATTTAATAATTTTCTGCTCATAAAAAACAAATATATACAAGCAGGTGCTAAAATTCTATTCATTTTAAAGAATATTTCATTTTTGTATCTTTGGGTATAAAAGAAAAGAAGGAATTTACAATAAATGGCTAAATCCAAAAAAGATAATCCAACTGCCAAAAGACTGGAAGTAATTGAAAAGGAAATCAGCGAGCTTAGCGCCAAGCGTGATGAGCTTAAAGCTCATTGGGTATTGGAAAAAGAGCTGATTTCAGATATCAGGAAAATGAAGGAAGATGCAGAAAACCTAAAAACTGAAGCTGATAATTTTGAAAGGCAGGGCGATCTTGCGAAGGTAGCTGAAATAAGATACGGCAAGGTTATTGAGCTGCAGAAAAGTATCGGGGAAAAGTCATCCAAGCTGGCAGAGCTTCAGAAAAAATGGAAAATGCTGAAAGAAGAGGTCGATTCTGAAGATATCGCTGAAATTGTAGCTAAATGGACCGGCATACCTGTAAATAAAATGCTTGAAAGCGAGAGAACAAAGCTTCTGCAAATAGAAGAAAACCTGCATAACAGGGTCATTGGGCAGGATGAAGCTATCAGCGCTGTGGCAAATGCTATAAGAAGGAGCAGGGCAGGTTTGCAGGATATGAACCGTCCCATTGGCTCATTTATATTTTTAGGTACAACAGGTGTTGGTAAAACCGAGCTTGCCAAAGCGCTTGCTGAATTTTTGTTTGATGATGAACATAATATGATAAGGATAGATATGAGTGAATATATGGAAAAATTCTCTGTAAGCAGGCTTATCGGGGCTCCACCGGGATATGTTGGTTATGAAGAAGGCGGTCAGTTAACAGAAGCTGTCCGCAGGAAGCCATACAGTGTTGTGCTGCTTGATGAAATTGAAAAGGCGCATCCTGATGTATTTAACATTCTGCTTCAGCTGTTGGATGAAGGTACATTAACAGACTCACAGGGAAGAACGGTCAATTTTAAAAATACAATAATCATTATGACATCCAATCTTGGTTCGCACCTTATACAGGATGAACTAATGAACATTAATGATGATAACCGTGATGAAGTTCTGGGTAAACTGAGAGAAAAGCTTTTCGAGCTTCTTAGACAAAAGATAAGACCGGAGATACTTAACAGGATAGATGAAGTCGTAATGTTCAAGCCGCTTATGGGCAGCGAGCTTAGGAAAATTGTAGATATTCAGCTTGAAGGAATAAAGAAAATGCTGGCAAAGAACAGCGATATAGTGCTTGAAGTAAGCGATGAAGCAAAAGACTGGCTTGCGAAAATAGGTTATGATATTACTTTTGGCGCAAGACCTCTGAAAAGAACAATTCAAAATCATATTACTAATCCTTTGAGCGAAAAGATCCTTACCGGGGAAGTTCTGCCGGGAGAAAAGCTTGATATAACAGTAAATGACGCAGGAAAATTTTTATTCAACAATAAATAATATAAAAAACCATTTATTCATTTTTTAGGGGGGTATCATGAGATCACTATTTATCCTTTTCATATCGTTTTTTCTTTTAACAACCGGAATTAATGCATATAATACAGAATTTTCAGGTTCAGCATTCAGCGCTTTTCACGTTGTGCCTCCAAGTTATACAGGCACGCAAGGTACTGCTACTTTTTTGGGACCGCTGGGAAATGCACAGCGTACTTATCAGCTTTTAATACGGGATTCAATGCTCACAGCTATAGTAGGTCAGCGTATAACAGGGATGACATACAGGCTGCTTGGATCAGCTACCAACAACTGGCCGGCATCAGATATTACGTATGCAAATTATGATATTTATTTAAGCGAAAGTGTTGCACCTGAAAACCGCAGCCTGACATTCGCAGCAAATGTGGTGGGTGCTCAAAAGCGCATTAGGTTCGGAAGCCTCACGATAACATCAGGCTCATTCCCAGCAGGAGGAACACCAACTGCATTTGGTACAGATATAACATTTGATTCCGCTTATACATATAACGGCGGCCATTTGCTGATAGAGATAAGGCATACTGGATTCACCGGAACTTCAACAAGTGTTGATGCGATTTCTACATCAACCGGCGGTTACGCATTTTTATTCAGCGCCTGCTGGACAGGCAATTATACAGGTACATCAGGAACGCAGGGTAATTTTGCAGTAATCAGGCTCAATGCAAGTCCGCTTACTTCTACTGGTAATAACAGTGAGGTTATAAGAGATTTCAGCTTAAACCAGAATTATCCAAACCCGTTTAACCCTGTTACAAATATTTCTTTCAATTTAAAAAAGCAGGCTGTTATTACACTTAAAATATTCAATTTAGCGGGTGAAGAAGTTGAAACACTCATTAACGGTGAAAATATTCAGCAGGGTAGTACTGCAATAATGTATGATGCTTCAAAGCTGTCTTCAGGTATTTTTTTCTATTCATTATATATTGATGGTATCAAAGCAGATACAAAAAAGATGATGCTGGTAAAATAATTTCCGGAAAATATTTTCATGATTTAAGAGCAGCTATAGCTGCTCTTTTTATTTACAAAAATCATATTCACGCCTGATAATTATCGCAGCAGTTATAGCTGTAAAGACTACCTGATACATTTAGGGTCATAACCTTTTCAGTAATCTTCAATAGCTTTAAAAGTTAAACAAAGCAGGTAACTTTTCATAGAAATATTATCTTGTCATAAGGATTTAATACTGATATTTTTATACGAATTATCAAAGATAATATTAACTTACTCCATCTCGAAAGGGGGAACTCATGAAGAGAACTATTCTCTTTGCTTTTATATTTTTCATTACAACACTAATTTCATATTCACAATTATCCTGGAAGTGGGTACATCCTACACCACAGGGAAATACTTTAAGGTATGCAAAAATGTTTTCAGCTACTGATTGGGTAGCAGTTGGATACGGCGGAACATTTATGAAAACAACCAACGCCGGTGTTAACTGGTCAATTACACATGATGCTGCCGGTATAAAAACATCTTCACAGATTCTGTTATATAATGCCTGGTTCTTTAATATGACAACAGGTATTGTATGCGGTTCCAGCGGTCAGATCTGGAGAACAACCAACGGCGGGCTTAATTTTGATTCAATCCCAAGCGGTGTTACTTCAACATTATACGGTATTCATTTTGTTGATGCGAATACAGGTTATATTGGAGGTTCAAGCGGAGCTGTACTCAAAACCACAAATGCCGGTGTAAACTGGATAGCTTTGACAACAGGTGTAACATATACTATCAATAATATTTTTGCATTGAACAACAGGGTGTATTGCCCTACAAGCACTGCTTCAATATTATTAACATCATATGACGGCGGTACTACCTGGTTTAATGATACAACAGCTGCAACAGCAAATTCACTTTATGATGTTGCATTCAAAGATTCACTTACGGGAATTGTAAGCGGCGCTACTGCAACTGTAAGAAAGACTACTGACGCGGGTTTAACATGGGTACCGTTTACCGGATTACCATCAACTTCATTCTGGAGTATTTTGTACAATACAAATACATGGTATATTTCAGGTAACTCAAGCTGGATCTTCAGAAGTACTAATGACGGAGTTACTTGGGATTCACTTGCCCAAACCGGAAACCAATATTATACTTCAACATATTATTTTGTTGACAGAAACGGCAGTAATATGCTGAATGTTGGAGCTTTTGGATTAATAAATACTACAACAAACACAGGAACCAACTGGACTGCGCATAACTATCTTGGTTATTCAAGCACATTGAATGATATCTGGTGTGATAATATGAATGGTAAAGTAATTGCTGTTGGATTATCAGCACCTACTCCATATTTAGTTTCAACTAACGGTGGTACAAACTGGATATACGATATAGGAACCGGTATAACAACATCGATGTACGGATTAAATATGATTAATTCCTTGACAGGATATTCATCAGGCGCATCCGGTAAAATGTTTAAAACAACAAACGGCGGCATGAACTGGGATTCAGTTTCATTTGTAGGTGCAACCAGCACTTTATACTGTCCTGATTTTATCAGTCCTGATACAGGCTGGGTTTGCGGTTCATCAGGTACAGTGTATAAAACAGTAAACGGTGGTATGAACTGGACTTTGCAGACAACAGGAACTACATCAACTCTTTACAGAATTGATATGCTGAATGCTAATACCGGTTATTTTATCGGCGCATCAGGTACTGTTAGGAAAACTACAGACGGCGGAACTACATGGACAGCACAGACATCAAATTACAGTTCAACATTGTACTGGATAGATATGATCGATGAAAATAGCGGTTATATTACCGGTCTGGGTGGAACTTTAAGAAGAACTACCAATGGAGGAACGAACTGGGATACAGTTATGACCCCGATCTCAGCTTCACAATATTCCGTTTCTTTTGTTAATATGAATACCGGTTACGTTATTGGAGCTTCCGGATATACATTCAGGACTTCTAACGGCGGCACTACATGGGATATAAAAAATAGCGGAGCATCAACAATAAACGCTGTTTATGCTAAAGGATATGATTCTGCTTACATAGCTTCATCAAGCGCTATGGTTTTAAAAATGTATAATGCGCTTGTCGGGGGAATTACATGGTATAACCAGGTTCCTGAAAAATTCACATTAGACCAAAACTATCCTAACCCGTTTAACCCTGTAACAACAATTAAATTCGGGTTGCCGAAAGCTGCTAAAGTTACCCTAAAGGTTTATGATATCCTTGGCAGGGAAGTAAGCATATTGTTCAATAATGTAGATTTTAACCCGGGAACAGTAACGTATGATTTTGACGGAACTGAGCTGGCATCAGGAATATATTTCTATTCATTGATAGTGAACAATAATAAAATTGATTCCAAAAAGATGGTTTTAGTGAAATAATTTCGTAAAATATTAAAAAACAAAGGCACTGCAGATTAACCGCAGTGCCTTTTTTTATGTAAACGTAGAATTTTAAGATAAATTGATCCCGATAAAATGTAGGAAAATATAACCTTCTATATAGGATATATTTACCCTTGATGTAGGATAAATTAGTATATATATTATCATATTCATATTAAAAATTATTTTATAAACTACTAAAACGGGGGATTTTATGAAAATTTCTTTTCTTAAATCGGTATCTGTGTTTGTAATTCTTTTTTTATTCAATTGTTTAACATATTCGCAGGTTAATTCACCATGGAAGTGGGTCCATCCTACACCTCAGGGTAATACATTGCGATATGTAAAAACATTTAATGCAACTACCTATTATGCGATTGGTTATGCCGGAACGTTTCTAAAAACAACAAACTCTGGAACAAACTGGTTTATTACTACTAATGTGTTTGGTACTCAGGAAAATGGTCAGTTATTTGCATATTGCGGCTGGTTCTTTGACCAGAATATTGGTTTGGCCGGTGGTGAATCCGGAAAACTTGCAAGAACAACAAATGCCGGATTAACATGGGATACTATTACAACAGGAGAATCCGGTATTATTTATGGTATGCATTTTATAAATGCCAATACAGGATTCTTCAGTACCTCTACCGGAGGCAATATCCGAAAGACCACAAACGCCGGTTTAAACTGGACTGCAATATCTACTGGCGCTTCTGCAACATTATACAGTGTATTTGCTTTAAATAATGATACAATATTTGTTACCACAACAGCAGGTAATATTAGATACACTACTAATGGTGGAACTAACTGGACAATACAATCTACCGGAGCGTCAGTAACTCTTTATGATGTGCATTTTAAAGATGGAAATACCGGCTGGGTTTGCGGCAGTTCCACAGCAATTCGCGTTACCACTAATGGCGGATTGAATTGGACACAAACAAGCACGGGTTTACCCACAAGTACATTTTATGATGTTGCTTACGCTTCAGGAGTAACTGATGCAGATTATGTTTATGTTGCAGGTAACTCTTTTTATGCATTCAGAAGTTCTAACTATGGAACAACTTGGGATTCAGTTTCTATCGTCGGGAGTCAAACCTACGTTTCAACAATGTATTCCGTTGATAGAAATGCGAACAACATGGCTATTGTTGGAGCATTTGGGTTGATTAATACATCTACTAACGGCGGTGCAAACTGGACTGCACACAACTCTTTAGATTACTCAGGTACACTTAATGATATTTGGTGCGATAATATGAATGGAAGAGTTATCGCTGTTGGATCAGCAGCCCAATATCCTATTATTGTATCTACAAATGGCGGTTCGTCCTGGATATTTAATACCAGTACAAATGTTACTTTTACATGTTATGGAATCAAAATGTTGAATCCTACTACAGGTTATGTTACAGGTGCTTCCAGCAAGTTGGCAAAAACTACCAATGGTGGTATGAATTGGGATACATCAACTGTATATTCCACTTCTACTACAATGTATAATGTCGATTTTCCAAACGCAAACACAGGTTGGATTTCAGCCGCATCAGGTAGAATTTTTAAAACAACAAATGCAGGTGTTAATTGGGAATTACAAACAACCGGAATCACAAATACTCTTTATAATATAGATATGCTAGATGCTAATACAGGTTGGTTTGTAGGCACAACTGGTACAATCAGAAAAACTACTGACGGCGGAACAACATGGACGGCTCAAACTCCGGGTACAACATCATCATTGTATGATGTACAGATGTTTGATGCTAATACAGGATATCTTTGCGGTTTATCAGGTACAGTAAGGAAAACGACCAACGGTGGTGATAACTGGGATACAGTTGCGGTTCCATTTACATCAAGTTTATACATGTTGTCATTTTCAAATGTTAACACAGGTTTCATTGCCGGTGCAACCGGGTTAACTTACAGGACTTCTAACGGAGGTGCCGCTTGGCAAGTCCTTAATACCTCCGGATCTACAACAAATGGAATTTACGCTAAAGGTTATGATTCTGCTTTTGCAGTTGCATCATTAGGAGGAATTTTTAAAGTTTACAATCCTTTAACAGGCGGAATCACATGGAACAACGAAATTCCGGTTCAGTATACTTTATCACAGAATTATCCAAATCCGTTTAACCCAAGAACAGTCATAAAATTTGGTTTACCAAAAGCAGCGAGAGTAACACTCAAAATTTATGACATATTGGGTAAGGAAGTTGAAGCTGTATTTAACAATATGCAGTTCAATGCAGGAACAGTTTCATTTGATTTTGACGGCACAAGATTCGCTTCAGGTGTTTACTTCTATTCATTGATAGTTAATGATGAGAAGATAGATACTAAAAAGATGGTTCTTGTAAAATAAAATCAGAATAGCTAAATTTATGCGTTTACCGGAATGTTATCCGGTAAACGCATTTTTTTTAAATTAAATTATTGGGAGAGTCTAATGAATTTCGTATTACGATCTTTTTTAATTGCCGTATTTTTATTCATTGCGGCCGGGATTAAAGCAGGGGAAACTGAATCCGCAACAAGGGCATATCATGTAGTGCCGCCAAGTTATACGGGTACACAAGGTACAGGTACATTTCTGGGTCCGTTATCCGGTTCTCCAAGAACCTATCAAATGCTGATAAGGGATTCAATGCTCACTTCTCTGGTTGGACAGCAGATAACCGGTTTAACATTCAGGCTTCTTGCTTCTGCAAGCGCAAACTGGCCGGCTGCTGATGTTACGTTCACAAATTATGATATATATCTAAGCGAAAGCGTAGCACCCGAAAACAGGAGTTTAACTTTTGCGCAGAATGTAGTTGGAGTTCAGAAGAGAGTACGATTTGGAGGTCTTACGATCACTGCGGGTTCATTTCCATTTGGAGGCTCTCCAACCACGTTTGGAACCGATATAGCATTTGATTCTGCATATGTATATAATGGCGGACATTTACTCATTGAAATCAGGCACACCGGATTTTCAGGTACATCAGCCAGTACCGATGCTATACTAACTTCAACGAGCGGCTACGCATTTCTTTTCAGCGCATGCTGGACAGGAAGTTATGCAGGTACTGCCGGCTCGCAGGGTAACTTTGTAGTTACAAGGCTGAATGCAAGTCCGCTAACATCAACAGGTAATACAAGCGAGATAGTAAAAGAATTCAGCTTAAATCAGAATTATCCTAATCCATTTAACCCGGTAACGAATATTACTTTCAATTTGCAGAAATCAGCGAATGTTACACTGAAAATATTCAATGTTTCAGGTGAAGAGGTTGAAACACTTGTGAATAATGAATCAATGCAGCCAGGCACAAGATCAATTATGTTCAGCGCTGATAAGCTCAGCTCAGGTATTTATTTTTATTCACTCTTTATTGACGGTGCAAAAATAGATACAAAGAAAATGATGATGGTTAAGTAATAATAGCTATAATCAATCACTTGAGGGTGGTCATAGATTCAGTTAAACTTACAAACCTGCCGGGATTCGAAGATCTGGCAGGTTTTGTTTTTAAGTTTAGATGAAACGTACATGCGGCACGTCTGTACATAATTCTTAAGCGTTAAAAATTGGTACTTTTTAAACTTTATAGCAATAACGTCAAAAATTACTCTTTAATGCACTTTTTGTGAGCAATGCGAATTACACTATATATAGTGTAGCCACCCCTAAAAATATTACAAAAAACGAACATTTTGACTTGACAGTTATCATATTTCATAATGATTAATAATCCCTAATCTACCTAATATAATATCTTAGCAGTGGAGTTTACCATCATTTGCTTCATTGACATTAAATATAAAAACCGCTATATTTGTCTTCTGTACCAAACTATTTCACACGTTTTTTGCTAATTTGAGTAATTTTTAATAAAACAGACAAAGTTCTGATCAGGATTATATTGTAATGGCATTAAAAAAGTTAAAACCAATGACACCGGCTACGAGGTATTATACCATTTCTTCATTCGAAGAAATTACCAAGTCGACCCCGGAAAAATCTTTATTAAAACCTTTAAAGAAATCAGGCGGAAGAAATAATACCGGAAGAATAACTTCAAGGCGCAGGGGCGGCGGACATAAAAGAATGTACCGCGTAGTGGATTTTAAAAGAGATAAAACAGGCATCGAAGGAAAAGTGGAAGCTATTGAATACGATCCGAACCGTTCTGCAAGAATTGCTTTGGTGAAATATTCAGACGGCGATATTACTTATATTATTGCTCCTGATAACCTGAAGGTTGGCACAACAATTTTATCAGGTGTTGATGCTGATATCACAGTAGGAAACACATTACCTCTTGCAAATATACCTCTTGGAACGTTCATACATAATCTGGAATTAAAGCCCGGCAAGGGCGGACAGCTTGCAAGAAGCGCAGGGAGCTCATGTATAGTTGTTGCTAAAGATGAAAAATATACACAGGTTAAGCTGCCTTCAGGCGAAGTCAGAATGATACTCAACACCTGCAAAGCTACAATCGGTGTTGTAAGCAATCTTGAACATGAAAATCTTTCACTTGGTAAAGCAGGCAGGTCGAGATGGCTTGGCAGAAGGCCAAAGGTCAGAGGTGTTGCGATGAACCCGGTTGACCATCCAATGGGCGGCGGTGAAGGTAAAACATCAGGCGGCGGACACCCGGTTAGTCCGTGGGGCTTGCCCGCAAAAGGCTACAAAACCAGAAAGAAAAAGAACCAGTCAAACAAATTCATAGTTAAGAGAAGAAAGTAATTTTATAATAAATGCCAAGATCACTTAAAAAAGGACCGTTCATAGATCCGAAGCTTCTTAAAAAAGTTGAGGAGTTAAACAAAGCTAACCAGAAGAAAGTTTTAAAGACCTGGTCAAGGTCAACAACTATTACTCCTGATTTCGTAGGGCATACATTCGCTGTTCACAACGGCAATAAGTTTGTTCCTGTTTTCGTATCAGAAAATATGGTTGGCCACAAGCTTGGTGAGTTTTCTCCCACCAGGATCTTCAGAACGCACTCAGGTAACAGGAAAGACGAAAAGTAAAATTCGTTTTTGCTGTTATTATTTAAAAGAAAATTGTAAATCACAGTTTATATAAAGAGCAGGATTAAGAAAAAGTATAATGGAAGCAAGAGCAATAAAAAGATATATACAGAGTTCACCCAGGAAAATGAGGCTGGTAGTTGATCTCATAAGAGGCAAAGCTGTAAGTGAAGCTTTGAACATACTTCATTTTTCTCCAAAGCACGGTTCAAAGGTTGTTGAAATGACATTAAGGTCAGCAGTTTCAAATCTTTCAAACAAGCTTGAAACAGGCAGGGTAGAAGAAAAAGATATTTATGTTAAGACTGTTTATGTGAACGGCGGCCCGGTTCTCAAAAGAATGCTTCCGGCTCCGCAGGGAAGAGCTTACAGGATGAGGAAACGCTCAAACCATTTAACAATTGTTGTTGCAGAAAAAGATAAAGCATAATTGAGCATGAAAACTGAAACATTTAAATATTCACTTGTTGTTTTTTTACTGCTTGCGGCAGTTTCTGTTTTTGCAAAAGGCTCTGATGATAAATACGGGTATAAGTTCATTGAATCAAAAGTATATACCGGCAAGACTGATATTTGGGTTTATGACCTTGTGAAAAATGATGAAGTTGTAAGGAAGATCAATGTATACGTTAACACCGGATTTGACGGAAGCAGGATACTGGTGGATTTTGATTTCAATACTTCATGGAACATGTATTACCTGAGCAATAAAAGACCTGTTGATAATTTCTGGGATTCATACAGGTTAAGAGAGTATACCGTTAATTCCATTCAGGAAGCGGTTAATAAAGCAGTTGACCATTACATCCAGGACCAGGTTATCGGAAAATAACCGGTATAATAAAAAACTAAAATTATCATATATAATTAAAGGGAGATTTATTTGGGACAAAAGACACATCCGGTAGGTTTTAGACTTGGCGTCATAAATGGCTGGGATTCAAGCTGGTATGACGACAAAAGCTTTGCCACAAAGCTTATGGAAGATAATATGATTCGCGGCTATATCCGCAAAAGGTTCGATAATGCCGGAATCTCAAAAATTGAAGTTGAAAGAACTCCCAAAAAGATAACGCTTACCATACATACATCAAGACCGGGATATGTAATTGGTAAAAGCGGCAAAGAAATTACTCACCTTGAAGGTGAATTAAAAAAAGTAACAAGCAAGGATATCAAGGTTCTGGTAACCGAAATTAAAAAACCTGAGCTGGATGCTTACCTGGTAGCTGAAACTATTGCTAACCAGATATCCAACAGGGTATCATACAGGAGGGCTATTAAAACAGCCATTGCTTCAAGTATGAGAATGGGTGCTGAAGGGATCAAGATATATGTAGGCGGCAGGCTTAACGGCGCTGAAATTGCCAGGGCTGAACAGTTTAAAGAAGGAAGGATCCCTCTTCAGACATTAAGAGCCAACATTGATTACGCCAGCCTTGCAGCTTCAACAATTTACGGTAAGATAGGTGTTAAGGTTTGGATCTGTATCGGCGATAAGCTTATCAGAAAATAAGCAGAAGTAAATTAGCAGGAAATTAAAGAAACAGACATTTTAGAATTTTTCTTGTTTAGGAGAGTGTTTTTATGGCATTGATGCCAAAAAGAGTTAAGTTCAGAAAAGCGCACAGAGGCAGAAGAGCCGGAAAAGCTACGCGCGGATTCACAGTTTCTTTCGGAAACTTTGGATTAAAGGCAATGGAGCCGGCATGGATCACCCAGCGCCAGATAGAAGCTGCGAGGGTTGCAATTACCAGGGAAATGAAGCGTGATGGAAAAGTATGGATAAGGATATTCCCTGATAAACCGTTTACCAAGAAGCCGCTTGAAACAAGGATGGGTAAAGGTAAAGGCGCTCCGGAGTACTGGGTAGCGGTTGTAAAGCCCGGAACAATAATGTTCGAAGTAGGCGGCGTTACAAAAGCTATTGCTGAAGAGGCTATAAGGCTTGCAGCGCATAAACTGCCGATAAAAACCAAGTTTGTTGTAAGGCACGATTACTCTGAGTAAGCTGAATTAATTTAACAATGATTTTTTGAGGCAATAATAATATTTATTTAGAATGAAATACTACGAAATAAAAACACTGGATACCGCAGATCTTAAAAACAGGCTTAAGGAAGAGAACGAGGGCCTGGAGAATTTAAGGTTCCAGAAATCAATCGGTCAGCTCGAGAATTTTAAAGGCATACAGAATACCAAAAAGCTTATTGCCAGGATTCAAACAGTTCTGAAAGAAAGAGAATTATCAGATAAAAAGGATAAATAATTAACCAATGAGCGAAAATTTAGAACAAGTTAATAATACACCGGATGTCCAGGAAGTTACCGCATCAGCTGATGCAGTTAACGGTTCATCGGTTAAACGAGGAAGAAGAAAGACCCGTATTGGCAAGGTTGTAAGCAATAAGATGGATAAGAGCATCATTGTTGCAATTGAAAGAAGGATCATTCACCCGATCTATAAAAAATATTTCAAGAAGACAACAAAGTTTATGGCTCATGACCAGAATAACGTTGCTAACATAGGCGATATAGTCAAGATCATGGAAACCAGGCCGCTTAGCGCCAGGAAAAGATGGAGACTTGTAGAAGTAATTGAAAAAGTAAAATAATATTATATCTAGGATTATAAAATGGTTCAGGAAGAAACAAATCTAGTTGTTGCTGATAATTCCGGTGCAAAAAAAGTAAGATGCATAAGGGTACTCGGCGGATCTGACAGAAGGTATGCCGGTGTCGGAGATCTTATAGTAGTATCCGTTAAATCCGCTATTCCCGGCGGCAACGTTAAAAAAGGGGAAGTATCAAAGGCAGTAATTGTAAGGACTAAAAAAGAGACCAGGAGAAAAGACGGCTCATACATCAGGTTTGATGAAAATGCCGCAGTTCTTATAAACGCAGAAAATGAACCGCGCGGAACCCGTATCTTCGGACCTGTTGCAAGGGAGCTCAGGGAAAAGCAGTTCATGAAGATAATTTCATTAGCTCCGGAGGTATTATAATCAATATGACAAAACTAAGAAAGAACGATAAAGTAAAAATCATAGCCGGAAACAATAAAGGCAAAGAAGGTAAGATCCTTAAGATCTACCGTTCATCCAATAAAGTTATTGTTGAAGGCGTAAATATCATAAAGCGCCATACCAGGCCCAACCAGAAAAATCCACAGGGCGGTATAACGCAAAAAGAAGCGCCGATACAGGTATCAAATGTAATGCTTATTGACCCCAAAGCGGGCGAACCGACAAGGCTTGGTATGCAGGTGATAGAAGAAGCTGAAGGCAAGAAGAAAAGAATGCGTTACGGTAAAAAAAGCGGCGAAATCATTGTAAGTTAAAAGTATAATTTATTCATATAGATGGCTAACGAGAAAAAAGAAAAAAAAGCAGCTAAAACAGAAAAACAGGACGAGCCGAAAGGCAAAAAAACTGCAAAGAAACCTGAAGTAAAGGAAGATTTTGTAGAGGAAAAGATTCCTGTAAGGCTGCAGGATCTTTACAAGAGCGATGTAGTTAAAACATTATCCAAACAGTTTGGCTATAAAAATCCGTTCCAGGTTCCCAAGCTTGAAAAGATATCTATCAATGTAGGTATTGGCGCGGCAACTCAGGATCCTAAAATTGTTGATGTTATAGTAAAAGATCTTGAAAACATCGCAGGTCAAAAGCCGGTTGTGGCAAAGGCTAAAAAATCCGTTTCAAACTTCAAGTTAAGAGAAGGAATGAAAATAGGAGCCAAGGTAACATTAAGGAAAGCCAGGATGTACGAATTCCTTGATAAGCTTATTAATATTGCTATCCCGCGTATCCGCGATTTCAGGGGCGTGCCTGATAAGTCATTTGACGGCAACGGCAATTATACACTTGGAGTAAAAGAGCATGTAATATTCCCGGAAATAAACATTGACGCTGTTCAGAAACATTTCGGTATGGATATTACATTTGTAACATCAGCTAAATCTGATGATGAGGCAAGAGAGCTTTTACGTGCTTTCGGTATGCCTTTTATCAAAAAAGAAGTATCACTTAATTAAAAAACTGAACTAATTTACAGGAGCAAATATTGGCAAAAACATCACAGGTAGCCAGAGAAAATAAGAGAAAAAAATTAGTAGATAAGTACGCTGAAAAAAGAAAAGCGCTTAAAGCAGCAGGAGACTATGATGCTTTGGTTGAGCTTCCAAGGAACAGCAATCCTATCAGGCTTCATAACAGGTGCGCTATTACAGGAAGAGCAAGGGGCTTTTACAGGAAGTTCGGCATATCAAGGCTGACTTTCAGAAAGATGGCTCTTGAAGGCAAGATCCCGGGCGTTAAAAAAGCCAGCTGGTAATATATTAACCATACAAAAGTTCGGCGAGGTATGTGATATATCGCGCTCAGCTTTTGAGTAAAAAATTTAAAAGTAAAATAAAGTAAATAATGTACACCGATCCAATATCAGATTATTTAACAAGAATAAGGAACGCTCAGAAAGCGAAAAAGAAATCAGTAGAAATCCCTGCTTCCAAAATGAAGCTCAGGATCACTGAAATTCTTAACAAGAACGGTTTTATCGGAGATTTTAACGTTGTTGAAACTGCGAATAAACAGGGAAGCATTGTAATAAAGCTGAAATATAATAACAGTGAAGGTGTTATCCTTGGGCTTGAAAGAGTGAGCCGTCCGGGTATCCGTAAATATGTTGAAAGTACAGCTATTCCCAAAGTGCTTAACGGCCTTGGAGTTAATATTGTGTCAACATCAAAAGGATTAATGACCGATAAAGAAGCCAGGAAACTGGGAGTCGGCGGAGAAGTAGTCTGCAGTATTTGGTAATTTTTTAATAAAGTTTAAGTTATAAACATCAGAAATAAATGTCAAGAATAGGTAAAAAGCCGGTAAAAATATTAAAAGGCGTAAAAGTAGAAAAATCAGGCGATAATATCACTGTTAACGGACCCAAGGGTTCATTAAGCCTGTATGTTAACCCGATCATCAAATCAGAGATCAGGGAAGATGAAGTAGAGTTTATACGCGGTTCTGATCTGAAAAGAGAAAAATCTCTTCATGGCTTATACGCTATACTTGTAAAAAATATGATAAACGGCGTGACCGAAGGATTTTCCAGGAAGCTAGAGCTTGTTGGTATCGGTTACCGTGCAGAAATTAAACAGGGGTTATTGTATTTAAGTTTAGGCTTTTCTCACCCTGTAATTTTTACCGCTCCTGAAGGAATTAAAATAGATGTGCTCTCAGATACGTCTATTCAGATATCAGGTATTGATAAGCAGCTGGTTGGACTTGTAGCTGCAAAAATAAGGTCCTTAAAGAAACCTGAGCCGTATAAAGGCAAGGGAATCAAGTATGAAGGTGAATTCATAAGAAGAAAAGCCGGTAAAGCAGCCGCTAAATAATCTATAATTCACGAAATTTATTAAAGTTAAGAAATCTAATTTTTATTTATAATGCCGACAAAAACAAATTTATTACCGCGTAAGAAAATAAAGCTCAGAATAAGAAAAAGAGTAACAGGAACTGCAGAGGTGCCGAGGTTTGTAATATACAGAAGCCTGAGCAATGTTTATGCACAGCTGATAGATGATATAAACGGCAAAACGTTATGTTCGGTATCATCAATTGCAAAAGATACAAAAGGGGAAGCCTCAAAGATTTCCAAAACAGATAAAAGTAAGCTTATCGGAAAAAAGATAGCTGAAAAAGCTGCAGAGAAGAATATTTCAAAAGTAGTTTTTGATAGAAACGGCTACCTTTATCACGGTAGAGTAAAGGCTATTGCAGATGCAGCGCGCGAAGCCGGGCTTAAGTTCTAGTCTTTGTTATATTAGCGGCCCTAACTCCACTGGAATTAATAAATTAAATTCTCGGGTCGTCTAATGGCAGGACAGCGGCCTTTGGAGCCGTTAGTGGAGGTTCGAATCCTCCCCTGAGAACAGAAATCTCCAAAAAAGTAGCATATTGTGGATTTTTATATTTTTTTTATATATATTTGTAATTAGAAACGTTTAGGAAAATATCGTTTAATGGCAAAAAAAGTAAAAGCAGGCGAATTACAGTTAAAAGATAAGTTAGTCTACATCGGTAGGGTGGCTAAAGTAGTAAAAGGCGGAAGAAGATTCAGCTTTACATCAGTTATTGTAGTTGGCGATGGCAACGGGCACGTTGGTATCGGATTAGGAAAAGCAAATGAAGTATCTGCGGCTATCGCAAAAGGTTCAGATGACGCCAGAAAGAACCTGGTTTATGTTCCTTTGAGAAAAGGTACATTACCTCATGAAGTTATCGGCAAATACGGAGCCGGTAAAGTTTTACTTAAACCTGCTACACCGGGTACCGGTTTGATCGCCGGCGGCGGCGTAAGAGCTGTTCTTGAGGCTGCAGGGATACAGGATGTGTTAACAAAGTCACTTGGTTCATCAAATGCTCATAATGCTGTAAAAGCTACTATGAACGCTTTAAAGAACATCTATGATGCCAAAGCAATGGCTTCAAGAAGAGGCGTTGATATACAAACAGTTATCATGAATTAAGAGAGGACAGAACAGAGATAATGGCAAAGATAAAAGTACAGCAGACAGGAAGCACAATAGACAGGCCGAAACACCAGAAAAGAGTTATTGAAGCTCTTGGGCTTGGCAAAATTTCAAAAGTTAAGGAACACAATGATACTCCTCAGATCAGGGGTATGATCAATAAAGTTAAGCATTTAGTAAAAGTTATAAATTAAAGATTTTCACTTCAGGACCGAAATAATCATGAAAGACGTCATCGTGATTAAAGTAGAGATTGAGTGACTTAAACAACATTAATAAACATTATAGGAGGAAAAAAAGTAATGTTAAAACATTTTCTAGCAGTTATGTTACTGTTTGTTATGGGCGTGAGCACTTATTCACAGTCTATACCGAGCGGAACTGGTAGATACACAGCTTTAGGCGGTTCACCGTTCATATTGGATGCTCATGTTGATATGTTGAACAACCCGGCTTGGAACAATTATTACAGAAACTATGCATTTGCAGATCTTACACCTGAAACAGGTGCTGGATTCGACGGACACGCTGGTGTTACATTCGGTGTTGGCAAAAAATGGAATCTCGGTTTCATCGTTAACAGAAGAAGTGATATGTGGGAAAGCTTCAGAGATACCACAAACACATTTTTCCCTGGTAACGTTCAGTCACCAATAGTTCCTTTCATGGGTCTTATTGGTACATCAGCCAGCAAAAACTTCCATATCGCACTTGCTCCGTATGTTGCAATGTGGAACAGCAAAACAACATCATCAGATACATTAGTTGGTAACAGTGATGCAAGCTCAAGCTCAATGGGTGCAAACTTAGGTTTCATCTATATGATCAAAAAAGGATGGATCGAAGGTAACTTCACATTCAGAATGAACAAATACAAAAGCGAAAACACAGTTGGTTCAACAACAACAACAGTTGAAAACGACGGTGGTATTCAGTTCGGCGCTAACTTCAGAGGATGGATCTATCCTTCAAAAGGCAGCAAAGTAGCTATCGTTCCTGTATTAGGATTCAACACAATGAGCTTCCAGCCTAAGAGCACATCAGGTTCAACAACAGTTACAGGCTTAAACTACAGCTGGATGAACATCAGCGGCGGCGTTGGCTTAAACTGGCCAATAATGGATGATATCCAGATCGCTGGCGGTGTTACAGCTTTCTATAACACAGCTAAAGCTGATTCAGGCAACATCGAAATAAAGAGCACAGATTTCATCGCTCCTAATTTCCATATGGCTGTTGAAACAAGAATCGCTGACTGGTTAACAGGCAGACTTGGTTTCTCAAAAGGTATCAACTCAGAGAGCAACAAAGTTACTGCAGGTTCAACAACAGGCGAGCAGACAGGTTTAAGCGTTGTGAATGCATCATCAATCAGCCTTGGTGCTGGTTTCCATTTCGGCAGACTTAGCTTAGATGCTACAATCTCCGAAAGATGGTTCAAACACGGCTTTAACTTCTTAAGCGGCGGCGATAATGAAGATATGTTCGGCGTTATTTCAGCTTCTTATAACTTCGCTAAGTAAATTAATATTTTAATATAAATTTAGACCCCTCGTAGAAATACGAGGGGTCTTTATTGTAAGACTTTAGGAAAAGATAATGGACGTTTTAAGCAATTTAAAATACGCAGAAGGTTCAAAGAAAAAGAGAAAAAGAATCGGCAGAGGTGTTGGTTCAGGACACGGTAAAACTTCAACCAGAGGTATGAACGGACAGGGTTCACGTTCAGGCAGCGGTGTAAGAGCATGGTTCGAAGGCGGTCAGATGCCAATTCAAAGAAGATTACCTAAATTTGGATTTACAAATCCGGGCAGAGTTGAATTTCAAGTTTTAAATCTTGGTAAGCTGCAGAGTTTTTACGATAAAGGTAAATTAAGCGACCAGAATTTAAATCCTGAAACACTCTATAAGCTTGGAGTGATCTCAAACGGTAAATTACCTCTTAAGATATTAGGTGAAGGTGAATTTAAACAGAAACTCGAAATAAGCGCTCATAAATTCAGTAAAACTGCGCTCGATAAAATTGAAAAAAGCGGGGGCAAGGCAATTACTTTATGAGTGGTTTTGTAGACAGTTTCAGAAATATATTTAAAATTCAGGAATTACGGCAAAGGATAATATTTACGGTATTACTCCTTATTGTCGTTAGAATAGGTGCCCACATAACACTTCCGGGTATTGATACCGGACTGCTTGCTGAGGCAACCAAAAACCAGTCAGATAATACTCTTTTTGGATTGTATGATCTGTTCGTAGGCGGAGCGTTTAAAAATGCTGCTATATTCGCATTAGGTATAATGCCTTATATCAGTTCATCCATTATCATACAGCTTTTAGGAGCTGTTGTTCCTTACTTCCAGAAGCTCCAGAAAGAAGGAGAAGCAGGAAGAAAGAAAATTAACCAGTTAACCAGGTACGGAACTGTTCCTGTAGCTTTAATGCAGGCATGGGGAGTTAGTGTTCAGTTAAAGAGCAGAAATGTTGCTGGCGTTAGCATTGTTTCGCCGGATGTTTCACCTGTTCTTTTCACTATTTCGTGTATCATTCTAATGACGGCGGGCACCATCTTTATGATGTGGCTTGGTGAACAGATCACCGAACGCGGAATCGGTAACGGTATTTCACTTATCATTTTTGTCGGTATCATCGACAGGCTGCCATATGCATTCCTTGATGAATACCAGGTTGTTGCTTCAGGCGCAAGAAGTATTATTGTTGAGCTTATAATTATTGCAGGACTTGTATTAATTATTGCAGGTGTGGTCATGGTCACACAGGCGATGAGGAGGATACCTGTTCAATACGCCAAGCGTGTTGTAGGAAGAAAGATATACGGCGGTGTTACGCAGTATATTCCGTTAAGGGTCAACCAGGCAGGTGTTATGCCAATCATTTTTGCCCAGTCAATAATGTTCGTTCCGAACACAATATTGACCTTCTTCCCTAACAGCCAGTTCATGCAGGATATTTCAAAATACTTTGATCATACCAGTATGGTTTACGCTTTTCTTTACGGTACGCTGATAGTATTCTTCACGTATTTCTACACAGCTATTGCGTTCAACCCTAAAGATGTTTCAGATAATATGAAAAAGCAGGGCGGCTTTGTTCCGGGTGTAAGGCCTGGAAAAGCAACTTCTGATTTTATTGATAATATTTTAACAAAGATCACATTACCCGGTTCAATATTCCTTGCAATTATTGCCATAATGCCGGCATTTATTGCACAGGCCGGTGTAACTGAAGGTCTTGCCCAATTCTTCGGCGGCACAAGCCTTCTTATAGTAGTAGGTGTTGCGCTTGATACTCTTCAGCAGATCGAATCTCATCTTGTGATGAGGCATTATGACGGATTTATGAAGAGCGGTAAAATTAAAGGCAGAAGAGGTTAGGAGCAGGATTTGGTGAGGAGCAAGGTTTGGTAAAAACCGCTGCCCAAATAGAAGCAGTAAGAGAAAGTTGTTCAATAGTAGCAGGTGTTCTTTCTTATATAGAAAAATTCCTTAAACCGGGAATTACTACTTTGGAAATAGATAAGCTGGTTGAAGATTATATATTATCCAAAAACGGATACCCGGCATTTAAAGGTTATAAGGTACACAAAAATATATTTCCGGCAAGTTCCTGCATATCAATTAACGAAGAGGTGGTTCATGGTATCCCCGGCAGCAGAAAGCTGCTTGAAGGAGATATAGTAAGCGTTGATGTTGGTGTAAAAAAGAACGGTTACTATGGCGATGGAGCGAAAACTTTCGCAATAGGCGAAGTATCACCTGCAAAGAAGAAATTGCTTAAGATTGCAGAAGAAAGCCTTTACCTCGGACTTGAAAATGCAAGAGACGGATTTTACATCAATGATGTTTCTATGGCAATACAGCAGCATGTTGAAGCTGCGGGATTTTCGGTTGTAAGGGATCTTGTTGGACACGGCATCGGGGAAGAGCTTCACGAAGACCCGCCGATACCAAATTATTATCACAGCGGTTACAGGGCCAAGTTCAAAGAAGGTATGACGGTTGCAATTGAGCCTATGGTTAATTACGGAACGTACAAAGTTAAAGTGTTAAGCGATAAATGGACATATGTAACTGCAGACGGTAAACCAAGCGCGCATTTTGAACATTCAGTCTTAATTACCAAGGGGCAGCCTGAAATTTTAACTAAGGAGAATTAAAGTTAATTAATGTCAAAGCAGGGAACAATTAAAGTTGACGGTATTATTACTGATACTCTGCCAAATGCTGCATTCAAGGTAAAGCTGGAAAATGGGCACGAAATTATTGCTCATATATCAGGTAAAATGAGAATGAATTTTATTAAAATTCTCGAAGGCGATAAGGTTTCAGTTGAGCTTTCGCCGTATGACCTGACAAGAGGCAGAATAACATACAGGTATAAATAATCAGTATTAACCGGTTTTAAAGCGTCAAAAATTATTACAGGCATTTATATAAAGATTAAAAGAGGTAACTAAAATGAAAGTAAGAAGTTCGGTTAAGAAAATGTGCGAACACTGCAAGATCATCAAGAGAAAAGGTGTTATAAGAGTTATTTGCAAAAACCCGAAACATAAACAAAGACAGGGATAATAAATTTATCAGGAGTAATTTCAATTGGCAAGAATAGCAGGAATTGATCTTCCAAAAAACAAAAGAGTTGTAATAGGTTTAACTTCAATTTACGGGATCGGAAAAACCACTTCAGAAAAAATTCTGGAAAGGACCGGCATTAGCCAGGATAAAAAGGTTGCTGATCTTACTGATGATGAAGTTAACCAGATACGTAATATCATTACCTCAGAGATCAAGGTAGAAGGCGCTTTAAAGTCTGAAGTTCAGGCTAATATAAAGAGGCTTATGGATATTGGCTCTAACAGGGGCAAACGCCACAGGAGAGGGCTGCCTGTCAGAGGCCAGAGAACCAAGACCAATGCAAGGACAAGAAAAGGCAAGAGGAAAACTGTTGCAGGCAAGAAGAAAGCTGCTGCCAAGAAGTAACCTGGCGGTTAGATTCTCTTCTGTATTTTTAAATACTAAAGTAACTGAAAGCATAATTTATATATAATGACACAGCAGGTAAAAAAAACCAAAAAGAAAGCTATAGTTGAATCCACAGGTGTAGCGCATATTAAAGCAACTTTTAATAATGTGATAGTTACACTTACCGATGTAACAGGAAATACAATTTCCTGGGCATCATCAGGAAAAATGGGATTCAAAGGCTCAAAAAAGAATACACCATTTGCAGCGCAGGTTGCGGCTGAAAGCGCAGCGAAAACCGCGCTTGATGCAGGCTTAAGAAAAGTTGATGTATTCATTAAAGGACCCGGTTCCGGACGTGAAGCGGCAATAAGATCACTTCAGACCTCAGGGCTTGAGATCTTAAGTATTAAGGATATTACTCCAATACCGCATAACGGATGCAGACCACCTAAAAGAAGAAGAGTATAAAGAATAAAATTTAATATATCTATAAATGGCAAGATACACAGGACCAAGCTGCAAACTTTGCAGAAGAGAAAAGACAAAATTATTCCTTAAGGGCACAAAATGTTTCACTGAAAAATGCCCTGTGGAAAGAAAGAATTATGCCCCTGGTCAGCATGGACTTTCAAGAAGAGCTAAAGTCTCAGATTACTCGATTCAGCTGAGAGAGAAGCAGAAAGTAAAAAGAACATACGGTGTTCTTGAAACACAGTTCAGGAATTACTTCGAGCTGGCTTCCAAACAAAAAGGCAGAACAGGTGAAAACCTCGTTAAGCTTCTTGAAAGAAGGCTGGATAACATTGTATACCGTTCAGGTTTAGCTCCTTCAAGAAAAGCAGCAAGACAGCTTATTCTTCATAAGCATTTCAAGATCAACGGCCAGGCTGTTAATATTCCTTCTTATTTATTAAAAGCCGGTGATTCAATACAGGTAAAAGATAACAGCAAGCAGGTTAAAGTATTTCATGAATCAATGAAACGCGTTAAAGATGATATGCTTCCCGGCTGGATATCTGTTGATAAATCTGCTTTAAAAGGAACACTGTTGGCTATCCCGGAAAGGATAGATATTCCGTTTAACGCCAACGAACAATTAATTGTTGAATTATATTCAAAATAGAAATAAACATGACAAATCAATATATTCAGTATCCCGAAAAATTAGAATTAGAAAAAGAAACTAATACACGTTATTTCGGACGCTTCACAATACAGCCGCTTGATAAGGGTTATGGTATTACTTTAGGTAATGCATTAAGAAGAGTGCTTATTTCTTCTTTGCCGGGTACCGCCATTACCGGGATCAAGATAAACAATGTACCGCATGAATTCACCACAATTAAAGATGTGGTTGAAGATGTTTCTGAAATTGTACTTAATCTTAAAGAGGTCAGGTTCAAGCAGAACATTAAGGGTGCCAATAAAGTTGAGTTAAGGCTTAAAGGCCCGCTTGATTTCATCGCAAGGCATATACAGGAAGCTACTGAAGACTTTGAGATTTTAAACCCGAACCATCACATAGCTACTTTAAATAAAAATGCTGATGTAAGCATTACTTTAAAGATAGGTTCAGGCATTGGTTATGTTCCGTCAGAAGAGAACAAAGACCCTGAGCAGGATCTTTTAATGCTTCCGATAGATTCAATATTCACACCGATAAAAAATGTTAAGTATGAAGTACTGAATACCAGGGTTGGACAGAAAACTGATTATGAAAAGCTTATACTCGAGATAACAACCGACGGAACAATTATTCCTGTTGACGCTTTAACTCAGGCTGCATCAATACTTAATGAGCATGTTGCAATGTTCGAAAACTTCGGCAAGGTTACTGAAGAAAAGAAAGCTCCGGTAAAGGATGAAGAAACTGAATTCGCAAGGATCAGGAAAATGCTTCTCACCAATGTTGATGAGCTTAAGCTTTCAGTCCGCGCACAGAACTGCCTGCGCTCAGCAAACATTAAAACTTTGGGTGATCTTGTAAGGCACCAGGAAGTTGAGATGCTGCAGTTCAGGAATTTCGGCAGAAAGTCACTTGCTGAGCTTGGCGAAATACTTCAGGAAAACGGTCTTTCCTTTGGTATGGATGTGGATAAATACATAAAAGAAGAAAACTAAAATTAAACGCTGGATTGAACTGATATGATACACAGAAGAAAAGGCAGAAAACTTAAAAGAACATATACACACAGGAAGGCTTTACTTTCCAATCTTTCTGTATCTTTAATAAAACATAAAAAAGTTAAAACTACTTTGGCTAAAGCCAAAGAATTAAGGCTTTATATTGAGCCCATTATCACTAAATCAAGAAAAGCACTTAGTTCAGGTAAAGCTGAATTCGGCGTTCATTTAAGAAGAGAAGTCAACAAATTCCTTCAGGATAAAGGCGCAGTAAAGATGCTGTTCGATGAAATTGCTCCCAAAGTTGCCAACCGTAACGGCGGTTACACCAGGGTTCTTAAAATGGGAAGACGCCTCGGAGACGGCGCTGAAGTTGCGATTATTGAGCTTGTAGATTATAACGCTGAACAGACACCTGAAAAAACCGAAACTTCCGAAAAAGAAACCAAAGGTAAATCAAAAACAGGCGCTAAACCTAAAGCAAAAACTACTAAAACTACAAAGACCAAAAAAGCGGCAGCTGATACTGAAGTAAAAAAGACTACAAAGGGCAGGAAGAAAAAAGAGGCAGCTGAGTAATTAATACAATAAAAGGTAAGCAAAACTTATCAGTTAATGAAAATAACAACAGCTGAATTTGTAAATAGCGTATCAGATCTGAGCCAGTTACCAACTGCTCATTTACCTGAAATTGTGTTTATTGGCCGGTCTAATGTGGGAAAATCATCCCTTATCAATAAGATTTGCAATAAAGCAAAATTAGCAAAGACCAGTTCGGTTCCCGGCAGGACCCGTATGCTTAATTATTATCTTATCAACGAAGAATTCTATTTCGTCGATCTTCCGGGGTATGGTTATGCAAAGGTTCCTGAACAGATAAAAACAGGCTGGAGAAAGCTTGTTGAAGAATATATAAGCACCAGGAAAAATATTAAGCTGGTTTTTGAGCTTATGGATTCAAGGCATGATCCTACATATCTTGACCAGTTGATGGTGAACTGGCTTGAATACTACGAAATCAACTATGCAATTGTCCTTACAAAGGCTGATAAAATTTCAGCTAATAAAATGGAAAGACAGATCTACAGAACAAGCAAAATTGTAAGCAATGATGAGCTCTGCAAAGATTATATACCTTTTTCAGCAATCACCGCAGAAGGCAAAGATACTGTCGTAAAACTTATAACCGAAAGTCTGAATTCATAAATAATAACCGGAGATATCTTTGCTCAAAAAAAAGATATTCACCCCGGGACCCACACAGGTCCATCCCGATGTACTGAAAGCTACAATTTCATTCGATACTTATCACAGAAGCCGTGACTTTAAGGCTTTCCACAAAGAATTAAGCGCCAAGCTTAAGACAATATTCCAAACAACACAAAACTTAAATATTTTAACAACTTCAGGCACAGGCTCACTTGAAACTGCATTCATTAATTTCTGCGCGCCGGGTGATAAAGTTCTTTATATCAACCAGGGAAGGTTTGGTGCAAGGTGGGGAGCAATTTGCAAGGCTTACGGCATTGAAGCTGATGAACTGCATATAGATTACGGTAAAAGGGCTGAAATTTCTGATCTTGAAAAGACAGGTCTTGAAGGTTACTCAGCAGTATTTTTAACTCACACAGAAACATCTACTGCTACAGTAACTGATATCAAAGCTCTTGCGGAATACATAAAATCAAGATCGAATGCATTGATAATAGTAGATGCGGTTACATCTGTTGGCGCTATTGAGTTCAGCTTTGATGACTGGCAGCTTGATGTGGCAGTTTCAGCTTCGCAAAAAGGATTAATGACTCAGCCCGGAATAGCAATTATCGCATACAGCGAAGCAGCCAGGGCTAAGATGGAAGAAAACCCTATGCCGCGTTATTTTTTTGACCTGAGGAAGGAATACAGATCTGTAAAAGAAGATGGCGTTACTATGTGGACTCCCGCAGTAGGTTTATTTTACGGCATTGATAAAGCTTGCGATATAATATTGAATGAAGGGCTTGAAAATAAATGGAAACGGACCCATGAAATTGCTGAATATTTCAGGAATGAATCATTGAAAAACGGTTTTGGTTTATTCTCTTCATTCCCCAGCGATTCGTTAACTGCGATCACTCTGCCGGCAGGCATTCCAACCGGGAAGCTGATAGAAGCTATGAAGAATAATTACGGCGTGCAGATAGCCAACGGTCAGGCTGAGATGAAAGATAAGATCGCAAGATTTTCGCATATGGGCGACCTGGAAATGAACGACTTTGTTGAGCTGAACAAACTTCTTGTAAAGGAATTCAATAATCTGAAAAATTAAATTAATTGAAAAATAAAGTAAATATTTTTCTTGCTGATGATCTGCATCAACAGGGTATTGATTTACTTAAAAAAAAATTTAATGTTGTTTCGCTTAAATCTCTTACTAATAAAGAACTCATCCTGAAGCTTAAAGATCTTTCGCCTAAAAGTGATTCATCAGCAGATGCATTGATAGTCCGTTCAGTACGGAAAATTGACAGAAATTTCCTGCAAAAAACAGCTAAAAAAACAAATATTAAGCTTATTTGCACTGTATCTGCGGGATTTGATAATATCGATACAATCGCAGCATCAGAAGCCGGCATTGATATTATGAATGTTGCCGGCGCTAACAGTACCTCTGCTGCTGAATATACGATGGGATTAATCCTTGCTGCTGTAAAAAATATAGTACCCGCAAATTCAAAAATGCAAAAAGGTACGTTTGATTATTCTTTATTCAAAAATACAGAGCTCTCAGGAAAAACGATCGGCATAATCGGAGTCGGAAGGATAGGTTCAAAAGTAGCAGTTCTTGCAAAAGCCTTCGGCATGAAAATAATAGGCAATGATATAAAAGAGAGCCTGAAGAAAAAATACAGGTTCATAGAATTTATACCTCTGAATACTCTGCTTAGAAACTCTGATATAGTTACAATTCACACGCCTCTTGATAACACAACCCGTTACCTCATAAATAAAAAAAATATTTCTTTGCTTAGAAATGATTCTGTACTTATAAATACAGCCAGAGGGGGAGTAGTTGAAGAAGCTGCGCTTCTTGCAGCTTTAAAAAAAGGAAAGCTGCGCTGTGCATGTATTGATGTATTTGAGCAGGAGCCGGGCTTTGATAAAAAATTCCTGAAGCTTAAAAATCTGGTGCTTACGCCGCATCTTGCCGGTAAAACATCTGAAAGCAGGGAGCGTATGGCAGTTGAATCTGCCGTGAAAGTTACAAAATACTTTCAAAACACCGGAAGAAGCCCTAAATTAATCGATTGAAATAGATAAGAAAAATCAGTAAATTTGTAAAATTAAGCAATTTTTGGGAGGTTTAATGAAGTTCACTGTTAAGAGCAATGATCTCATCGGCGCTATAAATAAAGTTATTACTGTTACTCCAACACGTTCCACTTTACCTATTTTAAGCAACATATTTTTCAGTCTCGAAGGAAAAGAACTTACTTTGATAGGTTCTGATCTTGAAGTCTATATAGAAATCAAGATTAACGTTGATGGTAAAAGTGACGGGCAGGTTGCACTTCCTGCAAAGAAGCTGGAAAACCTTCTCACAAATTTATCGGGTAAGGAACTGAGCTTTGATCTGCAAAATGGATTTAAGACCATTATCAAAACCAAGGGCGGAAAGTGGACACTCACAGGCGAAGATCCCAACGACTTCCCGATGCCTGCTGAAGTTGAAGGCTCAAAGGAAATTGATATATCAGGAGCGCTTATAACCCGCTATTTGCCCAAAGCCATCCACGCAGCAAGCACAGATGAGCTTCGCAGAAGCATGAATGGTGTGTTTTTTGAGATAAAAAAAGGCGAGTTCAAAGTTGTTTCTACAGATGGCCACAGGCTGGTGAAAATCATCAACAATAATTTTGATTACTCCGGCGAAAAGACCAACATGCTGGTGCCTATAAAAACCTGCCAGCTTATGACAAGGCTCTTTAAATCAAAAACATCAGCAGAGCAGGGTGATTCGGCAGAAGGCGAAGAAATCAGTGAATCACAGAAAGTATCAGTATTCTTCAGCAATGAATTCCTAAAATGCTCATTCGGCAATATTACAATTCACTCAAGGCTTATTGATGATACATTTCCTAACTATGAATCAGTAATACCCAATGATAACGAAAAAATATTAAAGGTAGCTAAAAACGAGCTGATAGGCTCGGTTAAAAGAAGTATAATCCTTTCTGACCAGGTTACGAACAAAACTTCGTTCAGCATAAGCGAAAGCGAGCTTAAAGTAAGGGCGGCAAACAACGAATACGGAACAGATGCAGATGAAACCATAGATTGCAGCTTCACCGAAGCAGATGAATTTGAAATTGCATTCAACGGTAAGTATTTGCTTGAGGCTCTGCAGCATTTCGATAGTGATGAATTACTTTTTGATTTCAGTACTCCTTTGAAAGCATCAATAATAAGGCCATCGGAGCAGCGAGAAAATGAAGACCTGATGATGCTTGTTATGCCTGTTAGAAATATCTGATAGGAAAACCCTTTGA
The DNA here is from genome assembly GCA_017303675.1 of Ignavibacteria bacterium. NCBI lineage: Bacteria > Pseudomonadati > Ignavibacteriota > Ignavibacteria > Ignavibacteria bacterium. The sequence goes on from JAFLBX010000002.1 coordinate 298,553, forward strand.
TATGATATTAGAAGAGCTTTACCTGGCTGATTTTAAAAATTACAACAATTGTTCTTTCTCATTCAGCCCAAAACTGAACTTTATATACGGAGAAAACGGAAACGGCAAAACCAATATTCTCGAAGCAATTTCATTGCTTTGTTATACAAAAAGCTTTTTGCTGAATTCAGAATCTGACTGTGTAAGATACGGAACGGATGCTTTTGAAATTACCGGAGATTTCCGAAACAGGGTTAACAGTAAAAGCAGGGTTAAGGTTATTTATCACAAAGAAGAGAGCTCTAAGCAGGTTATTCTTGATAATGACAGGGTAACGCGCTCAAATGAATTTTTAGGCAGGTTCCCGCTAATAGTGCTTTCACCATATGACCTGAAGCTTACTATGGGCACTCAGCAGGATAGACGCAGGAATTTTGACCTGCTGATATCACAGGTAAGCAGGGTATATTTAAGCGACCTGAGGAAATATTCTAAAATTATCAAGCAGAAAAATTCATTGCTTAAAGAAAACCTGGCGGTTAAAAGGTATTCTTTAAAAGAGCTAAAAGACCTGGTCAGTGTATGGAATACAGAGCTTCTGGATCTGGCCGTTAAGATCATGATCCGCAGGATGGATTTCATAGAAGAATTCAAGTTAAGCATCAATTCCTGTTTTAACCGTATAGTTGGCAGTAAATATATTCCCGTAATTTCATATCAAAGTGAAATACTGGATGAAAATGAAATAACAGGATACAGCATAGAACTGCTTAAAAGTAAGCTTGAAAGCTCACTTGAAGAAAAGCTTGATCAGGAAATTAAAAGGGGAATTTTACTTGCGGGTCCGCACAGGGATAATTACCTCTTCAGCATGAATAAACAGGGCGAATTATTTGACATGAAAACATTCGCTTCGCAGGGTGAACACAAAACTTTTGTTGTCGCTCTAAAGCTTTCAGAGTTTGGGTATATTAACAGCAATCTTGATCATACAAATTCAGGCGAACCTGTACTGCTTTTAGATGATGTGTTTTCTGAGCTTGATAAAACCAGGATAGCAAGAATTTCTGAACTGATAACAGATTTTAACCAGGTTTTTATTACAACTACTGATATTGACCACCTTGAGATACTGAAAAAGAATTTTTCAGAAACCAGGTCATTTAATATAGTGAACGGGGCGGTGGATAATGTTAATTGATTTTAAAAAACATAACAGGAAACAATCCACTTTAAATGATGAAATAGCTGACCTTATCGGTGCTATCAAAAAACAAAAAAAACAAAGGTTTGATTTCTGGTATACTGCTGTAGGTGAAAAGATCGGAAAAATTGCAGTGCCATCATTCAAAAAGCACGGAGTGCTGTACGTAAACGTGGTAAACCCGGTTTCAAGGTTTGAGCTGACAAGAATGAAGCAGGAAATACTTGAAAAAGTAAATAACTTATTGAGCGAAAATAAAAAATTAAAGGATATAATATTTAAGTAATGGCAGATAAAAATAAAAAAACAGATAAGAAGACAGAAGTAAAAGGCGGGTACGGCGCAGAAAGTATCCAGGTCTTAAAAGGACTCGAACATGTCCGCAAAAGACCGGCTATGTATATCGGAGATGTATCAAGCCGCGGTTTGCACCATCTTGCATACGAAGTTGTAGATAACAGTATCGATGAAGCCTTAGGCGGTTATTGCGATAAGATTTCACTTACAATAAACAAAGATAACTCAATAACAGTTGAAGATAACGGCCGCGGTATACCAACAGGTATGCACCCGACGGAAAAGAAATCAGCCCTTGAAGTTGTTATGACCGTTCTTAATGCAGGCGGTAAATTTGACAGGAATACATATAAGGTATCCGGCGGTCTGCACGGCGTTGGTGTATCGGTTGTGAATGCTCTATCCAAATGGCTGAAAGTTGAAGTTAAAAGGGACGGCAAAATATTTTACCAGGAATATAAAGCAGGCGTACCAACAGCACCGGTTAAGGAGATCGGTAAAGTTGATGCTAAAGTTACAGGTACAAAAACAACCTTTATGCCGGATGATACTATATTCAATACCGTTAACTTTAAGTTTGAAATTCTCGAGGACCGTTTAAGAGAGCTTGCTTACCTGAACAAGGAAGTTACCATAAAGATAAAGGATGAAAGATCAAAACGCGAAAACACTTTCCACTTTGAAGGCGGTATTAAAGAATTTGTAAAGTATATCGATTCTTCGCGCAAATCCTTCATGAAGGAGCCTATCTTTATTAAAGGTGAAAGAGATAATACCCAGGTTGAAGTGGCATTCCAGTACAATGAAACTTATAATGATAACATTTTCACCTATGTTAATGATATCAATACCCATGAAGGCGGTACGCACTTAGTTGGGTTTAAAACAGCGCTTACAAGGACACTGAATAATTACGGACAAAAAGCTAATATTATTAAGAATGATAAGATACAGCTTACAGGAGATGATTTCCGCGAAGGGCTTTCATGCGTTATTAGCACCAAGGTGCCTGAACCGCAGTTTGAGGGACAGACTAAAACAAAACTGGGAAACAGTGAAGTAAAAAGTATTGTTGAAACAATTGTAGGCGAGCAGCTTCAGTCATACCTGGAAGAAAATCCATCGGTTGCAAAGAAGATCATTGAAAAATGCCTCCGCGCAGCAGAAGCAAGGGAAGCTGCAAGGAAAGCAAGAGAGCTTATCAGGCGTAAAAATGCGCTAGAGTTTTCGGGACTGCCCGGAAAGCTTGCAGATTGTTCAATCAGCGACCCGGACCATTGCGAAATTTATCTTGTAGAGGGTGATTCAGCGGGTGGTTCAGCCAAACAGGGAAGGGACAGGCGTTTCCAGGCTATCCTTCCGCTTAAAGGAAAGATACTAAACGTAGAAAAAGCAAGGATGAACAAAGTTCTTGAGAACGATGAAATAAAATCTATTATTACGGCACTTGGCGCAGGTATAGGTAATTCAGATGAATTTGATGAATCAAAGCTTCGCTACGGAAAAGTTATCCTTATGTGCGATGCCGATGTAGACGGTTCTCATATCCGTACACTTCTGCTCACATTTTTCTACAGGCATATGAAAGAGATAATTGAAACCGGCAGGCTTTACATTGCGCAGCCGCCTTTATATAAGATCAAAATAGCCAAGGAAGAACATTATGCTTACGATGAAAACGATAAAGAACAGATCCTGAAAAGATTTAAAATTAATACCAAATCAGTCAAAGAAACTGAGCCTTCTGAAACGGAAGTAACTGAAGCTGGTGAAGTTGTAACAAAAGGCAAAGGATTCGCCATCTCAAGGTTCAAAGGTCTTGGTGAAATGAACCCCGAACAGCTTTGGTCCACTACTATGAATCCTGATACAAGGACAATATTGCAGGTATCTATCGATAGCGCAGTAGCGGCTGATAAAGTATTTGAAACACTTATGGGTGAAGAAGTTGAGCCCAGGCGCGCATTTATAGAAAAGAACGCTAAATACGTAAAAAATCTGGATATTTAATTTTTGAAAAATAAAATATTTACATTTATAGCAGCATTTATATTAATAAATGCTGCTTTGTTTTCTCAAACAGTGGTCAAGCAGAAAAAACAAATTTCCTTTTTCACCGGTATGGGAATTCAGTATGGAATTACACCTGAGTTCAGGGATTTCCTGGTCGCCAGTATTCCATACAGTACTTCTGACAGCATAAAATCATTTAACGCAGGTGTGGAATTTTACGGCGGAGCAGAGTTTGATATTTCGAAAACCGTATCAGCAGGGGTTGATTATTCATATTATATCCGCGGATTAAGTTATGTTTATTCGCCGGCTGTATTTGATTATACAATAACCAATCACCAGCCATACTTATTTGTGAACTATAATTTAAGGAAGCAGAAGTATAACTTTAAGTTCGGCGGATCAATTGGTTATCACTTTCAGCAGCTTGATAATAAGATCAACAACTCTACAACCCTTAAATATACTTCATCAGGTCCCTCATTCAGGTTGAATGTTACATTTCTCCCTAAATTTTCAGAAAATTTTTATGTTTATTTAGGCGGGTTCGCTTTTGCAAATATGTATGGTAAGTTAAAGGATGAAAATGGGGAAATATTAAAAGCGCCGAATTCAACTACAGAAGCAGATCTAAAAGGGTACGGCATTGGCGCCAGGCTTGGAATTTTATTTAATATCAATTAATGCAGGAAATTTTAAAAGCTATATTACTGGGTGTTGTTCAGGGATTAACGGAATTTCTGCCGATAAGCAGTACAGCGCATTTGAGGATAATCCCATCATTCTTTGGTTGGGGTGATATCGGGGCATCATATACGGCAGTAATACAGGTCGGTACTATGATAGCTATAATCCTTTATTTCCGTAATGACCTTATTAACATGACGAGATCTATGTTTACCAGTATCAAAACAAGAGATTACAGCAGTAAAGATACTAAGCTGCTTATAATGATAATATTAGGTACAATCCCTATAGTAATTGCGGGTTTTTTGCTTAAAGACCTGATACGAAATCAGTTCAGAAATATGTATATTGTAGCTGCCAGCTTAATGTTTTTTTCAATTATTTTAATGATAGCTGACAGGTTTACCAAAAAGAAACATGATATAAACAGCATTGGCTTTAAGGATGGATTCATAATCGGTATTTTTCAGGCTATGGCTCTGATCCCGGGAGCTTCACGTTCAGGATCGACCATATCCGGCGCATTTTTCCGCAATATGACAAGGGAAGATGCTGCCCGGTTCTCATTTTTGCTCAGTATACCGGCTGTTTTGCTAAGCGGTGTATATGAGCTTTTCAGCCAGAGAAGTACCCTGTTAAGCGGTGAAAGCGCAATTCTGAGCCTTGTAATTGCAACGATCGTTTCAGGGGTAATCGGATACTGGTCAATTTGGTTTTTGCTCTCTTATATTAAAAAGCATTCTATGATGCTTTTTGTAGTCTACCGAATAATTTTCGGCATACTTATAATAGTTTTATTGGCAACAGGAATAATTCATAACTAGAAAGGAAATCATAAAAATGAAGCTAAACGCTTTTAAAATAATGCTATTAACAGCATTTACATTAAGTTTTTTCGCGTTCGTTTGCGGAGATAACAAAACAGATACAAATACACAGAACCAAACTCAAAACCAGCAGCAAACCCAGACCCAGCAGCAGAACACACAAACACAGAACACTCAAAAGAAAACAGACAGCATGACCACCAAGACAGATTCAACAGATTCAAAAAGCACAGATGAATCAAACATTGTAGTTTTAAAGACCAGTATGGGAGATATTGAAATTGAATTATTTGAAAAAGAAGCTCCCAAGCATGTAGCAAATTTCAAAAAGCTTGTAAACTCAGGATTTTACGAAGGTACAACATTTCACAGGGTAATTCCCGGCTTTATGATACAGGGCGGCGACCCCAATTCCAAGGATAACGACCGTTCAAATGACGGACAGGGCGGCCCCGGATATACAGTTCCTGCAGAAATTAACGCTAAACACGTTAAAGGTTCACTTGCCGGGGCAAGAATGGGAGACCAGGTTAATCCAAAAAGAGAGTCAAGCGGCAGCCAGTTCTATATTGTTACCGGCGAAGCTTCACATCTTGACGGACAATACACTGTTTACGGAAAAGTTATAAAAGGTTTGGATATTGCGCTTAAGATCGAAAATGTAAAAAGAGATGCAATGGATAACCCGATAGATAAAGTTACTATTAAAAAAGTAGAATTTAAAAAGTAAGAATTTTAAGGCTCTAAATGCGTACATTCCAGGATTTCCGTAATGAGGTTTCATCAGGGAAGCTGAAGAATGTATATTATATTGCATCAATTGATAATTATTTTTTATCAAAGGCAGGCGAAATTTTAAGGGAGAAGCTCTTTGGCTCGAAAGAAAACAAAGAGAACTTCTTCCTTAAATATGCCGATGAAACCCCTATGCAGGAATTGTTCGATCTAACCTCAGGCGGAGCTTCGCTTTTTTCAGCGCAAAAACTTGTAATTGTTAAGCGATGCGAAAAATACTCGAGAAAGCTAAGTGAATTCATAGAAAGAACAAAAGAAAAAGCAGAGGATTCCTATATCCTTTATGCTTTTGATACTTCATTCGTTATTGAAAAAAAGCTGCATGAGATCAAAGGTATAGAGTTTTATGATTTTTCAGACCTTCCTCAAAGAGAACTGTATGACTGGGTTAAGCAGGAGTTCGAATCATATAATATTAAGATAAATAATGATGCATTGGACCTTTTTATCACTTCAGTGCCTTCATCATTTGATCTGCTGAGCACTGAAATTGAAAAGATAAGTAATTATGACTTTGAGGGAAAAGAACCCGTATTAACAAAAGAGATAATTCTGCAATTTATTGGTTATGACAGGGAATATTCTCCGGATGAGTTAATGACAGCGATCGTAAATAAAGATCAAAACAGGGCGTTTTCTATACTTAATAATTTGCTTAATTCTAAAGCTTTAAATGAAGTATATTTACTTTCGACGGTAAGTAATTATTATATGGACCTATTTTCTTTTAAAACACAAGGCCTAGATACGATGGATAGCAGGACTTTATACCAGAGGTATAAAATGTGGGGTGACAGAGTAAAATTCGCAAAAAATTACCATAAACTGCTAAATATCAGCTCATTAGAGCATTCATTTGCGAAGATACTGGAAACCGATAAAAAGCTGAAAACAAGCATGTTAGACCCTAAAATCCTGATGACTTCACTTGTAGAAGAGCTGATAAATGCTTAAAATTATAAAAAGCGGAACAAAAAACCAAATTTTTCGTTAAATAAATAGGATACAGATGGCGCCTTCGCAAGAAGGAAAAAATATAAAAAAACTGACTGATGAAGAGCTTATCTTCCGGTTTCAGCAAGGCGAAATTGAAGCCTACAATGAGATAGTAGCGCGTTATAAAGACAGACTGACGAACTACATTTACCGCTATGTAGGCAACTATGATGAGTGTGATGATATTGTTCAGGATACTTTTGTTAAGGTCTATGTATCAAAACATCTGTACAAGGAAATTGCAAAGTTTTCAACATGGATATACACGATTGCAATTAACCTGGCAAAAACAAAGGTTGTAAAGCAGCAAAAATATAAAACTTTCTCTATCAGCGATGTTTATAATGATGAGAACAAAGATTTTGACCTGCCCGATGAGGCTTACGGCGGTCCCGAAGTTGACGCAAATTCAAAGTTTTTAAGCGCTCATATACAAAAAGCGCTTGAGCAGATTAACGAAAATTACAGGGAACTAGTAATTTTAAGGGATATAGAAGATTTTTCATACGAAGAAATTGTTGATATGACCGGATTACCTATGGGAACTGTGAAATCAAGGATCAACAGGGGCAGAGAAAAGCTGCAGGAGCTCCTGAAAGATATTTATAAAGAAGAATAAAAAAAGGAATCGACCATCTCCTATAAAGGAGGAAAAATGTTACAGGACGACGAAAAATATAAAGCATTACGAGACCAGCTCAGAACACTTCCGCGCGTTAAGGCAAAGCATGATTTTGAGGACCGTCTTATGCGCAGGTTAAAAGAAGCTGAAAATCCGGCACGGTTAACCAATATGGTCAACCAGCCTGTGTACAAGCATCAGCCTGAAAAAAAGAGCTGGTTTGAAAGCCTGTTCAGGCCTTCATTTGTGCCTGCGCTTGGTTTAACTGTAGTTCTTCTTGTAGCTGTAGTTGTTTATTTCGGGTATTTTTCAAAAATGAACAGTTCTGATACTTCAACAACACGCCAATTTGTTACATCAACAAACCAGGGTGATCTTATCATATATGTTAAGAAGGACGGTGAAGATATCAGCAGTAATTACCCGAAGGAATACAGCGCAGTAGAGCCGGGTGAAACCAGATCAGGGGATTATGCTCCTGCACCGGTTGAAACTACATCTGATTTTTACGCAAAACCGGATCCTACCAGGACCGTTGCACCTGAGATAAAACCTGACAGGGTAAGTGAAGAACAAAAGATAGAAATGCAGAGATCTTTTGATAAGGATATGGAAAAAGGTGTTGATACCAAGGGCGAAAGAAAACATGACGGGATCATGAAAAAAGAATCTAAGAGTGATTTTAATTCTGAAACCAAGGGAATGGAAAAGAAAGAATCCACGGAGCCAAAGAAAAAAGTTTCTGATGAAAAAAAGAATATTCTTATTGATGAAGAAAATGATGATGTTGTAAAACAAAAGGTCAATGAACCGTCTAAGGAAAATAAGACTGAAGATAACCTTGGAAGGATCAGCAGGGCAACTAAGAAAGATTCCACTCAAAATAAATCAGACAGCGAAGCTGAAGAAAAAGAAACTATAAAGCAGAAGTAATTATCAACAGGATTTTGAACAATAAAAAAGGATACTTAAAATTAAGTATCCTTTTTTATTTATAGTATGTCCGCTAATCTATTTTTTATCAACAATTCTTTTTTCAAGAATGTTATCAATAAGCCCGTAAGCTTTAGCTTCTTCGGCAGTCATGAAATTATCCCTGTCACAGTCTCGTTTAATTGTCTCAAAATCCTTTCCTGTATGCCTTGAAAGAATATTGTACAGTGCGTCGCGGGTCTTTATCATTTCTTTGGTGTAAATTTCAATATCAGTTGCCTGACCCTGTGTGCCGCCTAAAGGCTGGTGTATCATTATCTTTGAGTGGGGAAGTGATGTTCTTTTGCCTGCAGTACCGCCCGCAAGAAGAACAGCGCCCATTGATGCAGCCATTCCCGTGCAGATAGTTGCTACAGTTGGTTTGATATACTGCATTGTATCGTATATAGCAAGTCCAGCGCTGACGCTTCCGCCCGGTGAGTTTATGTAAAGCATCACGTCCTTATCAGCATCTTCAGATTCCAGGAATAACAGCTGAGCAATTACTAAGCTTGCAGTATGGTCATCAACCGGGAAGCCAAGGAAAATTATCCTTTCCCTTAACAGCCTTGAATAGATATCCATACCTCTTTCACCCCTGGCAGTCTGTTCTACTACCATAGGTACAAGCTGGTTCGCAATATTGAGGCCTTTTTCAATTTCCAGCTTATTGCCGGATATGATCTTCTGATAATTCATTTATTTCCTTCTAATTAGTGAATTATTTAGAGTAAAAACTTTTTTATTTATTCAGTTTTCTTTTTTCTTGGCTTTTTGGGTTTTGCTTCTTTTTTCTTTTCATCTCCGTGGTCATGTTCGCCGCCATCATCATGTGAATGATCGTGTCTTTCTACATCCTTTATCTTTGCATTTTCTATCAAAAAGTTCATCAGCTTATCATCCAAGACCCTGTATTTTACATCAGGATTGTTTTCATAAACTGCTTTTATCTTTTCAACAGGCAGGTTGTATTTCTTAGCATCAGCTTCGATCACAGGCTCAAGATCTTTATCGGTAACTTCGATCTTTTCCATTTCTATGATCTTATCTCTTATCAGGTACCATTTTACCTGCAGGATAGCATCAGCGCGTTTTGTTTTCCTGTATTCTTCTTCATCAAATTCTTTGGGAAGCTGGCGCTTTGGATTCTGGTTCTTTACATCTTCAATGTATGAATTCAGAATATTTTCAACCAGTGCATCAGGAACAGGTATCTCATTTAACTTAATCAATTCGCTGACAATATTGTTCCTTATTTCCTGGTCAGCAATATTCTTATAAATCCCTTCAAGCTCTTTTTTAACTTTTCCTCTGAATTCTTCAGTGGTCTTAATTTCTTCATCTTTGTAAATGCTTTTGAAGAAGTCTTCGTTTAGCTCAGGGAAAATTACTTTATCGACCTTTTTGCAAAGTACCTTATATTTTTCAATAGTTCCTTCTTCCTGTCCCGGCAGGTTCAGAATTCTTTCTTCGCCAACAGAGATCTCTGCAAGCTGTTCTTTGAATTCCTTGTTGATCTGCGGATCGTTAAGGTAAAACCTCACATCTTTATCGCTTTGGCCGATAATTTCAGTGCCGGTTTCATCAAGCTTCTGCACATCCATTGTCAGTGAAAATTCATCACCATCTGCTTTAGGAGCATCTTCATATGTAACATGTTTTGACTGCAGGTATTTTACTTCATCATCCACCATTTTTTCATCAACATTATGGATGGTTCTGTTTACTTCAACACCTTTATAATCAGCAAGCTCAAACTCTGGCTTGATCTCATATTTTATTTTAAATTTAAATAGCTGCTTGGCTTCATAATCCATATCCACCATTTGCGCTTCACCAAGCGGGTGGACGTGGTTCTCATCCAGGTAATTTTTGTAAACATCATTAGCCACATCTTCCAGGGAAGCCTGTTCTATCATATCGCCGTACATGCGTTTTATCATTGAAACGGGGGCTTTTCCTTTACGAAAACCCGGGATTTCAGCCTTTTTTTGATATTTTTGAAAAGCTTTTTCAAAATGGGGAGCAAGATCTGCGTATGTTAACTCGAACTCAACTTCCTGTTTTACAGCATCAATTTTATTTATCTTAAATTCCATATTTTCAGTTTAATTAATCAGCAAATATAGCTTTTATCAAATTTTCGAACAATGATAAAATATTAAAACATGGCTATAATTGATAAATGTATGGTTTATTCATCATTTTATGGATAAATTTGAAGCATTATGAACAAAAAGCTTATCAATTTACTCAGGAAAAATAAAAGAACAGTAATCGGTCTGCTTTCCGGTACTTCTGTTGACGCAATAGATGCGGTTTTATTGCAAATTACAGGCAGCGGAGCTGGTACAAGGGTTAAAATTATGGATTTTATTGAACATCCGGTTCCCCAAAATGTCAGACTTGAAATTTTTAAGAATTCCGCTAAAAATACGGCAAGAATTGAAGGAATTACCAGGCTGAATGTAATAATGGGTGCTTTATTTGCAGATGCTGTTCTGAAGATATTGAAACGGAATAAGTTACTTTCAAATAATATCGATCTTATCGGTTCTCATGGGCAGACTATTCACCACCTTCCTGAAAAAAAGAATTATTGCGGGTATAGAGTCAAATCCACGCTGCAAATTGGCGATCCCGCAATTATTGCGAATTTAACCGGTATTACTACCGTGGGTGATTTCAGGATAGCTGATTGCGCTGTTGATGGTGATGGTGCGCCTCTTGTTCCGTACCTCGATCATATTTTATTCACCCACAAAAGCAAAAACCGTGCATTACTTAATATCGGGGGTATTTCAAATATTACTATATTGAAAAAAAACTCAGCCAAACGAGATGTTTTTGCTTTTGATACAGGTCCCGGAAACATGATAATTGACGGCTTGATGTACCATTTGTTCAAAAAGAAATTTGATAAAAACAGCTCAACTGCCTTAATGGGTAAAGTAAATACGGAATTATTTAATTATCTGATAAAAGATAAGGGCTATTCAAGCCCGCCGCCAAAATCAACGGGCAGAGAGCATTACGGCGCAGAATTTCAGTTAAAACTTCTGAAAAAATTCAAAGGGATAAACAAATTTGATATTATCAGAACAGTAACGGAATTCACTGCATATTCGATCTGGTATAACTACCGCAATTATATCGAAACCGAATGCAAAATAAATGAGCTTATTGTAAGCGGGGGCGGAGCGGAAAATCCTTTAATAATGAGAAGCTTAAAGAATTATTTTAAAGGAGTTAATGTCTGCAGGCTTAAAGCCGGGGGAATCAATTCAAAAAATAAAGAAGCTGTACTTTTTGCCGTACTTGCAAATGAGTGTATTAACGGTAATCCCGCAAATATGAACCGCGTTACCGGCTCAACCAAAGATGTTATTTTAGGAAAGATATGCCAGGCATGAGATAAAGACAGTGACACAGGCATTTTGAGAATGCATTCATGCAATGAAAGTATTTATCTTTATCTGAATTCATTTTCTTTACCTTTTTAAATTACGGAAAGTGGATTAGTCATAGTTGCCACGACCTTTAGGTCGTGGACCCTGGACAGCATCTCAAGGGGCTTCAGCCCCTAAAAAATTGAAAATCAGTTAGCGGCTAAAGCCGTTAAAAGGTCAGTAAATATATCCACGACCTAAAGGTCGTGGCAATTAAAATTCCACCATAACATTATGTATAAAGATAAAATAGCGATTGTAACAGGCGGTACAGGAGCGTTGGGCAGGGTTATTGTAAATCATTTTGCTGCACAGGGTATGAAAGTGTATGTACCGGTTCGCTCTATGCCTGAATTTATGAAAGTGTTTGAACAAACAGATGAAACTGAATTCAAAGGATTGCCCAAACGATATGGCTTGCCATGTGACGCATCAAATGAAATTGAAGTGAAGGAATTTTGCGATAACGTGGTAAAACAGGAAAAAAGAATAGATTTCCTCGTAAATACTGTTGGCGGTTACCACCCAAAACGAAGTGTGACAGATACTGATAAGGAGTTTATCGAACAGCAGCTTATGCTGAACTTTTATACTATGTTTTTTTTTACAAAACATGCGCTAAGTTATTTTAAAATGAGTAACTTCGGGCGGGTCGTTTCAGTTGGCGCAAAGCCCGCAGTTGAAACAACTGCCGGCAAGTTTGCTTATAGCTTCAGTAAAGGGGGAGTTGTAAACTTAATGTTAACTCTTGCCGAAGAACATAAGGCTGATAATATCACTTTCAATACTATTATCCCAAGTGTTATTGATACTCCCGCCAACCGCGAAAGCATGCAGAACCAGGATTTTTCCACTTGGGTAACTCCTTTGGAAATTGCTGAAACATGCCTTTTTTTGATGGGTGATGGAGCAAAATCTTATCGCGGGAATGTAATTAAGATGTATGGGAGAGTGTAATTTAGAGAATATATAGCTCCCCTCCTGTTTTTAGGAGGGGAAGAGTCCCGCTGAAAGCGGGACTAGGGGTGGTTATATTTTTATTATCAAATAGAGAAATGCGCAAAAACCAGTTACACAATATTGATAAGTTAAGAGATAGAAGAAAAGAACTACGTTCCAATCTAACACCCGCAGAAGCATTTTTGTGGAAATATCTTAAGAACAGTCAGCTTGAAGGCAGAAAATTCAGAAGGCAGCATAGTTTTGGAAAATTTGTGATTGACTTTTATTGTTCTACCCAGAAACTAGGAGTGGAACTTGATGGTATGTATCATTTTACTGAAGAACAAATAAAATATGATGCTGAAAGGAGTGAATATATGAATTCGTTGGGAATAAGGATAATACGATTTGAAAATGCAGAAGTGTTTGAGAAAACTGATGAAGTGTTGATTAAAATCAAAGATTGTTTTAGAAGCAACCACCCCGTCACTTCGTGACACCCCTCCTAAAAACAGGAGGGGAGCTTATATTATCTGATGTTTTTAAATTATTGTATTTACATAAGGAAATAAAAAAAATACTGAATCCGCAAACGGTTAATACTTATAATTTATCTGTAATATCTTCAGCTTTTTATCCTTTGTTGTGACATAAATATATTTACCGTCCACAACAGCTATCCTGTTCACCTTATCTGAAAACTTATAATTCCCGGCGAAGTAATATGATTTAGGAGCATCGTTATAGAACCCTTCTATGCTTTTATCATCAGCTACCCATACATAAAAATTCGATGCAATTACCTGGTGTGAATTCCTTCTGCCAAAAAGGTTGAATTGCCATTCGGGATTAGGAAGCTTTGATATATCTAATACCTGCACACCTGACGAACCCTGTGGAATATAAGCCAGGTTACCATCTATAAAAGGCTCGAAAAAGCTGCCGCCTGAAGTGTATGTACCGATTATCGGTAATGCTGATTTATCATTCAAGCCTATGATTGTCAAGTGACCAAGCGAACTTGATACATAAGCTATATTATTTGATACTGCAATTCCGCTTGCGCTGAAAGGTATAATCTGTGTATTCTTATAAACAGGGAAGTCAGCAATATTAACGTCATATACCTGCAGCCCGGCATCTTCATTGATTGCATACAGGTAGCCGTTATCTATTACAATTTTTGTAACTCTGCCGTTTGTCAGTATCTGCGTTTTTTTCTTTAGGGGTGATTTTGTCATGTCATATACTGCAATTTCATTTGCAAACAGCGCATAACAATAATGTCCGATGAAAGCTATACTTTTTGTACCGGCAAATTCTTTGATCTCAGAAATAGTGGGGCTGTATGGATCCCTAATTGATACTGGATAAACCGCTATTGGAGTTAAAACATAAGCATTATCATATAACACAATATCGAAAGGTTCGCTTGTGAACTCAAATGTGTTGATGAGGTCTAAATTTACCTGTCCGCTGCGGGAATGATTAAATAAAGGCGCTAAAATGAAAACTATTAAAACGGCTAAGAGAGCATTTTTCATAATATTTTCTGTTTAGGTATTGTACAAATTTGCTTAAAAATACAATTATTTCAAATAGCAGATAATTGTATATTTTGTAACAAATTGTAAAAACAAAAAACCCTCCGTTATCAAACGGAGGGTTAGAAAAACCGGATTATTTATGCTAAAACTGCTTTTATCCTTTTAATTGCTTCGTTGATATTTTCAACAGAGTTTGCGTATGAAAACCTGATATATCCTTCGCCGTATGCGCCGAATGAAGTGCCTGAAAGGCAGGCTACGCCTGCTTCATATAATAATTTGTCAGCAAGCTCTTTTGATTTATAACCTGTTCCTGTAATATTCGGGAATGCATAAAAAGCGCCATCCGGCATTGAACAGTTAAAACCTTTAATTGAGTTCAGACCTTCAACTATGATATGCCTTCTTCTGTCAAATTCTGCTACTATAGCGTCAACAGCATCCTGCGGACCCGTTAATGCTTCGATGCAGCCTTTTTGTACGAAAGCATTGTTGCATGAATTACTGTTTACCATAAGCTTGGTAATAACAGGGGCAAGCTCGGTATTCATTATACCGTAACCGGCTCTCCAGCCTGTCATAGCGTATGTTTTTGAAAAACCGTCAAGAATAATAGTTCTATCTTTATACCCTGGCAGCTTTGTAATTGAAAATGATTCAGCTCCATCGTAACAGATCCTTGAATAAATTTCATCTGAAAGAACCATACAATCCCTGTTCTTAAGAATTTCAGCAATAGCTTCAATATCTTTTCTGGGAATGGTTTTACCGGTAGGATTGCCAGGTGTATTTATTATCACAAGCCTGGTTTTTTCGTTAACCTTGCTCTCAAAATCCTTCAGGTCAATATTAAAATTATTTTCCTGGGTTAAAGGCATAGGAACAGCCTTCGCACCGGTGAAATTTATCATGGATTCATATATCGGGAAGCCCGGGTTTGGATACATAGCTTCATCACCATGCTGTAATAAAGCAAGTATTACAAAGAACATAATTGGCTTTGCGCCCGGTGTCATAACTACATTATCAGCGGTAAAATCAACACCGCGGGTTCTTGATACATACTCAGCTATTACTTTTCTAAGCTCAGGCGTTCCCGCAGCACCGGTATAATGTGTATCGCCGGCCTGTATAGATCTTACTGCGGCATCGCATATATTTTTCGGGGTAGGGAAGTCAGGTTCACCTATCTGTAAATGAATAATGTTTTTTCCTTCAGCTTCTAGAGCTTTTGCTTTTGCAAGGACTTCGAATGCTGTTTCTGTTCCCAGTCTGGATATTCCGTCAGCGAATTTCATTGTTATATATATTTAATTTTTTTGAATAGGATTTAATAAGAAAATTCCTTTTAAACTTTTATTATGCTTCACCCAGGTATGCTTTGCGGACCTCCGGGTTTGATTCAAGCTCTTTTGCAGGACCTTCCAGGATTATGTTACCTGTTTCAATTACATAACCGTAATCAGCAACACTCAATGCCAGATTTGCATTCTGCTCAACCAGCAGAATTGTCATACCCAGGGTTTTATTGATCTCGACGATTTTTTCAAATATTGTCTTTGTAAGCAAAGGAGCAATTCCCAATGAAGGCTCATCAAGCAGAAGCATTTTGGGTTTTGACATTAATGCCCTGGATATCGCAAGCATTTGCTGCTCACCGCCTGAAAGTGTTCCGCCGGGCTGTTTAATTCTTTCTTTGAGCCTGGGGAAAATTGAAAATATCAGGTCAAGATCAGAAGCAAAATTCTGTTTATCTTTGCGCAGGTATGCGCCCATATCAAGATTTTCCTTCACAGTCAGGTTGGCAAATATCAACCTTCCTTCCGGCACCTGGCAAAGCCCCTTTTCCACAATTTTATGGGCTGGAAGGTTAGTAATTTCCTCTCCCATATAAATAATTTTGCTTCCTTCGGCTGCCTTTACGATACTTGAAATTGCTCTTAGAGTCGTAGTTTTACCCGCTCCGTTAGCGCCAATTAATGTAATAATTGATTTTTCAGGAACGTTTATTGAAAGTCCCTTAATAGCGTTAATTGCTCCGTAATTTACATGCAGGTTTTCTACTTTTAACATCTTTATTTAGCTGGTTGCCCTAGATAAGCTTCAATCACCTTTGGATCGCTTTGAATTTCAGCCGGTTTACCTTCGGCAATTTTTTTACCGTAATCAATTACGTATATTCTTTCACATATTCCCATGACCACATTCATATCATGCTCAACAAGTAATATTGAAATATTGAATTTATCTTTTACTGTTTGTATTAAATGCATTAGGTCCTTTTTCTCTGAAGGATTCATACCGGCTGCAGGCTCATCAAGCAGAAGAAGCTTTGGCTTTGTTGCCAGAGCGCGTACTATTTCAAGCTTTCGCTGGTCGCCGTAAGGCAGGTTCTTGGCATATTCGTCCGCATCAACATGCAGGTCAAACATCTCCAGCAGCTCATGGATTTCTTTATCAATTGCCTTTTCTTCATCATGATAGCTTTTTAGCTGGAATACAGAACTCCAAAGCTTTGCCTTGCAGCTGTTATTATATGAAACCCTCACATTATCTTTAACTGAAAGGCTTTGACATAGCCTTATATTCTGGAAAGTTCTCGCAATGCCTTTATGGGTTACTTCAAAAGGTTTCAGCTGAACAATACTTTCACCATTGAACAGAACGTCGCCTTCAGTTGGATCATACACCCCGGTAATAATATTGAATACCGTTGTTTTGCCCGCGCCGTTAGGTCCAATAAGCCCAACAAGCTCATTCTGCCTTACAACAGCATCCAGCGAATCAACTGCTGTCAATCCTCCGAATCTTATAGTGCAATTCTTTAACGTCAGTATATCCAATTATTATCAGTGTAATTAATTTAATCTTTTAATGTAACATCAGGAGGCTGCTCAGGTGTGATCTTTTTGGCTTTACGCTCAAGTTTTAAGCCAAATAACCCCTGTGGTCTCAGCAGCATCATAATTATAAGCAGCAGGGCATAAATTATCATTCTGTATTGCTGTACATCCCTTAATAATTCAGGCAGTACAGTTAAAACAATAGCGGCAATAACAACGCCGGGTGTGCTTCCCATTCCCCCTAAGATTACCATTGCTACTATTTCAACTGAGCGCAGGAAGTTAAAATCTTCGGGATTAATATACTGCAGGAAGTGGGCATATAAGCCGCCTGCTACACCAGCAAAAAACGCGCCGATTATAAATGCTGTAACTTTGAATTTAGTTGTATTTATACCCATTGCTTCGGCGGCTATTTCGTCATCTTTTACAGCGATAAAGCCCCTGCCATAGGTTGATTTCATCAGGTTAGTAATACCGAATATTATTAATGCTACAACTAAAAATGCCCAGAAAAAATCTGTGTATTTAGGGATATCATAAAATTTGTATGCAACATTGCTAAGCTCCGGAACCATCTCAAGGCTTCTTACGCCGTTATCATAAATATATACACCGCGGAATCCCTGTGAAGCGCCAATGACATTTAAGTTCTGAATAATAACCCTGATTATTTCACTGAATCCAAGTGTAGTAATTGCAAGATAATCTCCTTTAAGCCTAAGCGAAGGAACTCCAACTATTATTCCGGCAAATGCTGCCCCAGCTCC